>NZ_JAAVJD010000210.1 GCF_012033735.1 Streptomyces lonarensis | reverse complement strand
TCCGGGCGGCGGACCCCGCCGCCCGGCTTCGTCAGCCGGAGACCGTGCGGGCGAGCCACTGCTCGCAGAGCGACGTCCACCCCGCGGCCGGCCCGGCGCCCTCGGCCAGCCCGATGCCGTGTCCGCCGGAGGGGAAAACGTGCAGCTCGACCGGCACGCCGAGCCCGGCGAGGGTCCGCGTCAACGACAGCGCGTGCTCCACGCCGACGACGGTGTCGTCGGCGCAGTGCCAGACGAAGGTGGGCGGGGTCCGCTCCACCGCGATCAACTCGATGGACAGCTCACGGCGCCCCGCGTCCGTTGACCCGGCGCCGAGCAGCGGGTCGGGGCGCGCGGTGCCCTCGCCGGTGGCGAAGCTGTGCCAGGAGGTCGCGGGGTAGCAGAGCACGGCGAACGCGGGCCGCTCCGCCTCCGCCGTGGCGGGCCCCGCAGCGAGGTGCGCGGCGAGATGGCCGCCGGCCGAGAAGCCGAGCACCCCGATCCGGCCCGGGTCGACGCCGCGTTCGGCGGCCTCCGAGCGCGCCCGACGCATCGCGGCGCGGGCGGCGTCCAGCGGCGCGGGGTGCAGCGCTGCCGGGCCCACCGGGTACTCCAGCACCCATGCGGCGAGACCGAGCCGCCCCAGCCATTCCGCGACGGGCTTCCCCTCGTGCGGGGCGAGGTGGGTGTAACCCCCGCCGGGCATGACGATCACCCCGGGTGCGCCACCGGCGGGGCGGGGCGCGCCCGCCGGGAGCGGGTGGAAGGTCAGCGCTGTCGCGTCGTCACTCATGGGCCGCAGCCTGCCACCCCCGGCCCGAGCTGCCAAGACGCCCGGCCCCGGCGGGCGGCGGCCGGCGGGGCGGGGCCGTCCGGCGTCGCCGGAACCGCCCTCCCCACGCGGCGGACGCCCCGGGGCGGCACGCGACGGTTGCGCGAGCACCCGGGGTGCCCTTCCGGCCACCCGGGGTACCGCTCCCATCCAGGGTATTGCCCTGGCTCGCAACCCGGCCCTAACATCCTGGCCACCTCATCGAAACGATTCGACGAAGCGATTCGACGCCGTCGTGCCGAGGGGCGCACCACGACCGCGAAGGAGCGGACATGGCCACCATCAAGGACGTCGCCGAGCGGTCCGGCGTCGCGCCCAGCACGGTCTCCTACGTGCTCAGCGGCTCGCGGAAGATCTCCGAGGAGACCCGCGCCCGGGTCCTGGAGGCGGTGCGCGACCTGGGGTACCACCCGCGGGCCAGCGCCCGGACCCTGCGGAGCTCCCGCAGCTCGGTGCTGGCGCTGGCCGTGCCGCGCGAGGCGGGGAAGTACCGCGCCGTGGACGGGCGGTTCGCCGTCGAGATCAGCGACGCCGCACGGGTGCACGGCTTCGACGTCCTGCTGATGACCGACCCCGACGGGGTACGGGGGCTGCGCCGGGTCGCCGGCAGCGGGCTCGCCGACGCCGCCGTGCTGATGGCGGTCGAGGAGGCCGACCCGCGGGTCGCCGCGATGACGGCGGCCGGGTTCCCCGTGGCGCTGCTGGGCCACGGCGACGCCCGCGACGAGACCGAGGTCCCCTGGGTCGACCTGGACTGGGAGGCGGCGGTCGCGCTCGCGGTCCGGCAGGCCGCGGCGGTCGGCCACCGGCACATCGCCTTCCTCTCCTCCGCCGACCACGAGGTCGCCGCCCGGCGCGGCTACGCGCTGCACGGGCTGGCGGGCGCGCACCGCGCCGCGCGGGAGGCCGGCGTGGAGGTCACCGTCCGGCCCTCCTCCGACGACCCGGGCACCGCGGCCGCCCGGGTGCGGGAGCTGCTGGCCACCGACCGGCCCCCGACCGCCCTGGTGGTGCAGCACCTGATCCCGCTGCCGCAGGTGCTGGCGGAACTCACCGCGTCGGGGGTGCGGTTGCCCGACGACCTGCCGGTGGTGCCGGTCGGGACCATCCCGGACGAGTCCGGCCTCCCCGACCTGCCGCGCATCGACCTCCCCGTCGGCCGCATGGCGGCTGCCGTCACCGAGCTGGCCCTGACGGCGGCGGGCGCCCTGCCCGCCACCGAGCGCCGCCCCGTGGCGGGCGGCCCCCGCCACGAACTCCTCGAACCCCGCATGGCACCCGGGGTGCCGATAGCACCGCCGCGCACGCCCGACGCCCGCTGAACGCGGGCACCGGCGCCCGCGCGGAGCGGCGGGCCGGTGCCCGCCCTCCGCCCGAGCCGCGAATGGAGCGAAACCCGACGATGAGACGTCCGACCCGAGGCACCCCGCAGCGATCCGTGGCGCTGCCGCTGGCCGCCGTCATGGCGGCGGCCGGCCTCGCCGGCTGCGCCCGGCAGCCCGACCCCGGCACCGTGACGGTCCTCAACTCCGCCACCAACACCGCGGAGCACGAGGCCAACCAGGACCACTTCGACCGCTGCGCCGAACCGCTGGGACTGCGGGTCGAGCAGATCAGCGTGCCGGCCGACCAGGTCGCGACCAAGGCGCTGCGCATGGCGTCCTCGGACTCCCTGCCCGACATCCTGGAGCTGGACGGCTCCGAGCTCCCGCAGTTCGCGGAGACCGGCGGGCTGCTCCCCCTCGGCGACGCGGGGGTGGACACCTCGGTCCTCTCCGACAGCGCGGTCTCGCTCGGCTCGCACGACGGCGCGCAGTACGGCGTCGCCCGCTCGGTCAACTCCCTGGCCCTGATCTACAACGAGGAGCTGCTGGCCGAGGCCGGACTGGAACCGCCCACGACCTGGGAGGAGTTGCGTGCCGGTGCCGCCGCGCTGACCCGGGGCGACACCTACGGCATGGCGTTCAGCGCGAGCCCCAACGCCGACGGCGTCTACCAGTTCCTGCCGTTCTTCTGGTCCGCGGGCGGCGACGAGACGGCCCTGGACGACGGGGCGGGGGACGCCGCGCTCCAGCTGTGGAAGGACCTGCTGGACGACGGCAGCGCCTCCCGCTCCGTCGTCAACTGGAACCAGCAGGACGTCAACGACCAGTTCATCTCCGGACGGGCCGCCATGATGATCAACGGCCCGTGGCAGGTGCCGGTCCTGGACGGCCAGGACGCCGTGGAGTGGGCGGTGGCCTCGATCCCCGTCCCCGAGGCGGGGCAGGACCCGGTGCCGCCCATCGGCGGCACGGTGATGACCGTGCCGGCGGGCGGGGACGAGGAGCGCGAGGGGAACGCGGGCCGCATCCTGAACTGCCTCAACTCCGAGGAGAACCAGCTCGCCTGGGGCGAGCGGGTCAACAACGTCCCGACCCGGGAGGACGCCGCGGCGGCCTACCGGGAGCAGAACCCGAAGCTTGCGCCCTTCGCCGACCTGGTCGCGACGGCGCGGTCCCGCACCGCGGAGGTGGGCACCGGCTGGCCGGTCGTGGCGGACGCCATGGCGGGCGCCTTCCAGTCGGTGCTGACCGGCCGCACCACCCCCGGGGACGCGCTGGAGCGCGCCCAGCGCCAGGCCCGGACCGGAGAGTGAGGACGACGATGACCACCACCCACTCCCCCACCGGGACCGTCGGCGGCAGCGGCGGCACCGAGCGCGACGCCGCACGACGCGCCGCCGAGCGCGGTCGTACCCGGCGCCGCCTCTACCAGTGGCTGTTCGTGGCCCCCGCGCTGCTGTACATGCTGGGGTTCTTCGGCTTCCCGCTCGTCAACAACGTGGTGATGAGCTTCCAGCAGTACACGCCGACGACGTACTTCACCGGCGAGGCGCCGTTCACCGGGCTCGACAACTGGCGCGCGGTGCTCGGCGACAGCCTGTTCACCGACGCCGTGTGGCAGACGCTGCTGTTCACCGCGGGCTCGCTGCTCGGCCAGTTCACGATCGGCCTGGGGCTCGCGGTGTTCTTCTCGCGGCGGTTCCGGCTCTCCGGCCCGATCCGCGCGGTACTGCTGCTGCCGTGGCTGGTGCCGATGGTCGTCTCGGCGGTGGTGTGGCGCCGCATCATGGACCAGGACCACGGCGTGCTCAACAGCTTCCTCTCGGTCTTCGGGATGGACGCCGTGCCCTGGCTGGCCAGTCCCAGCGTCGCCCTCCTCTCCGCGGTGCTCGTCAACATCTGGATCGGCATCCCGTTCAACATGGTGATCCTCTACGGCGGTCTGCAGGAGATACCCCGGGAGCTGTACGAGGCGGCCTCGCTCGACGGCGCCGGGCCGTGGCGGGCATTCCGCAGCGTGACCCTGCCGATGCTGCGGCCGGTGATCACCGTCGTCCTGGTGCTGGGCTTCATGTCGACGATCAAGGTGCTGGACCTGATCCTGGCGCTCACCGGGGGCGGGCCGGCGGACTCCACCCAGACCCTCGGCACCCTCACCTACCAGCTGTCGTTCCTCCAGCTCGACTTCGGCCAGGGCGCCGTGGTGGGCAACGTCCTCATCCTGATCAGCGCCGTCTTCGCGGTGCTGTACCTGCGGGTCAACCGCGCCGACCTCGGCAAGGGGAAGTGATCAGCCGTGCAGACCACCGGCAACCGGACCCGGGCCCGTTCGCTCGGCAACACCGCGCTCGCCCTGGCGATCCTCGCGGTCATGCTCTTCCCCGTCTACTGGATGATCTCGACCGCCCTGCAGCCCGACTCGGCGGTGGCCGCCGCGCAGCTGGTGCCCACCTCGCCCGACTTCGGCAACTTCGCGCGGGCGCTGGAGACCCAGGGCGGTTCGCTGCTGACCAGCATCGTCGTCTCGCTGGGCGCGGTGGTGGTGTGCCTGACGCTCGCCGCTCCCGCGGCGTACGGGCTCGCGCAGTTCGGCCTGCGCGGCGGGCGGGCGATCGTCTTCGGCACCCTCATCACCCAGATGGTGCCGTCGATCGTCGTCGCCAACGCCCTGTACAACGCGTACGCGGAGCTGAACCTCGTCAACTCCTACCTCGGCCTGATCCTTGCCGACGCCTCGCTCGGCCTGCCCTTCGCCATCGTGCTGCTGCGCGCGTTCATGGTCTCGATTCCCACGGAGGTGGTCGAGGCGGCGATGGTGGACGGCGCCAACCGGTTCACGGCGTTCTGCCGGATCGTGCTCCCGATGAGCCGCAACGCACTGATCACGGCGGGGTTGTTCGCGTTCCTCTTCGCCTGGGCGGACTTCGTCTTCGCCCTCACGTTGAACACCACCGACGACGTCAAGCCGGTCACCCTCGGCATCTACCAGTTCATCGGCGCGCACGTCAGCGACTGGGGCGCCGTGATGGCCACGGCCGTGCTGTCGGCGATCCCGGCAGCCGTGCTGCTGATCGCGGCGCAGAAGTACATCGCCGCCGGCATCACCGGGGGCTCGGTGAAGTGACGCCCCATCCTCCGTCCCGCGGTGCGCCCGCCGGACCGCCCTCCCCACCCGACCAGCGAGAACCGAAAGAGGCCACCCCCCGATGAGCAGCAACACCCCGGCAGGGACCACCCGGCAGGAAGCGGCGGACGGGCTCCCCCGCTTCCCTCCCGGCTTCTTCTTCGGCGCGGCCACGGCCAGCTACCAGATCGAGGGCGCCCACGACGCCGACGGCAGGGGCCCCTCCATCTGGGACACCTACTGCCGCACCCCGGGGAAGGTCGCCGACGGCGCCACCGGTGACGTGGCGTGCGACCACTACCACCGCTACCGCGAGGACGTGGCGCTGCTGAAGCAGCTCGGCGCCGACAGCTACCGGTTCTCGGTGGCCTGGCCGCGGGTGCAGCCGGGCGGGTCCGGCCCCGTCAACCCGGCGGGTCTCGACTTCTACGACCGCCTCGTCGACGAGCTGCTCGCGGCGGGGATCGAGCCGGCGGCGACGCTGTACCACTGGGACCTGCCGCAGGAGCTGGAGGACCAGGGCGGCTGGCGGGTCCGGTCCACCGCCGAGCGGTTCGCCGAGTACACGGGGATGGTGGTCGAACGGCTCGGTGACCGCGTCGGCCGGTGGATGACGCTCAACGAACCGTTCTGCGCGGCGTTCGTGGGGTACGCGGTGGGTCGGCACGCCCCTGGCGCACAGGAGGGCGCCGGGGCGATCGCCGCCTCCCACCACCTGCTGGTCGCGCACGGGCTGGCCACCCGGGTACTGCGGGAGGCGGGCGCCCGCGAGGTCGGGATCGCGCTCAACCCCGACCACCTCGTCCCCGCCTCCTCCTCGGCCGAGGACGCCGCCGCGGTACGGCGGGCCGGGGTCCTCCACAACGACATCTGGCTGGACCCGCTGTTCGCGGGCCGGTACCCCGAGCACGAGCGGGAGACCTGGGGCCCACTGCTGGACGCGGTACCCCGGCTCGACGGCGACCTCGAACTCATCGGGCAGCCGCTGGACTTCGTCGGCGTCAACTTCTACCGCCCGATCACCGTCTCCGACACCCCGCACCGGGAGCCCGACCCCGCCCGGCGCACCGCGGTGGACATCGGCGCGGCGGAGAGCTGGCAGGGCGACGTCCGGACGACCACCATGGGGTGGCCGGTGGTCCCCGCCACCTTCACCGACCTGCTGACGGAGCTGGTCGCCCGTTACCCCGGCCTGCCGCCGGTGGTGATCACCGAGAACGGCTCGGCCGAGGCGGACACCGTCTCCGCCGACGGCCGGGTCCACGACACCGATCGCGTCGAGTACCTCCACGGCCACCTGGTCGCCCTGGCCGAGGCCGTGGAGCGCGGCGTCGACGTCCGGGGCTACTACGTCTGGTCGCTGCTGGACAACTTCGAATGGGCCTTCGGCTACGACCGGCGGTTCGGCATCGTGCGGGTGGACTACGACACGCTCACACGCACCCCCAAGGACAGCTACCACTGGTACCGCGAGCTGATCGCCCGGCACCGGGCCGCGGACGGGCCGGCGAGCACCGCCCGCACCGCGCCCGCCTCGGGCGAGGACGGACACGGAACCCCGAACAAGGAGAGCTGAGTGAAGTTCACCGACGGCTACTGGCTGAACCGCGAGGGCGTGCGGACCTCCTACGCCACGGAGGTCCGGGACGCCCGCGCCGAGGACGGCCGGCTGACCCTGCACGCCGCCGTCCGCAAGGTGGAGCGGCGCGGCAACACGCTCAACGCCCCGCTGGTCACCGTGGAGACCTGGTCACCGGCGGAAGGGGTCATCGCGGTGCGGTCGACCCACCACGCGGGCCGGCGGCCGCGGACCCCCGCCTTCGAGCTGACCGGCGACCCGGGGTACGCCCCCGACGCGTGGGTGACGGACGGGATCGCCGGGATCGACGCCGGCTCGCTCTCGCTGCGCGTGGACACCCGCGAACCGTGGCGGCTCTCGTTCCGCGCGGACGGCCGCGAACTGGTCTCCGCCGGGCCCCGCGGCACCGGCTTCGCCGTCACCGACGACGGGCACCACTACGCGGTGGCGCAGTTGTCCCTGGGGGTGGGCGAACTCGTCTACGGCCTCGGGGAGCGGTTCACCCCGTTCACCCGCAACGGCCAGAGCGTCGACATCTGGCAGGCGGACGGCGGGACCGCGAGCGAGCAGGCCTACAAGAACGTCCCCTTCCACCTCACCAACCGCGGATACGGGGTCTTCGTCAACCACCCCGGCAAGGTGTCCTACGAGATCGGGTCCGAGGCCGTCGGCAGGGTCCAGTTCAGCGTGGAGGACCAGAGCGTCGAGTACTACATCGTGCACGGCCCCACGCCCAAGGAGATCCTGGAGCGGTACACGGCGCTCACCGGCCGCCCGCCGCTGCCCCCCGCGTGGTCGTTCGGGCTGTGGCTCTCCACCTCGTTCACCACCGACTACGACGAGGAGACGGTCAACCGCTTCGTCTCCGGCATGGCGGAGCGGGAGATCCCGCTGGAGGTCTTCCACTTCGACTGCTTCTGGATGCGCGAGTACCAGTGGTGCGACTTCACCTGGGACCCGGAGGTCTTCCCGGACCCCGACGCCATGCTGCGGCGGCTGCGCGACCGCGGCCTGCGGATCTCGGTGTGGATCAACCCCTACATCGCGCAGAAGTCGCCGCTGTTCGCCGAGGCCCGCGACCGCGGGTACCTGCTCCACGACCGGGCCGGCGACGTCTGGCAGTGGGACATGTGGCAGGCCGGGATGGGGCTGGTGGACTTCACCAACCCCGAGGCGCGCACCTGGTACGCCGACCACCTGCGGCGGCTGGCACGGCAGGGGGTGGACTGCTTCAAGACCGACTTCGGGGAGCGGGTCCCCACCGATGTGGTGTGGCACGACGGCTCGGACCCCGAGCGGATGCACAACTACTACACCCAGCTCTACAACGAGCTGGTCTTCGAGGTGCTGCGGGAGGAGAAGGGCCAGGGCGAGGGCGTGCTGTTCGCCCGTTCCGCCACCGCCGGGGGCCAGCAGTTCCCGGTCCACTGGGGGGGTGACTGCGAGTCCACCTTCGACGCCATGGCCGAGTCGCTGCGTGGCGGGCTCTCGCTCGGGCTCTCCGGCTTCGGGTTCTGGAGCCACGACATCGGGGGCTTCGAGGGGACACCGGACCCGGCGGTCTTCAAGCGCTGGACCCAGTTCGGCCTGCTCTCCTCCCACAGCAGGCTCCACGGCAGCAGCTCCTACCGGGTGCCGTGGAACTTCGACGACGAGGCCGTCACCGTCATGCGTGACTTCACCCGGCTCAAGCTGCGGCTGATGCCCTACCTGTACCGCGCGGCGGTCCAGGCGGAGCGCTCGGGTACGCCGGTGATGCGGGCCATGGTGCTGGAGTTCCCTGAGGACCCCGGGTGCCACGGGCTGGACCGTCAGTACATGCTCGGCGACGACCTGCTGGTGGCGCCGGTGTTCGACGCCGAGGGCGAGGTGGAGTACTACCTTCCGGCGGGCGAGTGGACCCACCTGCTGACCGGTGAACGGTTCACCGGACCGGGGTGGCGGCGGGAGCGCCACGGCTTCGACACGCTGCCGCTCCTCGCGCGCCCCGGCTCCGTGGTGCCGATGGCCGCGGCGGCGGACTCCGCCGCGGGTGACTGGGCGCGCGGGGTGACGCTGCGGGTGCACGCCCCGGCGGACGGGACGGAGACCCTCACGGAGCTGCCCGGCACGGACGGCGCCACGGTCGCCGTCTTCCGGACCCGCCGCGACGGGGAGACGGTGCGGGTCCGCGTGGAGTCGGGCGCCGAGGCGTGCGGCCGCTGGTCGGTGGTGCTCGCCGGCGCGGACGGCTACGGTGCCCCGGTCGAGGTGTCGGACGGGGCCTCGGAGGTTTCGCTGCGGGTGGTCGACTGACCGGCTGAGGCACGGTCGGCCGCCGAGCGGGGGCGGGCCGGGCCATCGGCGTCGGGCGGCGGGCGGCTTCCCCTGGGAGCCGCCC
>NZ_JAAVJD010000020.1 GCF_012033735.1 Streptomyces lonarensis | reverse complement strand
ACGGTATCGACCGTCCGGAGATCAACCTGCCGGACGACGTGAACAACGTCTTCGAGGAGGTCGACACCGACGACCCGGTCGAACTCGCCGTCCTCGCCGACCAGGAGCGTGGAGTGAACGCGGTGGACGAGGCCGTCACCAGTGGTGACACGCAGGTGCCAGCTTTGCCTTTCTACTTCGCGGACTCCGCGCTGCTCGAGAGCATCGACTACATCGAAAGCATGCACGACGATGGCCTATCGTTCGGTGGCACCACGCGTTACTACAAGCGCACCATCGAGATGCAGACAAACAGCGCAGCGGTCACCACATACTGCGCGGACATGGCGGGTTCCTACTTGATCGAGGTGGAGAGCGGCGAGCAGGACCCCGACAGTGGGAAGTACTACTACACGGCTCGGCAGCAGCTCAATGATGACGGCGTCTGGCAGACGGTGATCATGACAACTGATCGAGAGGATCAGCTGTGCGCCGAGTAGTTGCCGTCTGCGTGATTGTCTGCATGTCGATGGTGGCGATGTCGCCAGCCGTCGCCGGTGACTCCGGGCGAGGGGGCCAGCAGACCGATTTCTACGGTGGCCGCAACGGGTCGAAGCTAAAAGCCGAAGTGTCCGAGACTGGTGTCGGTGGTGTCGTCTTCGATCCGCCGCATTCGGGTGCTGGTGGGTCGTTGTCCGGACGGCAGTCGAACTGGTCGCCGTATTACGCGCCTCGCTGGTCGGCGTCGGGGTTCAAGGACTGGTGGGACAACTACGCCAAGGACCAGGCTTACAAGACCGAGGGGCACAATGCCCAGGAGATCGTCGACTCGCACGATGAGACCTACGGCGAGAACAGCCAGTACGAGGACCACAACATCGGGCGGGAGGACGAGGGGGCCTGGTGGACGGTGCACTCGAATCCGAACCACCCCGACGGCTCGACCGCTAGCTGCGAGTCGCAGATCTTCTGGGTGGACCACGACGACACCCCGCCGCCGCACCCCAACTCCCCGACGCCGGAGATGTTGGCGGAGCTGGCGTATGCCGAGGTGGAGATCCCGGATGTCCGTGCCGAGTTGAGCCCGGCGGCGGACGCGCAGAAGGTGAACCTGGCGACCTGGGTGTGGATGGACGCGTCCGACCTGGCGCCGGTGTCGGTGACGGCGTCGATCAGTGGCTATTCGCAGCTGTCGGCAACGGTGACCGCGACCCCGTCACGCGTGGAGCTCGACCCGGGAACGGGCGATGCGACGGTGCACGACGGCTGTGCGGTCGGGGCGGACGGCGGTGTGGGTCGGCCGTACACGGCTGCCGACGCCGGGACTGCGCCGTCCTGCGGCGTCACCTACCACCGGGCGACCCACGACCGCGGCCCGTACCCGTTCAGTGCGACGGTCGTGTGGGAGGTCAGCTGGGAGGGCTCGGACGGCAGCGGCGCGACGCTGCCGGATGGCGCGTTCGGCACCACCCAGGACGTCACCGTCCAGGAGATCCAGACCATCGTCCGCTGATTCGGCAGCGGCTGCGGCTGATCGCCGCAGCTGCTGCTGCCCCGAGATCCGCCACGCCTTTGCCATTCAGCGGGCGGGAGTAAGCAGCCGCGGCGGGAGGCCGCTCGTCCCATGGTGCGGTAGCGCGCGTGAGCGCAGTACGCGGTCATGGTGAGCGCGCCCGTGGCCCTCGCCCGCATCTCCGAATCGCGCTGCGCCCCGCCGGGAACGGCCGGCCTCGGGCCGCCGCTCTCCCGCTCGATTACTCCCTGCGGACCCTGGATGGCGGCCCTTGACGGGCGTCTTCCGTCGGCGCAGCCGTAGCCGGACGAAGCCTCGATCCCGCGCCGGGCTGCCGTGGACACGCCTGCACTTCTCCCCGTCCCCGCGCACTGCGCGGTGAGGGACGCGTCGCACGCGCTGTCGCGGAACCGACGCGACGTGCTCGAGGCCGGCAGCAGCCGGTGGAGCGATGCCCGCGTCTCATCCCGTCGGCACCCTGCCAGTGCCCGGAGACTGCGTGGGATCCGTGGTGGACAACGGCGGGCAGAGGGGGCTAAGTTCTCCTCTGTTGAACATGGGTTCCATTATCGATGGAAAGCGCAGGTGGCCCGTGCCGTCGCCCTCGCCACTCGTACCACCCCGGGGAACGCCCGTGATCGGGCAGCAGCGGCAGGCGGCGGCTCCGGTGGCGCCCGGCCCGAAGCGCCGCCTCGCCTCCCGGCGCGGGCTGCTCGGCGCCTGCGCCGTGCTGACCCTTCTGCTGGTGGTCTCCGTCGTCGTCGCCATCGGCCTCGGGCCGGCGGTCATCGCGCCGGGCGAGACCGCACGCCACCTCTGGGCGGCGCTCAGCGGCGGCACCATCGGCGCGGACGAGGTGACCACCCACCAGATCATCTGGCAGATCCGCACCCCCCGCGTGCTGCTGGCGGCGCTGGTCGGTGCCGGGCTGAGCGCGATCGGCGTGGTGATCCAGGCCATGGTCCGCAACGCGCTCGCCGACCCGTTCGTCCTGGGCGTCTCCTCGGGCGCCTCGGTGGGGGCGGTCGCCGTCACCACCACCGGCGGGCTGGCCGTCCTCGGCATCCACGCCGTGTCGGTCGGCGCGTTCCTCGGGGCGCTCGGCGCCTCGCTGCTGGTCTACCTCGCGGCCGCCGGCCGCGGCGGGCTGTCGCCCCTGCGGCTCGTCCTGACCGGTGTGGCGATGTCGCTCGGCTTCCAGGCGGTGATGAGCCTGCTCGTCTACCTCGCGCCCAACAACGAGGCGACCAGCACGGTGCTGTTCTGGACGATGGGAAGCTTCGGCGCGGCGAGCTGGGACGTACTGCCGGTGGTGGCCGTGGCGGTGCTCGGCGGGCTGGTGCTGATGTACCGGCGGGGCCGGGTGCTGGACGTGCTCTCCCTCGGTGACGAGACGGCCGCGAGCCTCGGCGTGGCCGCGGGCCGGCAGCGGACCGTGCTGCTGGTGATTGTCTCACTCGTCACCGGCGTCATGGTCGCGGTGAGCGGCGCCATCGCCTTCGTCGGGCTGGTCATGCCGCACGTCGTCCGCATCCTCGTCGGCGCCACGCACGCCCGGGTCCTCGCGGTCGCCCCGTTGGCCGGGGCGCTGTTCATGGTGTGGGTGGACCTTGCGGCCCGCACCGTGGTCGCGCCGCGCGAACTGCCGCTGGGGGTCATCACCGCGCTGGTCGGTGTTCCCGTCTTCGTCGCGCTGATGCGGCGCGGCGGCTACACGTTCGGAGGCCGCTGACATGGAGTTGCGCATCGAGGAGCTGTCGGTGGTGACCGACGGCAGGACACTGGTGGACCGGCTCTCGCTGACGGTGTCCGAGGGGGCGATCGTCGGTCTCGTCGGGCCGAACGGCAGCGGGAAGTCCACGGCCCTGCGGTGCGTCTACCGGGCGCTGCGCCCCAGCGCCGGCGCGGTGCGCGTCGGCGGCCAGGACCTGTCGCGCCTCACGCCCCGGCAGAGCGCGCGGACCGTGGCCGCGACGACGCAGGACGGCGGCGTCGACGTCGACTTCACCGTCGAGGAGGTCGTCGCGCTGGGGCGCGCACCCCACCGGCGGGGCAACGAGCCGCTGAACGCGCGGGAGCGGGAACTGTGCCGGGCGGCGATGGAACGCCTCGACATCGCGCACCTCGCCCAACGCACCGTCCCCGGCCTGTCGGGCGGTGAGCGCCAACGGGTGCTGCTGGCCCGCGCCCTCGTCCAGGAGCCTCGGGTGCTGGTCCTGGACGAGCCCACCAACCACCTCGACATCCGCCACCAGCTCGGCCTGCTCTCGTTCCTGCGCGGCGCCGGCCTCACCGTCCTCGTCGTGCTGCACGACCTCAACCTCGCCGCCGCGGTCTGCGACCGGGTCGGCGTGCTCGCCGACGGGCGGCTCGTCGCCACCGGGACCCCGGCGGAGGTCCTCACCGCGCAGCTGGTTGACGAGGTCTTCGGCGTCCGCGCCGAGGTCGTGCCGCACCCGGTGAGCGGCGCACCCCAGTTGTTGTACTCACTCGATCCCTCCTGATCGGAAGGCGACCCACCATGCCCACGAAGACCCCCTCAGCCGCGGCGCGCCGCACCGCCGTCTCCGGAAGTGCCGTGGTGATGGCGCTGGCCCTGGCGGGGTGCGGCGCCGAGGTGGCCGAGCAGGACGAGGGGAAGTCCGACGCGTCGTCCTCCGTCCAGCGCTGCGGCGAGTCCGTGACCTACACCGTGCCCGAGCGCGCGGTCGCCTATGAGGCCGGCAGCGCGGACAAGCTGTTCGCCCTCGGCCTGACGGATCACGTCGCCGGCTACGTCATGCCGCCGGCCAACCCGCCGGTCGAGGAGTCGCCGTGGGCGGCCGACTACGCCGAGGTGGAGATGCTCAGCGACGACCTGCTCAACAAGGAGATCGTGGTCGAGGCCCGCGCCGACCTGGTGGTCGCGGGCTGGAACTCCGGCTTCAGCGAGCAGCGCGGCATCACCCCCGAGATCCTCGACACCCTCGGCATCCAGAGCTTCCTGCACACGGAGAGCTGCTTCAACTACCCCGGCCACCCCGAGCGGATGGCGCCGTTCGACGCGCTCTGGGCCGACCTGGAGCGGCTCGGCGCGATCTTCCAGGTCGAGGAGCGCGCCGCCGAGGTGGTCGAGGAGCTGCAGGGGCGGGTGGAAGCGGTCCGCGCCGCCGCGCCGGACGGTGACCCGCTGCCGGTCTTCCTCTACGACTCCGGCACCGACCAGCCGTTCACCGCGGGGAGTCAGGTGCCGCCCAACGACATCATCGCCTCGGCCGGGGCCCGGAACGTCTTCGACGACCTCGACGAGCGGTGGACGCAGGTCAGTTGGGAGTCGGTGGCCGAGGCGGAGCCCGAGGTGGTCGTCATCCTCGACTACGGCGACCTCGCCGCGGAGAAGAAGATCGAATTCCTCAAGGAGTCGCCGCACACCCGTGAGCTGCCCGGGGTGCAGCAGGACAACTTCTTCGTCCTCGACTACAACGAGGGCATCAGCGGGCCCCGCACCGTCGACGGGCTGGAGAAGTTCGCCGCGTACCTGGACGGGCTCGCCGACTGACGACGACACCGTCGGGCCCGGAGGGAACGGCCGTCCTGGCCGGCCCTCCGGGCCCGACGCTCACCGTCCGCGGGAGGGCTGCCGGGAGAAGGTGCGGGCGCCCGGCGCCAGCGCGGCGAGCGCGGGCGCCGCGAAGCAGACCACCGCACACCCGAGCAGCACGGGCTCCGCGCCGAACGCGGCGACGGCCGGCGCGATGACGGCGAGACCGACCGGTGCGAGCCCGTACGACAGCAGGAAGTCGAGCGAGGAGACCCGGGCCAGCTTGTCCGGCGCGACCTCCCGCTGCGCGGCGGTGAACCACGGCACGTTGAACAGCTCGATCCCGATGCCCGCGACCGCGTACGCGGCCAGCACCACGGCGGCGGGCACCGGCAGCAGCAGGCTCAGCGGGGCAAGGCCGTAGAGGGCGAGGCCCGTCAGCGCCACCCACCCGGCGGAGCGCGGGTGCCAGCGTGCGATGAGGAGTGCCCCGATCAGCGCCCCGGCCGTGTACGCGGTGACGGCGCCCGCCAGCACCGCCTGGCTGCCGTAGTCGTCCCGGCTGACGGTCGGAAGCACGACGCCGGTCGCGGAGTAGCCGGTGGCGATGACCGCCGTCAGCGCGCCCAGCCCCGCGAGGAACCACGGGTGGCGGCGTGCCTCCTGGACCCCCTCGCGAAACTGCGCGACGAGGGAAGTCGCTGCGTCGTTGTCCTGCTCGGCGCGCTCGTCGGTGCGCCGAGCTCCCCGACCGGGTACGCAGGCCGAAACGAGCCAGAGCAGGCCGATGCCGAGCAGCAGGGTCCGGGTGTGCAGGAAGACGGCGAGCAGCGCGGCGAGTGACGGCCCGGTGAGGACGGTGCCCCGGACCGCCAGCGTCATGGCGGCGTTGGCCTGCTGCCGCCGGCCGGGGTCCACCACCTCGGCGGTCAGCGCCTGGTAGGCGGGCCGGCAGGCGCCCTGCCCCGCGCCTGCCAGGGCGGCGCCCGCCGCCATCAGCAGGACCGAGCGGTCCACCCCGAGGGCTATCACGGGCGCCGCCGCGCCTGCTGCCAGGCCGGACCAGAGGACGACGCCGCGACGGGAGTAGCGGTCGGCCAGCACGCCGGCCACCGGTACCGCCGCGAGGAACCCGACGGTCCGCGCGGCGAGCAGCAGGCCGAGTTCCGTGGCCGAGAGGGTTCGGTCGACAACCGCGAGGCCGAGGACGAACGGCAGCGCCCAGGTGGCCAGACCGGACGCGGTCGCGCCTGCCCAGAGTCGCAGGAAGGCCGTGTCGAGCAGGATCGAAGGCTGCTCCGGGGGCGGGAGGGTCGCGGTTCCGGGTGGCGCGGCGGAAGTGGTCACCGGGGCTCCTGACGTGGCACGGGAGAGGTTCCGGTCGCCACGGTCCTCGCGGCGAGCGGTGTCCGAGTGGACGGGACGGTGCGGCCGCCTCGGTCGCAAACCTCAGGCCAGGGCGCGCCGTTGCGTGAAAGAACACTATCGCAATGACAATCATTGCCATTAGGGTGCTCTCGGCCGTGCCACTTCGGTACGCGCCACCGTCCTGTGCCCCGATGCCTCCGCCCCCACCCCTCGGACACCGCCGACGGCCGCTCGCGGTCCGCTACGCACCGCGCCGCCGCGCACCGAGGCTCCGCATGCGCGCGCCCGTTCCACCGACGAAAACGGAAGAGAACTCATGGACCGCACCGCGACCGGCACCGCCCTCCTCGCACAGCTGCCGCCGCCGCTGCCCGCAGACCGCATCATCGCCGTCAACCGGCCCTCGTCCGACCTGCACACCACCCGCTCCCACAGCTGGAACGGCTGGACCTTCGACGTGCCACCGGGCGTCTTCGTCCCCGGCTGGACCAGCCGCATGATCCACGACCGGGTCCTCGACGGCCGTATCGAGACGCGCGGTCTCCGCTACGCCGCCATGGGGGTGGGGCTCGGCGTGGAGGCCGTCGCGGCCGGGCTGCGAGGAGCCCGCGAGGTCCATGCCCTGGACGTCCACCCGGCGAGTATCGCCGCCACCACCCGCCACTACCGGGAGATCGTCGGCGACCGCCCGGGGACCGCCTTCCACCCTCGGGTCGGCGACCTCTTCGACCCCGTCCCGGACGGCAGCCGGTTCGACGTCGTCACCTTCAACCCCCCGGCCGTGAGCCGGCCGGTGAGCGACGACCCCGACGTGGTCCGCAACGTCTGCGTCGGCGCCCCACTCGTCGCCCGCTTCTTCGCCCAACTCGCGGAACGCGAACTCCTCGCCCCCGCAGGAGAGATCCTCCTCATCGCCTCCACCACCGCCGACCTGCGCGCCCTGGTCGGCCATGCGCTCGACCACGGGTTCGACCCGCGGATCGACCACCTCCACGACTGGCAGGACGGCGTCGTCACCTTCCTCTTCCGCATCACCCACCAGGGCCTCCGGAACGGGGGCCGCTCGTGAGCGCCGTCGAAGAGCTGATCGCCGACGTCCTGGCCGGCCGCCACGGAACCCCACCCCGCCGGCTGACCGCCACCAGCGTGTTCTGGGTCCACCACGGCACCCGACTGGCCGGCGGGGACACCACCTACCGCAACCAGTACCTCCTCGTCCGCGTCGGTGACTCCTTCGGCGCCTGCGCCTTCGAGGCGGACGAGGTCGACCCGGCAGTGTGCCGCGACGCCAGCGGGGCGAGCCTGGACGCCCTGCTGCGCGACGGCCCCCGCGCGCTGCGCATCGCGGCGCTCGACGCCTGCCTCGCCGCGGCGTCACCGCACCGGGACACCGCCGGCGCGGAGGCCGTCACCCTCGCCACCGGCACGCCCGAACACCGGGCCGCCGCGCGGGACGCCGCCGTCGCCGAGCTGCTCGGCAGCGCGACCGGCCGCACCGTCGGACTCATCGGCGTCGTCAATCCGCTCGTCGCCGCCATCCGGGAACGCGGCGGCGAACCCCTGCTCTGCGACCTCAACCTGCGGACCACCCGCTGGGGCGACCCGATCACCGACGACATGCACGACGTCCTCGACACCGCCGACGCCGTCGTCGCCACCGGCATGACCCTCGGCAACGGCACCTTCGACACCGTCCTCGGCCGCTGCCGGGAGCGAGGCGTCCCCCTGGTCGTCTACGCACAGACCGGCAGCGCCGTGGCGCGCGCGTTCCTCGGAGCGGGGGTGACGGCGCTGTGCGCGGAACCGTTCCCCTTCTCGCAGTTCAGCGCCGACGCCACCACCGTCTACCGCTACCGGGCGGTGTCGTGACACCCACCTCGCTCGTCCCGTCACCGCCCAGGAACCACCCCGTGGACGACCACATATCGGATGCGGTCGGCCGCCCGGACCTGATACGCCTCGACGACTCCCTCCTCTGCCTCCGCTTCGAGACCATGAAGGTGGTCTCCGCGCTGGCCGCCGTGCGCCGCCTGCTGGAGAGCGGCGCCGTCCGGCCGGGCGACACCCTCATCGACAGCTCCAGCGGCATCTACGCCTACGCCCTCGCGCTGGCCTGCCACCGCTACGGCCTGCGCTGCCACATCATCGGCTCCGCCACGGTCGACCGCACACTGCGCACACAGCTGGAGGTGCTCGGCGTGCGCCTGGAGCTGATGCGCGCCGGCAACGACCTCAAGCTGGACCAGAACCGCCGGGTCGCCCGCATCCGGGAGATCCTGGCGGAGCACCCCGAGTACCACTGGATGCGTCAGTACCACGACGACATCCACGACCTCGGCTACGCCGAGGTCGCCGACCGGCTCGCCGCACAGCTCGGCGACGGGCCGCTGACCCTCGTCGGCGGCGTGGGCACCGGTGTCTCCACCGGGGCACTGGCCCAGCAGCTCCGGCGGCGCGGTGCGGACGTCCGGCTCGTCGGCGTCCAGCCGTTCGGCAGCGTCACCTTCGGCTGCGAGCACGTCGCCGACCCGGAGATCATCATCGCCGGGATCGGCAGCTCCATCCCGTTCGGCAACGTCCGGCACGACCGGTACGACACCGTCCACTGGACCGCCTTCGACGCCGCCCTCGCCGGCAGCGTCGACCTGCTGCGCCGCCACGCCGTCTTCGCCGGCCTCTCAGCCGGCGCGGCCTACCTGGCGGCACGCTGGGAGCACCGGACGGCCGCAGACCGGACGGTGCTGTTCGTCGCCGCGGACACCGGCCACCGGTACGTCGACTCCGTCTTCGCCCGGCACCGCGACGCGGTCCCGGTGGAGCACCTGGCGCCCCGCCAGGTCCGGTCGGCACGCGAGATCGCACTGCCGTGGTCCCGCATGGCCTGGAACGGCGCCCCGGCCCCGGCAGCGGCGGTGGCCGCCGGCGGGCACGCGGGCGCCGCCGCGCCGACCCCCGCCGCCCGGCTCGGCTGATCCCCGGCCCGCCCTGCCGAGCCCGGGGCCCGCGACGGCATGTGTGAGACGCGTTCCGGCGAGAACGCGTGAGCGTTCTTCGGCGGTCCGCTTCAGGTCGCCCAGTGCGGCGGGTGCGTCAACGGAGGGGACATCTGCGTGCGCGCGTCACCCCGCGCGGCGTCAAGTTGAGACTGAGTCAGGAACACTGCGTTGCGGAGGTCCGCCCCACGCAGGTCGGCGTCTCGCATGTGCGCGCCGATCAGGTCGGCGTCACGGAGGTCGGCGCCGGAGAGGTCAGCCGCGATGAGCAGGGCCCCTCGCATGTCGGCGCCCCGCAGTTGCGCGCAGTGCAGCCGCGCGCCGACGAGGTCGGCTCTCCGGTGGTTCCTCCCGCTCGCCGGCACCGCCGCCCGTGCCAGTTCGGCGGTGCGCAGGAGCAGCGGGTCGATCGTGGCGCGCAGCGCGTCGACGTCGGCCTCGAGCAAGGTCTGGGGCGTCTCCCGGGTGAGTGCGTCGATCTGTTCGTACGCGCGGCGGAGCTCCTGGTGGACGGGCCGTGCCGAGGGCAGGTCCAGGGCCTGCGCGATGTACGTGAGGAGCTCGTGGAGCCGGCGCATGATGGGGAAGACCTCGAACATCGCGCGGGCCGAGGCGGGCTCATCACACCAGCTGACGCTTGTGAAGGTGACCCGGGAGACCTTCTGGCCCGCGCCGAAGCAGTGGAACACCGCGCAGCCGTTGTAACCCCTGTCCCGCAGCTGCTCGTGGACTCCGCCACGGAAGTCCTTCCGGAGATGTCCGCAGGGTGTGCCGGCGGACTTGTTCACCGGGAAGTCAGCCGACCGTGAGAAGGGCAGTGCCACACAGCACAGCCCGAAGCAGTCGCCGCAGTCGGCCTGCAGGTCAGGGTGGGCGGCATGCGAGGTGCGCTGGGACAACCGGTGAATCCTGGGTCGGCGTGCGGCGAGGGCGGCACGTGCGCGGCGCACGTGCTTGTTCTCGTCCAGCAGGAACCGACTCTGTTCCCCGAGGATCGGAGCGGACTGCCCGAAGACGGCAGAGAGGAGAACGCGAGCAGTCCGCCGCGGTGCTTCGCGGAAGGAGCCTCCCACGCTCCGACGACGGTGTCGTCACATTTTTGACCACCGGACCGGATCGCCGACCGGCCCCCGAAGGGGCCGCTTCCTGAGCGCCGGAGAGTCGATGGCCACTCGGCTCGTCCGGAGCCGGCGGGAGGTTCTGCTGGTCACCGGCACCGCGTGTCTCCCGGAGCCCGGACCGCGTCGAAGACAGGGTGCCGGGGCTGACCGCCTGCACGGCATCGACGGGCAACCCGCGTGCCCTGCGACCCGGCCGGAAGTGAATGGGGGACACGGCCGCCCAGAGCCTGCGGTGTCGACCCTTTGCGTGCCGTGGGGGACTCAGATGCCCGTGGCGGATCGTGCTCCGTTCACGGACAGCCTGCGCACGCGTTATAGCTAGT
The DNA here is from genome assembly GCF_012033735.1 of Streptomyces lonarensis. Lineage (GTDB taxonomy): Bacteria > Actinomycetota > Actinomycetes > Streptomycetales > Streptomycetaceae > Streptomyces > Streptomyces lonarensis. The sequence goes on along the minus strand of NZ_JAAVJD010000020.1, from coordinate 30,882 downwards.
GATGCGCCATCTGAAACGGCACGGCTCTACGCCCGGTCGCGCCTGAGAGTCGTCTCGCTGAGCCCCAGAGTCACGCTGCCCATGAGCTGACGAGCGAAGTCCTCCAGAATCGAGGGGTTGGTAGCTAGAAACTCCATGACCCGTTCGGTTCGCTGCTCAGGCGAAAGCCCCGTCAGTTCCTGCTGCCATGCCAGGGTGGCGGCACCGCCATTCTCGACCTCGGCAGCCACGATGAGGCTCCAGAGTGCCTGCTGGGCGTCCTCACGAGCGAGCCAAGTCATGAACATCTGCTGGAATTGCTCGCTCGTCACAGTGACCTTCGGGTCGCTGCGCGCGGTGGCCACATCTTGGGAAGGCGCGTCAGCCTCGTTCCCCGGGACAGCAATAGGAGGTGTCGTCGTGACCCCGGCCCGCGAGGCCTTCTTCTGGGCTCTGCGGGCCTGCTGCTTCAGCACGAAGGCTTCGCGCTTGGCAACGAGGAATGGCACGGTCTGAGTGTGCCACCAGTGGGCAACGAGAGGTTTTGCGATTTCTACGAGACCCTCGATGATTTGGCGCGCGAGGTCAGCCTGGGCCTGTTGGCCGGGGGTGAGCTGAGGACGCTGATCCTCCACGTACTCGGTGACGTAGACGATCTCGGTCTTGTCTGCGGAACCTGACTCGTCTTCGGCCTTCAGGCGGATCTCGACGTGCTCCGGTCCCTTGTCACTCGTCTTGGGAGTGAACCCACGACTCCAGCCTTCGCTCTTCCGCGATTCGGCGAGACGCTCGCCCTTGGGGATGCGAACAACTGCATCGACCTCGTCGTACTTCTGGTCCTCGGCCATGCATCCTCGTAAGATCTCGGGTTATTCTCGGCGCTCGGTCGACGAGGACGTCACGGTAGTAGAGGCGACTGCCAGCTCTGTTCCGTCCGGCAGCACCCCACGGCCAGGCTCTCGGTAGGGCTCCAGTTGTCGCTGATCCCCGACATCGCGTCGGCGGCGTTCTGAACGAGTTCCAGAAGTGCCCGATTCGCGTATCCTCGAACCGGATGGACTCCTCGTGATTGGCGTGCTCGGAGACGAGGTGTGCATTGGCCCGGTGGGAGGCGAGGGCTCTGTCGAACTGATCCCCTATTTCCCGCACGAGACCCGCGTCCGATGCCCAGGGCCGCGGCGTGATCGTCATGAGCGACCGCCCCTCATGCCGAAGGCATCTGATCCACCGGTGGGCGCAGAGCCGATCGGAGCAGCTCGAAGCACGTTGGCTTTGAACCCGATCGGGCGTGAAAGCGTCTCGCGTGCGGTGCGGAGGCCGGCCCCGCCCCAGGCTCAGAATTGCAACCTCACCCCTACATCGTCGCTGCACAGCCGGACGTGCGTACTGTGACGCGTCTCGGCTGGACACTAATCTAGACGATGCGACCGATGCGCGCGTAATGAACCTGAATCAACCGACGGCTCCGCCACGGTCACCGGCAGATAGCTCCTCGTATCGCCAACCACCGCGGTCGGCGTGACGCGACCGACATCGGACCTTGCCAGGTGGTTCGGTGACGACTCTGCGGGGTGGCTGACGGCTGCTCAGGGTCGCCTGACGCATCGTCGACTATCTAAGATCATCTCGCACATGCGTTGCATAAGGCGCTGAAGAACAACGGTGGTCAGTGAAAGTCGTGAAGGTGAGTATCCGCAGGTCAGCTGGCATCTTGAGGCGTCGTGCCCCTTGCTGCCAAGGGGCACCACACCTCCGCCGTCAGATGTCGCGGAAGATCTCGATCTGTGCGCCGACCGAGTTGAGGCGTTCCGCGAGGTCCTGGTAGCCGCGGTTGATGACGTAGACGTTGCGCAGTACCGAGGTGCCCTCGGCGGCCATCATCGCCAGCAGGATGACGACGGCCGGCCGCAGCGCGGGCGGGCACATCATCTCGGCGGCGCGCCAGCGGGTGGGGCCCTCGACCAGCACGCGGTGCGGGTCCAGCAGCTGGAGGCGGCCGCCGATCCGGTTGAGGTCGGTGAGGTAGATGGCGCGGTTGTCGTAGACCCAGTCGTGGATGAGGGTCTGACCGTGCGCCGATGCCGCGATGGCCGCGAAGAACGGCACGTTGTCGATGTTCAGGCCGGGGAACGGCATCGGGTGGATCTTGTCGATCGGCGCCTCCAGCTTGGAGGGCCGGACGGTGACGTCGGCCAGTCGGGTGCGGCCGTTGTCGGCGGCGTACTCGGGGGTGAGGTCGTAGTCGAGCCCCATCCCCTCCAGTACGGCGAGTTCGACCTCCAGGAACTCCACCGGCGCCCGGCGGATCGTCAGCGCCGAGGAGGTGACGACCGCGGCGGCGATGAGGCTCATGGCCTCGACCGGGTCCTCGGAGGGGGAGTAGTCGACGTCGCGGTCGATCTCCGCGAGCCCGTGGACGGTGAGCGTGGTGGTGCCGACGCCCTCCACCTGTACACCGAGCATCTCCAGAAAGAAGCAGAGGTCCTGGACCATGTAGTTGGACGAGGCGTTGCGGATGACGGTGACGCCGGGGTGGCGCGCGGCGGCGAGCAGGGCGTTCTCCGTCACGGTGTCGCCGCGCTCGGTCAGCACGATGGGCCGTTCGGGGGTGACGGAGCGGTCGACCTGGGCGTGGTAGGTGCCGTCGGTGGCGGCGATCTCCAGGCCGAAGCGGCGCAGCGCGGTCATGTGCGGCTCGACCGTGCGGGTTCCGAGGTCGCAGCCGCCGGCGTAGGGCAGCTTGAACTGGTCGACACGGTGCAGCAGCGGACCGAGGAACATGATGATGGAGCGGGTGCGCCGGGCGGCCTCGGCGTCGATGTCGTCGAGCGCGAGCTCTGCCGGCGGCACGATCTCCAGGTCGTCGCCGTCGTTGATCCACCGCACCCGGACGCCGATGGAGCCGAGGACCTCCAGCAGTCGGAAGACCTCCTCGATGCGGGCCACGCGACGCAGCACGGTCCGGCCGGAGTTGAGCAGGGAGGCGCAGAGCAGCGCGACGCAGGCGTTCTTGGAGGGCTTGACGTCGATCGAGCCGCTGAGGCGGCGACCGCCGACGACCCGGAGGTGCATCGGGCCCGAGTAACCGAGGGACACGATCTCGGAGTCGAGGGCTTCACCGATACGGGCGATCATCTCAAGGCTGATGTTCTGGTTACCGCGTTCGATGCGGTTGACGGCGCTCTGACTGGTGTTCAGCGCCTCCGCCAGCTGCAGCTGTGTCCAGCCCCGGTGCTGCCGGGCGTCGCGGATGAGCTTGCCGATGCGGGAGAGGTAGTCATCGCTCATGCGATCGACCATATCTCAGATATGAGATCCAATCGCGACGGGTGGGCTGTTTGGCCCAGTCCGCCGCGCGTCGTGACCTCCGTCACGGCTGTGGCGCGAGGCATTGCATTGTTCTAGTTGCATGCGAATAATGGTCTCTCGTGAGTGACGGGTGGCGCCGCTCGGAGCAGCGGTTGCGGAGGGGGTTCGATGCGGGGAGTCCAACGGCAGTGGAAGATACGCGCGGTGCTGGTGGTGGCGACCGCCTACATGGTCGCGCTGGCCGTCGTGGCCGGGACGTTCGTGCTCTGGTGGGATCGGCTGCCCGATCCGATGGCCTCGCATTTCACCGGTTCCGGTGAAGCGGACGGGTTCGCCGGCCGCACCGCCCTCCTCTGGACCGCGGTGCCGCTGCTCACGCTCGTGGGGGGCCTCTTCGGCGCACTGGTCGGTGCGCCGCGGGCCGTGGAACCCGCCGCCCGGCTGCTGGTCGCGGGCGGGGTGGCGACCGCCGGGTTGCTGGGGGCCGTGATCACCTCCGCCACCGCGGCCAACCTCGACCTGGTGGAGGCGCAGGACGCCGCCCTGGGCTCCGGCGACCTCCTCACGGCGATCGCCACGGCCGGTCTCGCCGGCGCGCTGTCCTGGTGGATCGTGGGCTCCGTGCCGGAGGTCGAACTGCCCGACTCCGGCGCCACCGCGCCGGCCGCCGCCGTTCCCCTGGCCACGGGCGAGACGGTCGCGTGGTCCCGCCGGGTCGGCTCCCGGGCCATGGGCGTCGTGGCCGTGCTCACGCTGCTCACCGCGCTGGTGCTGGCGTACTTCGAGCTGTGGACCGGTGCGGTCGTCACGCTTCTCTCGGTCGTGCCGGTGGCGGCGCTCGCGCGGCTGACGGTGACGGTGGACCGGCGCGGACTGCGCGTGGCGCCCGCCGGCCTCGGGGCGCCCGCGAAGCTCGTCGAACTGGCCGAGGTGGAGTCGGCCGGGGTACGGAACGTCAACGCACCAGCGGAGTTCGGCGGTTGGGGCTACCGCATGCGGCCGGGCACCACAGGTGTGGTGATGCGCTCCGGTGAGGCACTCTGTGTACGCCTGCGTTCCGGGCGGGAGTTCGTCGTGGTGGTCGGGGATGCCCGGCAGGCCGCCGAAACACTGAACGCGCTGGTGGAACGCCGGCGCGACGAGGACGAGTGATCACACGTGCTGTTCCGACTCGACACCGCCTCCCCGGTCGCGCTCGGCGACCAGATCGCGGCCTCGGTCCGCGGCGCCATCGCCGAGGGGCGTGCCGGCGCGGGGGAGCGGCTGCCCTCGGCCAAGGAACTGGCCGCCTCCCTCGGGGTGAACGTGCACACGGTGCTCCGCGGCTACCAGCAGCTGCGGGACGAGGGGCTGATCGAGCTGCGGCGCGGCCGTGGCGCGGTGGTGACCGGCGTCCAGCCGGAGGCGCGCGCCCGGCTGGCCGCCGACATCAGGGTGCTGGTGGAGGACGGCCGCGAACTCGGCCTCACCGACGAACAGCTCCTCGCGCTGGTCCGCTCCGCGCTGGGTGACGACTGACCGGCTCGGCCGCCCGCTCCCGCGACCACCCCGGTGTCCGGCGTTCGACGCGCGGCCCCGGGGTGGTCGGGTGGGCGGCAGCTCTACCGGACGAGCAGCTGATGCGCGGCCAGCTCGTGGTACAGGGAGCTGCTCCGCGTCAGTTCGTCGTGTCCGCCCGCTGCCACGACCTTGCCGTTGTCGAACACGACGATCTGATCGGCATCGACGACGGTCGCCAACCGGTGCGCCACGATCAGGAGCGTGCGGTGCTCGGCGACGGCGTCGAGCGCTCGGCGCAGCGCGTGCTCGCTGCGGGCGTCCAGATTGCTCGTCGGCTCGTCCAACAGCAGGATCGGGGCGCCGGTCAGCAGCGTGCGGGCCAGGGCGAGGCGCTGGCGCTGCCCCCCGGACAGGAGCACCCCGGATTCGCCCACGGGGGCGTCCAGACCGGCCGGTGAGCGTTCGACCAGCTCCGTCAGTTGAGCCGCGCGCAGCGCGGCCATGAGGTCTGCGTCATCAGCCTCCGGGGTCGCGATCAGCAGGTTCTCGCGTATGCTCCCGGCCAGCACGGGAGCGTCCTGTTCGACGTAGCCGATCCGGCCCCGAAGATCCGCCCGGGAGAGGTCGCGCACATCCACCCCGTCCACCCGCACAGCACCCCGGTCGACGTCGTAGAACCGTTCGATCAGCGCCAGCGTCGTGGACTTACCGCCGCCCGACGGCCCCACCAGGGCGCAGCGCGACCCCGGGGGCACCCGGAAGGCCACCTCGCGCAGCACCGGATCGGCTGCGTCATATCCGAAGGTCACCCCGTCGAACTCGACAGCGGCCGGCTGTCCGACCGGCTGTCCGGCCGGCGCAGCTCGCGCGGCGGCGACGGGCACCGGCCCGCTCCGGCGGTCGCCGGCCGTCTCCTCCGCCAACGAGAGCACCTCCTCGATGCGCCGCAGCGCTCCGAGCCCGGTCTGCAGATCCGCGTAGGCGCCGACGGCCTGCAGGATCGGCATCATCATCATGAACAGCAGCGCCACGAACGCGACCAGGTCCCCGACGCTCATGGCGCCTGCGGCGACGCGGCTGCCGCCGACGCCGAGCACGACGAGTGAGGCGACCTGGACGGCAGAGGTCATCAGCGGCCCGACCAACGCCCGCAGCCGAGCGATCCGCAAGCCCGCGCGGTAGGCGCCGTGCGCACAGCGGTTGATCTCCCGTGTCTCCCGCTCCTCGGCCCTGGCCGCCCGCACCGTCCGGATGCCGGAGATGGCACGCTCGGTGGCGGAGGTCATCTCGCCCAGCTTTTCCTGGGCTGCGGTGGAGGCGCCCTGGATGCGCTGCGCGACTGCCACCGCGCCGACCGCGCCCGCCAGGCCCAGTACGGTGACCGCGAAGAGCAGCGGGTCCAGCAGCAGCATCAGGGCGACGGCGCCCACCAGGACGACGACCCCGCTCAGCAGTTCCATGAGGCCGCCGGTCACCACCGAACGAAGCAGAGTCGAGTCGCTGCTCAACCGGGCCAGCAGATCCCCGGTGCGTCGGCGGTCGTACTCGGGCATCGGCAGCCGCAGCATCCGTGCGGCCAACTGCTTCCGTACGGACAGCACCACGCCCTCGCCGGTCCGGTGCAGGAGGTAGTCCCGCACCGCGGAGGCGGCTCCCGACATCAGCAGCAGGAGCACCAGGGCGAGCAGCAGCCCGCCGACCGCAGCCCCGGCGTGCAGGCCGTCCAGGACCGACCGGATCAGCATCGGCTGGGCGAGCAGGCCCGCCGCGGTCGCCACCGAGAGCGCCGAGACCGCGCCGAGCACCTTCAGGTGGGGACGCAGATAGGGAAAGAGAGCACCGATGCCCACGTGGCCGGCGCCGGGCGAGACGCGCTCCCCGCCGCGGCTGTCATGCTCGTCGGCCGTCAGCTTCCCGGCCTCGGCGCCGGCCCCGGCCTCGGCTGCGGGGCCTCCTGCCGGGCCCGGCTGCTCCGCCGCCGCGGCGCCTTCGACCGCGTGCGCGGCGCTCCTCGGTTCCGCCCGTTGGGCGCGCAGCAGCGAGCGCTGCACGTGGCCGCCCACCACCACGTCCCAGAGCTGGGTGAGTACCAGTGCGAGCGCCACTCCCGTGGCGGCCGCGGTTGCCGTCCACGCCGGACGGTCCGCCCAGCCGGTCACGTCCGTGAGCGTTCCTCCGGCTCCGAGGGCACCCACCGCGGCCATGCCGGCCATGAGGAGGTTCCGGACCACGGTCGCTCCTCCCATCACCGCGCGCCGGCCGAAGCACCGGCAGTCCACCAGAAGCCCCGAACGCATGACGCTCAGCGAGACGGCGCAGAACAACAGCAGCAGGCCGACGGCCAGTGCCAGCCCGAAGCGGGTCGTCCCCGGGATCAGCACGGCGGCGACAACCGCGACCTCGGACGGGAGAACCAGGGCTGCGAGAGTCGTGGCGACCCGTCGGCTTCGCACGAACGGCAGCTGCTCCACCGAGGTGGTGAAGGAGCGGAACCGAGCCCTGCTCCGGAACTTGCCGAGCGCGGACATGACGAAGACGACCACGACCAGCGTCTGTCCGGCGGCCGACCACCAGGCGCCGCTCACCGGACCCCCATCGTCACTGCGTAGGTGGCGACTTCCTCGTGCTCTCCGACGGGGACACCACCGACCGCCACCCACGCGTGGGCACGGAACGGCTCCAGCCGCACACCGGTGCGCCACTCCGGCACGCGACCGGAGAGCCGGCACAGCAGGAACGTGGCGATCGACCTCTCCAGGCACCCCTGCCCGGCGCAGTGGACGCTGACCGCGACCACCGCTTCGCGAGCTTCCATGGCCTCGGCCGAGGTGGCCGGCCGTGCGCCCCGGCTCACCAGCTCCAAGAGCCCACGCAGGCGCTGCGGCCGACAGCGGCGCAGCTGGAAGGCGGCTGCGACCGCAGCACGGGCGGCGAACCTGCGGGTCCGCGGGACGGCGTCTCGCGCGGCTCGGGGCTCCAACGTCACGGGAAGGCTCATGACCGCTCCACGACCTTCGCCTCCAGCAGCGCCCGCACCACGAGGTGGACATCGCCGGGTATGGCGTCGGCCGCCTCCGGGTGGCGTGCGCTGAGCTCGGCTATCGCACGGGCCGGCGCGTCGCCCTGTGCACCGTGCTCGGTGAGGTGCCGCAGGACGGCGGCACCGCTCTCGTTGAGCAGCCGGTACGCGCCGGTCCTGAGGTCGAGGATGACGGTGCCCCCGTCCGTCTCGGCCACGGTCACTCCGTCGGCAAGTCTGTAGGTCATCGCTGTCCTCCGTCGGGCAGGGACCGAAGCCAGTTCTCGCAGGCCAGGGTCGGAATCAGCGGGATGATGCTGAAAGCGTTGAGGTGGGGGGCGGTGAGGGCTGCGCGGAAAGCCGCGGCGTCCACGAGGCCGAGCTTCTCCAGCCGCATGTCCTCGCACAGACCGAGGAGCGTTCCCCGGTTCTGGCGCAGCCCCGCGTAGGCGTCGGCGCTGAACTCGTGCTTGGTCCGGCGTTCGAGCAGCCGCGCCGGCACGATGCCGCGCATCGCCTCGGTGAGCCCGGGCTTGTACCGGTCGACGGGCACCGCGTCGGCCAGACGGACGGCGAGGGCGGCCTCGATGACGTGGTCGTCGAGGAAGGGGGCGTGCAAGGAAAGCCCCATCTGCTCCGACAGCCGTGACCGTTGCCGTGTCACCTCGCCTGCTGTCCGGGCGTCCGCCAGCAGCAGGTGTTGCGGCGCCGATCCCGAGAGCGGAGTCGTGTCGGCCAGGTCGTGCACGGCATCCCCGACGGCGGCGGCCGCGTCGTCGCTCGCCCATCCCGGTAGTCGGGTCTCGGCGCCCCAGCCGAAGTCCGGTCTGCCGCCCGCGACCCCGATCGGGGCGTGCAGGGTGTCCGCGGTCGAGAGGAGGGCGTCCCGGAAACTGCGGGAGCGGACCAGACCGGCCAACGTGGCGCGACGCCCCCACCGGTACAGCGCGCGGTAGCGGCGTGCGTGCGAGAGCGCGAGCAGCGGGTTCGTGCGCATCAGCGCGTGCAGATGCGTGGGAGTCGCGTGGAACAGCTCGTCCCCACCGTCGCCCGACAGGTGCGCGGTCACGCCGCGTCCCGCCAGCAGCCGCGCCTTGTGCTCGTCCTGGGCGCGGGTGCGTATCCAGGCCTGCGGTGCTTCCAGGTCGTCGTAGGGCTCGGCCATCCGGCCGAACCACGCCGGTGCGGAGCTGCCGCCTTCCACGATGTGCGTTGCGTCCGGCAGGCGGGTGGTCGCGAACTCCGCCCACTGCCGGTCGTCGTTGTTCGGGTCCGCCACCTCCCAGCGGAACGTCAGCATGCTGCGGGCGCTGCCCCTGTGGGTGGGGAGGCTGTCCGGCTCCTCGGCCGCCATGAGGAAGCACAGACTCGTCGAGTCGAGCCCCCCGGACAGGTCGGCGCCGATGGTGGGGTGGGCGCGCAGGCGGGCCCGCACCGCGGCGCGCAGGGCACGCGCGATCTCCGGGGCCGCCTCGGCCATGGGTGCGGCGGCGTCCGGCGCGTTCCAGTGGCGCCTCGTGCGGGCCTGGCCGTCGCGGTCGAGTTCCAGGTGGTGGCCGGCGGGCAGGGCGTTCACGTCGTCCCACACCGGTTTCTCACCGAGGGGCCACGGCGGCAGCGGAGCCACGAGCCGTACCGCCAGCCTCTCCGGTGAGACCTGTGACAGGGAGTTCCCCGTGGCGAGAGCCGCCGGATTGTCCGCGGCCACGGTGACGCGGTCCAGACTCCGGTGAACCGGCTGGTAGCGAGACGACAGCGTCCCCTGGAGGCGGACGCGTCCGCCGGCGGAGATCAGCAGGTGGTAAGCGCCCGGCACGGCCGAGGCCAGTGCCTCGACGCCACCGCCACGACTCAGCCGCACGCAGTGCTCGGCGAGCGCGTCGCCGTCCGTGTCGAACGCGCCGAGAAGGACGACCCGGACGCCGCGGGCGGTTGCGGTGGCGACTTCGTGGTCCTCCCACTCCCCGTCGACGAAGGGGCGTCCGGAAGGGTGGTCAATGGTCCGGGGGCCACGCGGCAACGCGGCCCATGCGCTGGGCAGCATGCAGTCGGGCCGTACGACGAATCGCATCGCTCATCTTCTCCTCGGGGCGGCTGCGGCGCCGGGGCGCGCCGGCGGCGGGAGCCGGTCCGACGCGCCCCGTAGCCCGGATCAGACCTGGCAGTTGAGCCAGCGGCAGAGCATGGAGCTGTCGAAGCCCCAGCTGACCCGGCCGAGGGTGACCTTGGTGAAGTCCCCGGCGTCGAGCAGCGCCGGCGCCTCGTAGAGCGAGGTGGTGGTGTTCTTCATGTTTCCTCCGGTCGTGGGTTCTGGTGGTTCACCGCGGTGTCGGATGCGACCCGGGGGATGCGCCCTGCCGGAAGCAGGTGCGCCGGGGCGCCCTCAGGAATGACGTTCGGCACCGGACGAAAGGATGGCCGGTCGACGAGCTCTTCCCGCCGGAATTCTCCGGTGGCTCGCTCGTGCTCTTTCGCCGCATGTCATCCCGCGGTCGAGATCAAGCGGGCTGGCAGTTGATCCAGCGGCAGAGCATGGAGCTGTCGAAGCCCCAGCTGTTGCGGCCGAGGGTGACCTCGGTGAAGTCCCCGGCGTCGAGCAGCGCCGGCGCCTCGTACGGCGTGACGGTGGTGTCCTTCATTTCTCCTCCTCGGAAGACCGTGGTGTGCGTTCTCGAGCAACGCTAGTAGGAGCTCATTTCACCGGTCTTTCACTGCGCTTTCGTCGTCCCGGGGCGGCCGGTACCGCCGCGGAGAACGGCGAGGTGCGCGGCTTTCAGGAGGCAGCCGGGCTCGGCGCCGAGTTCGGCGCGTGCACGGTCGCGGAACTCCGAGAAGACGCGGAGTGCCTCGGCGTCCCGTCCGGAGTGGTGCAGGGCGAGTATGCGCGCCCGCCAGAGCCCTTCGTGGTAGGGAAAGGCCGTCGCCAGAGTGGTGAGCTCCGGTATCAGTCTCTGCGGACGTCCGAGCGCGAGGTCGACCTCGGCCCGCCGCTCGGCGGACGCCAACCATTCCTCGGTGAGCCCCGGCAGGACGGCGCGGCGCAGGGTCCGGGACCCGACGTCCGGAAGGGCGGGCCATGACCACAGGGCGAGGGCGGCACCGAGCAGTTGTGACTCCTTGCCGTGGTTTCCCTCGCGCCGGGCGGTGTCGGCACGGCGGACCAGCGAGCGGAACTCGACCAGGTCCACATAGCAGTCCGAGGACGCCAGCCCGTATCCGCTCCCGCGGCGGCGGATGACGTCGCGGGAGCGTGCTTCGCCGCACAGCGCTCGTCGTACTCGGGTCACGACGGTATGGAGGGCGGCAGCGGGGTGTTGCGGGAGGGAGTCCTCCCAGAGGTAGTCGATGAGCTCGTCCGTCGACAGCACGCGGTCGGGGTGCAGCAGAAGCGAGGCCAGGAGCGTGTGCTGTTTCCCCGTCGGTGTTTCCGGGCGTGCGCCGTCAATGCGTAGATCCAGGCCTCCGATGATCGAGAAGCGGAAACTGGCTTCCTGTGCAGCTGTGTGCTCCCGATTCACTGCCGATCCTCCGTAGTCCGTCGCCGCGTGGGCGGTGGTCCGGCGCCATTGGTGACGGCGTCATGGCCGTCGCGCGGTGGTCGGCCGCGCCCGCTCCGCGTCGGTTCCGCCGGTCGCGGGAGCTTTGCAGCGCGCGCGCTTTTCCGTCAAGGAAGCGAGACGGCCGATCGTCGCCGATCCGCAATGCCGGGAACGGGTTGCGAACCGGTGGTTCGACTTCTACCGGCTCGCCGGCAGTGTGATCTGGAGCTGTATCAATCGCGTATCGCCACAGTAGGGTCCCGGTCATCACGGGCTGTTTTTCTCGCGACTGCAATCTGCAGTGCTTTCGGCGTGAGAATTTCCGTTGGCGAGGCGCGCGGGGGCGGATCGTGGCGACCCGGTCGGCGTCTTGCGGTGCTCTCGGGTGGCGCGGCTCGACTGAAGCGCGCGGTTCCGGGTAACCGGCGGGTGCGGTCCCGCTTCCCAACGGCACCCCGGGGCCGGACGGCACGACGGTCGGCCGACGGCGGGGTCGCCGGGCTCGGGCCGCCGCGATGCACTAGAGTTATCTCGACATCGAGATATCTTGAGAGGCCCCGTCCGTCGGGGAGAACTGAGGGTGACCTCAGTGGGCCGGCCCGCAGTCGGGCGGCTTGAATGGCGGGCGGACGCGCCACATCATGCACCGAAGGAGACTGTCGTGTCGGCGAACAGCTTCGACGCCCGCTCCACGCTCAGCGTGGGGGACGAGTCATACGAGATCTTCCGGCTGGACAAGGTCGAGGGCTCCGCCCGCCTGCCCTACAGCCTCAAGGTCCTGCTGGAGAACCTGCTGCGGACCGAGGACGGCGCGAACATCACCGCCGACCACATCCGTGCGATCGGCGGCTGGGACTCGCAGGCCAAGCCCAGCCAGGAGATCCAGTTCACGCCCGCGCGCGTGATCATGCAGGACTTCACCGGCGTCCCCTGCGTGGTCGACCTCGCCACCATGCGTGAGGCCGTCAAGGAGCTGGGCGGCGACCCGGCCCGCATCAACCCGCTGGCCCCGGCCGAGCTGGTCATCGACCACTCCGTCATCGCCGACAAGTTCGGCACGCCGGACTCGTTCCAGCAGAACGTCGAGCTGGAGTACGGCCGCAACCGCGAGCGCTACCAGTTCCTGCGCTGGGGCCAGACCGCCTTCGACGAGTTCAAGGTCGTCCCCCCGGGCACCGGCATCGTCCACCAGGTCAACATCGAGCACCTGGCCCGCACTGTCATGGTCCGCAACGGCCAGGCGTACCCCGACACCCTGGTCGGCACCGACTCGCACACCACCATGGTCAACGGCCTCGGCGTGCTGGGCTGGGGCGTCGGCGGCATCGAGGCCGAGGCCGCGATGCTCGGCCAGCCGGTCTCCATGCTGATCCCGCGCGTCGTGGGCTTCAAGCTGACGGGCTCGCTCAACCCCGGCACCACCGCCACCGACCTGGTGCTCACCATCACCGAGATGCTGCGCGAGCACGGTGTCGTCGGCAAGTTCGTGGAGTTCTACGGCGAGGGTGTCGCCGAGACCACGCTGGCCAACCGCGCCACCATCGGCAACATGTCGCCGGAGTTCGGCTCCACCGCCGCGATGTTCCCGATCGACGGCGAGACCCTCCGCTACCTCAAGCTCACCGGCCGCAGCGAGCAGCAGCTCGCCCTGGTCGAGGCGTACGCCAAGGAGCAGGGGCTGTGGCTGGACCCGGCCGCCGAGCCGGACTTCTCCGAGAAGCTGGAGCTCGACCTCTCCACCGTCGTCCCCTCCATCGCCGGCCCGAAGCGCCCCCAGGACCGCATCGTCCTCGCCGACGCCGCGCAGCAGTTCGCGCAGGACGTCCGCAACTACGTCACCGACGACGAGGAGGCGGGCAAGGAGTCCTTCCCGGCCTCCGACGCCCCGGCCGTCTCCACCGGCGTGCCGACCCGCCCCACCCAGGTGACCGCCCCCGACGGCAGCACCTACGAGATCGACCACGGCGCCGTCACCGTCGCCGCCATCACCTCCTGCACCAACACCTCCAACCCGACCGTCATGGTCGGCGCGGCGCTGGTGGCGAAGAAGGCGGTCGAGCGCGGCCTGACCCGCAAGCCGTGGGTGAAGACCACCCTGGCGCCCGGTTCCAAGGTCGTCATGGACTACTACGACCGCGCCGGTCTGACCCCCTACCTGGACAAGCTGGGCTTCAACCTGGTCGGCTACGGCTGCACCACCTGCATCGGGAACTCGGGCCCGCTGCCCGACGAGGTCTCGGCCGCCGTCAACGAGGCCGACCTCGCGGTGACCTCGGTGCTCTCCGGCAACCGGAACTTCGAGGGCCGGATCAACCCCGACGTCAAGATGAACTACCTGGCGTCGCCCCCGCTGGTGGTCGCCTACGCGCTGGCCGGCTCCATGACGGTGGACATCACCCGTGACCCGCTGGGCAACGACTCCGACGGCAACCCCGTCTTCCTCAAGGACATCTGGCCCTCGGAGGCCGAGGTCGAGGAGGTCGTCGCCTCCGCGATCGGCGAGGAGATGTTCGGCGAGTCCTACGCGGACGTCTTCGCCGGCGATGCCCAGTGGCAGGCGCTGCCGATCCCCACCGGCAACACCTTCGAGTGGGACCCGGAGTCGACCTACGTCCGCAAGCCCCCGTACTTCGAGGGCATGACCGCCGAGCCGTCGCCGGTGCAGGACATCACCGGCGCCCGCGTGCTGGCCAAGCTCGGCGACTCGGTCACCACCGACCACATCTCGCCCGCCGGCGCCATCAAGGCGGACACCCCGGCCGGCAAGTACCTCACCGAGCACGGCGTCGCCCGGCGTGACTTCAACAGCTACGGCTCGCGCCGCGGCAACCACGAGGTCATGATCCGCGGCACCTTCGCCAACATCCGGCTGCGCAACCAGATCGCGCCCGGCACCGAGGGCGGCTACACCCGGGACTTCACCCAGCCCGACGGTCCGGTCTCCTTCATCTACGACGCCTCGCGCAACTACATCGAGCAGGGCACCCCGCTGGTGATCCTCGCGGGCAAGGAGTACGGCTCCGGTTCGTCCCGCGACTGGGCCGCCAAGGGCACCGCGCTGCTCGGCGTGAAGGCCGTCGTCGCCGAGTCCTACGAGCGGATCCACCGCTCGAACCTCATCGGCATGGGCGTGCTGCCGCTGCAGTTCCCCGAGGGCCAGTCCGCCGCCTCGCTCGGACTGACCGGCGAGGAGACCTTCGCCGTCAGCGGTGTCACCGGCCTCAACGACGGCGGCATCCCCGCCACGATGAAGGTCACCACCGACACCGGCGTGGAGATCGACGCGGTCGTCCGCATCGACACCCCCGGTGAGGCGGACTACTACCGCAACGGCGGCATCATGCAGTACGTGCTGCGGTCGCTGCTCCGGAAGTAACTTTCCGAAGGGCCCGTCAGGTCGCCCGTTCGGCGGCGGCACCGCGCCGCCGAACGGTTGATCCGTGAACGACGGGCGACGGGGTGGGGAGCGGCGCTCCCCACCCCGTCGCCACCCCGGGTGTCCGTTGCGTCACCTGGGGGAGCGCCGGGTGGGTGACCACTCGAACGGGCGTCGTGACGTCCGGTGAACGGTGCACGTGAAGGCGCCGTCGGGAGCACTCCCGGCGGCGCCTTCACGATGTGGTGGACCAATGGCCGTATCTTCTCGCTGAAAGCTCCGGCCCGTGCCGTGTGTCGGGGAGGTATCGACTCGGAAAAGCCCACCGGTGAAAGTTGTCTTCGATCTTGCCGCCTCCGGGAGACCGGACTATACCTGTCGGCACCCGGGCGGCCCCGGCGCCGACGGGCGCGGGCCCGCCCGGTCGGTACGGCGCCAAAAGAGCCTGCGTGGCATGGCTGAGCAGCTGAGTAGACCTGCGGTGGCGGGGCCCACGCGTCGAGACGACGGGCGGGGGGCCGCGACTGCCGCAGCGTCCTGTAGGAAGGCGAGGACCCGCGCATGACCTCCAGTTCCCACCTGAACCGGCGAACGCTGCTGAAGCGCTCCGCCCTGGCCGGAGCCCTCACCCTTCCCGGCGTGGCGGCGCTGACCTCGTGCGCCAGCGGTGGCGGCGGCAACGGCGGCGACAGCACCGGATCGGGCGAGGTGAGCGACCGCAACCCCTTCGGTGTCGCCGAGGACGGCGGCGTCGAAGTGGTGATCTTCGACGGCGGGTTCGGCGACGAGTACGCCCGCGACACCGCGAAGCTGTACGAGGAGAACTACGGCTCCGTCACGCTGGACTCCACCCAGGAGATCAGCCAGCTGATGCAGCCGAGGCTGGTCGGCGGCAACCCGCCCGACATGATCAACAACTCGGGTGCCAACCAGATGCCGCACCCGGCGCTGATCCGCGACAACCAGATCGCCGACCTCACCGAACTCTTCGACGCGCCGTCCTGGGACGACCCGGACGTCCCCGTCCGCGACACGTTGCTCCCGGGCACCATCGAGGTGGGCCAGTACGGCGGCGACGCCTCCTACCACCTGAACTACGTCTACACCGTCCACGGCACCTGGTACTCCAAGCGCTTCCTCAACGACACGTTGGAGGAAGAGTTCCCGGAGACCTGGGACGAGATGATCCGCGTCTGCGAGAAGGCCCGGCGCGACCACGACGTCTACGGCTGGACCTACGCCGGGCAGCACGCCCGCTACCTCGCCTTCTCCATGCTGCCGATGGCCGTCAAGGTCGGCGGCAAGGAGGTCATGGAG
The DNA here is from genome assembly GCF_012033735.1 of Streptomyces lonarensis. GTDB lineage: Bacteria > Actinomycetota > Actinomycetes > Streptomycetales > Streptomycetaceae > Streptomyces > Streptomyces lonarensis. Next base: position 14,843 of record NZ_JAAVJD010000020.1, on the reverse strand, counting down.
GCCATCGACCGGCTGGAGCCGGACGCCTGGAAGGCCGACGCGGTGGTGGCCACCTTCGAGGCGTTCGAGGAGCTGGCCGCGCGCGGCCTGGTGCTCCCCGGCACCCCCGGCATCGACCACATCGACTCCCAGACCGAGTGGGCCCAGGGGCGGGCGCTGTTCATCCCCAACGGCTCCTGGGTGGAGAACGAGTCCAAGGAGGTCATCCCCGACGACTTCGACCTCGCCGTCGGTGCGCCGACCGGCCTGGACTCCTCCGACGCGCTGCCCTACGGCGTCATCTACGCCGCGGCCGGTGAACCCTTCCTCGTGCCGCAGAACGCGAAGAACCGCGCCGCCGGTATGGAGTACCTGCGGATGATGCTCAGCAACGACATGGCCCGCAACTTCACCGACAAGGTCGCCTCGCTCACCTGCGTCGCCGGCTCCGCCGACGACCTGGACCTCCCCCCGGGGCTGGCCAGCGCACAGCAGGCCATCCAGGGGGCGGGCGACAACATCATCGTGCCGCGGTTCCGCGACTGGTACGCGGAGCTGTTCATCGACCACATGGGTGTGGCCATGGGCCAGATGATGGCCGGCGAGCTGACCGCGGCGCAGGCGACCGACCGCATCCAGCAGGCCGCGGACCGCATCGCCCAGGACGACACCGTGGAGAAGTACCTCTGACCGTCCGCCGGTGGCCGCTCCGGCGGTCACCGGCAGACGTGGCGCGGGCCAGCCCGCCCCGCCGCCGACCCGTGCCCAGCCGCGGCCGCCGAGGCGGCCCCCCACAGCGGACCGACGACGAAAGACGGGGCGCAATGCACAGTGAGGTCCCACCCGACAGCTCGCGGGAGGCAGCCGGCGACCCCGCCGACGGCCGACCCGCCGCCCGCGGCGGAGTCGCCGTCGCGCCGCCGCCGGAGCGACCGCGGCCGGAGGTCCGGCCGGGCGTGCCCACCCGCCGACTGGTCCTGGCGTTCTTCCTGCCGCCCTCCCTGACTCCGGAGGCGGTCAAGTACGACCGGCGCTACCGGGCGCTGGACAAGTACCGGTTCGTGGCGTGGTTCACGCTGCTGCCGCTCGCCTTCTACCTCCTGCTCGTCGCCTGGCCGTTCGTTCAGGCGTTCTACTACTCGATGACGGACTGGTCCGGCTACGGCACCGAGTTCACCTTCATCGGCTTCGACAACTACGTACGCCTCTGGAGCGACTCCCAGTTCTGGGACGCGACCCGCAACAGCCTCGTCCTGCTGGTGTTCGCCCCGGTGATCACACTGGCGCTCGGGCTGTTTTTCGCCTACATGCTCAACGCCGGCGGGCGGCACCGCCGCAACGAGACGGTCTCCGGGGTCTTCGGCTCGAAGTTCTACAAGATCGTCTACTTCTTCCCGCAGGTCCTCTCCGTCGCCATCATCGCCGTGATCTGGGCGCGCGCGTTCAGCCCCCGCTCGGGCGTGGTCAACCCGCTGCTGGAGAACGTCGGGCTCGGCGCCCTGACGCAGAACGACTGGCTCGGCAAGTACGGGCTCTGGGTGACGCTGCTGGTGCTGTGCTGGTCCTTCGTCGGCTTCTACGTGGTGCTCTTCTCCGCGTCGATGGGGTCGATCCCCAAGGAGATCTACGAGGCGTCACTGCTCGACGGGGCCAACCGCTCCACGACGTTCTTCCGGATCACCTTCCCGCTGACCTGGGACGCCATCAGGACCGGCTGGATCTACATGGGCATCCAGGCGCTCGACGCCTTCGCCATCGTCTCCATCATGATCCCGCGCCAGGGCATCGACGTGCTGCCCACCTTCCTCTACCTCAAGGCGTTCCGCGACGGCCAGGCGGCCTACGCGACCGCCGTGGGGGTCGTCCTGTTCCTCATCACCCTGACCTTCGCGCTGCTCATGATGCGCGTCGGCCGGCGTGACCGGATCGAGTTCTGAGCGGGGAGAGCGAACACCATGAGCACCACCGACACCGCCGACCGCGCCGAGGACGGCGAACTCCGCCCAGAACGACCCGCACCCGCCGAACCGGCCCCGTCCGGCGGGCACGTGAAGGAGGAGGGCGGCGTTCTCAACGTCTTCGCCCACTCCTTCCTCGTGCTGTGGACCGTCATGGCCGCCGCCCCGCTGCTGTGGATCGTCGTCTCCGCCTTCAAGACCTCCGCCGAGGTGCTCAGCGACCCGTTCGGGCTGCCCAGCGGCCTCCACTGGGCCAACTTCGCCAACGCCTGGGCCGAGGCGAACATCGGGCGCTACGCCCTCAACTCGCTGATCATCCTGTCGGGTTCCCTGACCGGGACAATGTTGCTGGGCTCGATGGCCGCCTACGTGATCGCCCGCTACACCTTCCGCGGCAACCGCGCGCTCCACCTGCTGTTCATCGGCGGGCTGATGTTCCCGATCTTCCTGGCGCTGGTGCCGCTGTTCTTCATGCTGCAGAACCTGGGCCTGCTGAACACCCGGCCCGGCCTGATCCTGGTCTACATCGCGTACTCGCTGCCGTTCACGATCTTCTTCCTGACGGCGTTCTTCCGCACGCTGCCCAGCGGCGTCCACGAGGCCGCCATCGTCGACGGCGCCTCCCACACCCGCACGTTCTGGCAGATCATGATGCCGATGGCCAAGCCCGGCCTCATCTCCATCGGCATCTTCAACTTCCTGGGCCAGTGGAACCAGTTCGTGCTGCCACGGGTCCTGAACGTCGGAAGTCGCGACGACTACGTGCTGCCGCAGGGGCTCGCCGCGCTGATGGTGCAGATGGGCTACGAGGGGGACTGGGGTGCGCTGTACGCGGGTCTGACGGTCGCCATGCTGCCCGTGCTCGTCGTCTACGTGACCTTCCAGCGGCAGGTCCAGGCCGGACTGACGGCGGGCGCGCTGAAGTGACTCAGGGGCGCGCACCGCGCGACGGTGCGCGCCCCACCTGCGGCTGCTTCACGCTGTCGGACGGCCGATTCCCGGGCAGGGTCCCAGGTCGCGGCCGTCGACCGGCTGATGATGGGGGACGGGTTCGCCGGCGGATGTGCCGACGTACCCACCGCACTCCGGGCAGTTTCCGTGGCAGAGTCCGGGATCGAATCGTGGCATCAGACCTCCGTGGGGATGTCGTAGGCGTTGCCGGGACGGCCCTGACCCGGGCCGGCCACATGGACGAAGACGCAGAACGCCTTCGCACCGCTGTGGAACGTGACCCCGAAGCCGGGGTGTACGGAGGGAGTTTCCCGTCCGGAGTAGCTGTACACCCCGGACACCTCGGTGCTGCCCGCGTTGCGGATCGTCCCCGCGAGAAACGCCTCGACCGTGGGGACCGGCACCCTCGACGTCAGGTCGGGAAGCGGCTCGGACGCCGGGGCGTCGCCCTCGACGATCTTCTCGGGCTCCGAGGACTTCTCACCCTCCGGGCTCTGCACGGTCACGGCGTGCCACACCTGCGCCCCGGAGGGGAGGGTCACTTTGACGCCGAGCGGGCGTTTGTTCCCGTCGTCCCACGGCTCGGCTGCGAGGCCGGCCGTGGTGTAGCTCTGCACTGCGAAGTCGCGGAACCGCTCGGGGCGCATGCTGGGACGTCCTCTCTGTCGAACTGTGTCGCAGTCTAGGACCCGTCACGGACGGTCCCCGTCGTGTGCCTGGGGGCACTGGGGCGTTTCTATAGTGGTGCGACCGGCGGGTCCGCGCGGGCGCGCCGAGTCGAGCTGAAGGGGGAGCCGGCCGTGGCGCAGACTCCTGGGTCGCAGTCCTCACTGCACCGGGCCAACCTGGAACGCGTGGTGCGCGCGGTGCGTGGAGCCGGCGCGTTGACGCAGGCGGAGATCGCCCGCGCGACGGGGCTGTCCGCCGCCACGGTCTCCAACATCGTGAGGGAGTTGCGAGAACTCGGCACGATCGACGTGCGCGACACCTCCGCCGGTGGCCGTCGTGCCCGCAGCGTCTCGCTGTCCAGCGACGCCGGTGTCGTCGTCGGGGTGGATTTCGGCCACTCGCACCTCCGCGTGGCGGTCGGCAACCTGGCGCACCAGGTGCTGGCGGAGGAGTCGGAGCCGTTCGACGTGGACTCCGCGGCGGACGCCGGTTTCGAGCTGGCCGAGCGCATGGTGGACGGGCTGCTCACCACCGCGGGCAGCTCCCGGACGAAGATCATCGGCGTGGGTCTCGGCGTGCCGGGGCCCATCGACGCCGAGCGCTCGGTCATCGACGCGACGGCGCTGCTCCCCGGCTGGCACGGCACCAACCCGAGCGAGGAGCTGAGTCGACGGCTCGGCGCGCCGGTCTACGTCGACAACGACGCCAACCTCGGCGCCCTGGGCGAGCTGGTCTGGGGGAGCGGCCGGGGCTGCGCGGACCTCGCCTACGTCAAGGTCGCCAGCGGCGTCGGGGCCGGCCTGGTGATCAACGGGCAGATCTACCGGGGCCCGGGCGGGAGCGCCGGGGAGATCGGGCACATCACGCTCGACGAGTCGGGGCCGGTGTGCCGTTGCGGCAACCGCGGCTGCCTGGAGACCTTCGCTGCCTCCCGCTATGTCCTGCCGCTGCTGGCGGCCACCCACGGACCCGGACTCACGATGGCGGGCATGGTGCGGGCGGCGCGGGACGGGGACGCCGGCTGCCGGCGGGTGCTCGCCGACATCGCGCACCACGTGGGGAGCGGCGTGGCGCAGCTGTGCAACGTCCTCGGCCCCAGCCGCGTCGTGATCGGCGACGAACTGGCCGACGCGGGCGAGTTGGTGCTGGAGCCGATGCGGACGGCGGTGCGCCGCTACACCATCCCGAGCGCGGCGCGGCAGCTGTCGCTGGTGGCAGGCGCGCTCGGCGGTCGCGCCGAGGTCCTGGGGGCGCTGGCGCTCGCGCTGCGCGAGATGGGCGACGGGGTGCTCATCGGTTCCGCCGCTCCCCGGGACGATCAGGGCTGAGGGGGCGTCGGCCCGCCTGGGCCCCGTGCCCGGTCCTGCGCCGGGGCGGCGGGGGCCGTCGGCCCGACGGGCGCAGAACGGGCAGGAGGGGACGTCATGCGGGCGCCGGGTGTCGCGGTGCCGCCGCGAGACCGCGCCTGTCGGTGGCGGGGCCCGGGCGTGGCGAACGCATCCGCGCCCGGCCGTGCGCGTGGCGGGATGTGGTCACCTCCGGGCACCCAGCCCTGCTCGAACGGGCATCCGGAACGCCCCGGCGAACAGGCGCGTCGCGGTCCGCGCGAACCGCCGGATCATGGCCTGTACCGGACCATGGGGAATCCCGTTCCGACCTGTTGACTGTCCCGGGCAGTGGGCGGTTAGCTCACCCCACTCGGGCCGCGTGGGTGCGGCCCCGACAGGAGGCGAACGATGGGCGTGCGACTTCGCGCAGTGCTGGCGGGCATAGCCGCGACCGGTCTGGCGGTCACCCTGGCCGGATGCGGCGAAGCAGGTGGCGGGAGTGACGACGGCGGTGACGGCGGCGGGGGCAGTGAGAGCCGCAGCATCGGGCTCCTGCTCCCGGAGAACTCCACCACCCGGTACGAGGCGTTCGACCGCCCGGGCATCGAGGGCAAGATCAAGGAGCTGTGCGAGGACTGCACGATCTCCTACAGCAACGCCACCGAGGACACCGCCCTCCAGAAGCAGCAGTTCGACGCGCTGCTCACCCAGGGCGTGGACGTGATCATCCTCGACGCCGTGGATGCCGGCGTGACCGAGTCCTGGGTCGCGGAGGCCGCCGACCAGGGCGTGCCGGTCGTCGCGTACGACCGCCTCGCCGAGGGCGAGATCGACGCCTACATCTCCTACGACAACTTCCGCGTCGGCCAGCTCCAGGGCGAGGCCATGCTGGAGGCGCTCGGCGACGACGCCGAGGGCGCCCGCGTCATCATGATCAACGGGTCTCCCACCGACCCCAACGCGGCGATGTTCAAGGCGGGCGCCCACGACGTGCTGGACGACGTCGTGGAGATCGTCTACGAGCAGGACATCGACGGGTGGGACCCCGCCGAGGCCAACTCCACCGTGAGCACCGCCATCCAGGCGCTCGGCACCGACGGCTTCGACGCCGTCTACTCCGCCAACGACGGCATGGCGGCCGGCATCATCACCGCCCTCGGCAACGCGGGCGTGAGCGATGTCCCGGTCGGCGGGCAGGACGCCGAACTGGCCGGTCTGCAGCGGATCATCGCCGGTGAGCAGGCCTTCACCGTCTACAAGGCCCTCATCCCGCAGGCCGAGACGACCGGCGAGGTCGCCGTCCGGCTGCTGGAGGGCGAGGACTTCGACGACCTCACCCCGGACAGCGTCGACAGCCCCACCCAGGACGGCGTGCCCAGCGCCCTGCTGACGCCCGTCGCGGTCACGGCGGAGAACATCGCCGACACCGTCATCGCCGACGGCTTCTACGAGATCTCCGACATCTGCACGCCGGAGTACGCCGAGGCCTGCGCCGAGCTCGGCCTCGACTGAGTCACCCCACGTGCGGGGCCGGGGGCGTGCCCCTCGGCCCCGCCCCGCCCGGAGCGGCCGACCGCCCCGGGCGGACGCGCCCGCCGGGCCGCCCTCCCGGCGGGTTCCAGCCCGCGAAGGAGCACACCGCACCATGACCACCGCACCGCTGCTGGCGCTGCGTGGCGTCTCCAAACGCTTCGGCGCCGTCCAGGCCCTCAGCGACATCGACCTGGAGATCCACGCCGGCCGTGTCACCGCCCTCGTCGGCGACAACGGCGCCGGCAAGTCCACCCTGGTGAAGACGATCGCCGGGGTATACACCGCCGACGCCGGGACGATCGAGTGGAAGGGCCGGGCGCACCGCATCGCGCGCCCCCAGGACTCCCAGGACCTCGGCATCGCCACCGTCTACCAGGACCTCGCGCTCTGCGACAACCTCGACGTCGTCGCCAACCTCTACCTCGGCCGGGAGACCCGCTCCCTGGGGGTCCTCGACGAGGTCGCCATGGAGGCCCGCTGCCGGGAGCTCCTGGACAGCCTGTCGATCCGCATCCCCAGCGTGCGCATCCCCGTCGCCTCGCTCTCCGGCGGGCAGCGGCAGGTCGTCGCCATCGCGCGCGCCCTGATCGGCGAGCCCGAGGTGGTGGTGCTCGACGAGCCGACCGCCGCGCTCGGCGTCGAGCAGACGGCCCAGGTGCTCGACCTGGTGGAGCTGCTGCGCCGCCGGGGGCTCGCCGTCGTCCTCATCAGCCACAACATGGCGGACGTCCGCGCGGTCGCCGACGAGGTCGCCGTGCTGCGGCTGGGACGCAACAACGGCATCTTCCCGGTCGCGGAGACCAGCCACGAGGAGATCGTCGCCGCCATCACCGGTGCCGCCGACAACGCGGTCACGCGTCGCAGCGCGCGCACCCTCACCAAGGACGGTGCCGCGCCGTCGACGGACGCCGCGGCCGACGACGACCGCAACCGCACCACCGAAGCCGGCGAGGAGACAGCATGAGCGGCACCACCCCGACCGGCGAGCAGGAGCCGGCAGGCGCGGCCGCACCCGTGGTCGACCCCCGGCTCCTGGTCCGCGAACGCGGCATGGCCGGGTACGTAGAGGAGTTCCGCCGCAAGATACGCGGCGGTGAGCTCGGCGCCATACCCGTCGTCGTCGGCCTGATCATCATCGCCGTCGTCTTCCAGTCGCTGACCGGCACCTTCCTCACCCCGGGCAACCTCAGCAACATCACCGTCTACATCGCCGGCCCCGGTCTCATGGCGGTCGGGATCGTGCTGGTGCTGCTGCTGGGCGAGATCGACCTCTCCGTCGGCTCCATGGCGGGGCTCAGCGCCGCGATCTGGGCCGTCCTGAGCGTCGGTCAGGGCGTCAACGACCTGCTCGCCATCGTGCTGGCCATCGCCGCGGGCGCGGTCGTCGGCACCATCCACGGGTTCTTCTTCGCGAAGATCGGCGTCCCCGCGTTCGTCGTCACCCTCGCCGGCTTCCTCGGGTGGAGCGGCCTGCAGATCTGGATCATGGGCAGCGAGGGGACCATCAACATCCCCCGCGACAGCCTCGTCCGGGATTTCAACAACTTCTACTTCAGTGACATCGCGGCCGCCTACGGCCTTGCCCTGGTGATCACGCTCGGTTACGCCGCCGCCCTCTGGACGGGCGAGCGACGGCGCGCGGCGGCCAAGCTGCCCAACCGCCAGATGGTCGACCTCGCGGTGCGGATCGGTCTGGTCGCGGTGGCCGCCTTCACCGTCGCCTACGTGCTCAACCAGCACCGCGGGCTGCCGCTGGCCCTCGTCATCTTCCTCGCGGTGCTGATCGCCGCCGACTTCATGGTGCGCCGCACCTCCTACGGGCGGCAGATCTTCGCGGTCGGCGGCAACGCCGAGGCCGCGCGGCGCGCCGGCATCAACGTGGTCCGCGTGCGGCTGACGGTCTTCACCATCGCCAGCTCGCTCGCCGCGCTCGGCGGCCTGTTCTGGGCGGCGCAGGCCGGCGGCGCCTCCAAGAGCCTTGGCTCCGGAAACCTGCTGATGAACGTCATCGCCGCGGCCGTTATCGGCGGTACCAGCCTCTTCGGCGGACGCGGCTGGATCTGGTCGGCGCTGCTGGGGACCCTGGTCATCCAGTCCATCACCACCGGCCTGAACCTCCTCGGCATGGCCAGCGAGATCCAGTACATGATCACCGGTGCGGTGCTGCTGATCGCGGTCGTCGTCGACTCCGTCTCGCGCCGGACGCAACGCACCGCCGGCCGAACCTAGGGGGTGTGTCGTTCGGATCGGTCGGGGGACCGCGGCCCGGTGTCCGACGATCCGAACGACACGCCCCGGCGTCCGCACCCGTTCGCCCCACGCCCCGCGCACCACCGGCGTCCCGTCACCGACCGTGGCCGGCCCCCGGTGCGCGGGGCGTCGGTGCGGGGCGGCCCACCCGGCTTCCTGAGCCCTCCGGGTGACCTATCTCGCACAGCTCCGCGACGGGCCGCCCGGACGGAACATTAGACTCGACGGATCGGCAACGGAGCCGTCCGCCGTGTGACGGCACGCAGATCGACAGCTAGGAGGCACGGGTGGCGCTGCTGACCCGCATCACGGGACCGCGCGATCTTGACCAGCTCAGCCAGGAGGAGCTGGTGACCCTGGCCGAGGAGATCCGGACCTTCCTGATCGACTCGATCTCCAAGACCGGCGGACATCTGGGCCCCAACCTCGGTGTCGTCGAACTGACGATCGCGCTGCACCGTGTCTTCGACTCCCCGGCCGACCGCATCCTGTGGGACACCGGCCACCAGAGCTACGTCCACAAACTCCTCACCGGACGCCAGGACTTCAGCCGGCTGCGTTCCGCGGGCGGCCTCTCCGGCTACCCCTCGCAGGCCGAGTCCGAGCACGACGTCATCGAGAACAGCCACGCCTCCACCGTGCTGGGCTGGGCCGACGGCCTCTCCAAGGCCAACCAGCTGCACGGCCGCGACGACCACGTCGTCGCCGTCACAGGCGACGGCGCGCTGACGGGCGGCATGGCCTGGGAGGCGATGAACAACATCGCCGGCGCCAAGGACCGGCCGCTGGTCATCGTCGTCAACGACAACGAGCGCTCCTACTCGCCCACGATCGGCGGTCTCGCCAACCACCTGGCGACGCTGCGCACCACCGACGGCTACGAGAAGTTCCTCGCCCTCGGCAAGGAGGTCCTCAACCGGACCCCGGTCGTCGGCAAGCCGCTGCACGACGCGCTGCACGGGGCGAAGAAGGGGCTGAAGGACTTCATCGCCCCGCAGGGCATGTTCGAGGACCTCGGCCTCAAGTACGTCGGCCCGATCGACGGCCACGACATCGAGGCGCTGGAGTCCGCCCTCCAGCGTGCCCGCCGGTTCGGCGGCCCGGTCATCGTCCACTGCCTCACCGAGAAGGGCCGCGGCTACCGCCCCGCCCGCGAGGACGAGGCCGACCAGTTCCACGCGGTCGGCGTGATCCACCCCGACACCGGCCTCCCGGTCGCCGCGGCCGGCGCCGACTGGACCTCCGTCTTCGGCGACGAGATCGTCCGCATCGGCCGCGAGCGCCGCGACGTCGTCGCCATCACCGCCGCCATGCTCCGCCCGGTGGGGCTCAAGGAGTTCGCGGACGAGTTCCCCGAGCGGGTCTTCGACGTGGGCATCGCCGAGCAGCACGGCGCGGTCTCCGCGGCCGGTCTCGCCGCCGGCGGGCTGCATCCGGTCTTCGCGGTGTACGCGACGTTCCTCAACCGCGCGTTCGACCAGCTGCTGATGGACGTGGCCCTGCACAAGCTCGGTGTGACCTTCGTGCTGGACCGCGCCGGGGTCACCGGCCCGGACGGCGCTTCCCATCACGGCATGTGGGACATGTCGATCCTGCAGTGCGTCCCCGGCCTCCGCCTCGCCGCTCCCCGCGACGCCGAGCAGCTGCGGCTGCAGCTCCGCGAGGCCGTCGATGTCAAGGACGCTCCCACCGTGGTGCGTTACTCCAAGGGCGCGGTCGGCCCGTCGGTGCCGTCCGTGGGCACCGTCGGCGGTATGGACGTGCTCCGGGCGCCGCAGGAGGGCACCGACCGTCCCGACGTGCTGCTGCTGTCCGTGGGCGCCCTCGCGCCGATGTGCCTGGAGACCGCGGAGCTCCTCGGCCGGCAGGGTCTCTCCTGCACGGTGGTGGACCCGCGTTGGGTCAAGCCCGTCGACCCGGAGCTGCCCGGCCTCGCCGCGCGCCACCGCCTCGTGGTCACCGTGGAGGACAACAGCCGGGTCGGCGGCGTCGGCTCGACCGTGGCGCAGGCGCTGCGCGACGCCGAGGTCGACGTCCCGGTGCGGGACTTCGGCATCCCGCCGCAGTTCCTCGACCACGGCTCCCGCAAGGACGTCATGGCCGCCATCGGGCTGACCGCGCCCGACATCGCCCGCGAGGTCACCGGTCACGTCGCCCGACTCGACGGCAGCCTCGACACCGCCCGGGCCTGATCCCGGTGGTGCGCCGCCCGCACTGCGCGGGCGGCGGACCGGCTCCGTCCCCGTTGTCGTCCCCGACCCCCGTCCGACCGGACCGCCGTGCCCGGCCGCCACCGCGAGGAGCATTACCGTGGCCCGCGTCCTCGGCCCGCTGACCCCGCAGCAGTTCCGCGCGCGGCTGCCCGGGCTGGCACCGCTGCTCGCCGACTCCGTGGACGGCGGGGCCTCCGTGGGGTTCCTCGCCCCCTTCGACACCGAGGCCGCGGAGCGGTGGTGGCGGCAGCAGGGAGCGGAGATCGACTCCGGCACCCAGCAGGTGTGGGTGGCCGAGGACGAGCGCGGGGTCGTCGGCACCGTCGTCCTGCACCGGGCGCCGAAGGCCAACGCCGTCCACCGCGGCGAGATCAGGAAGCTGCTGGTGCACCGGGACGCCCGGGGCGCCGGCCTGGGCAGGGAGCTGCTGGCGGCGGCCCGGAACCACGCGGCGGCCACCGGACTGACGCTGCTGCTGCTCGACACGGCGACCGGAAGCCCCGCGGAGGAGCTGTACCGCCGGGACGGCTGGACCCCCTACGGGGTCGTCCCCGACTTCGCCCGCGACCCCGCAGGAACGCTGGAGGACTGCACCTTCTTCTACCGCCGGCTGCCCTGAGGGCGGGCGCGGGACCCTGCGTCGGCCGGCTCGCGGCGCCGGATGCGGTCAGCTGCACGGCGGAGGGGCGCCCGCGTACCGGGTGGTGTCCGGGCGTCTTTCGTCAACGCGGCAGATGGCCGTGAAGGGCGTCGCGGGCCCGGCCCGGGGCTCAGCCACGCGCTGAGGGCCGGGGTCCCGCGGTGGACGGGCGAGGTCAGACCGGGACGAACTCGACCACGAACAGGTGCGGCCAGAGCTTGCCGGTGACCAGGAAGGCATCGTGGTCCGGCGAGAAGGCGATGCCGTTGAGGACGTCGGCCGCGCGGCGCTCGTCGGCCGTGAGCAGTCCGGAGGCGTCGATCTCGGCGGTGACCCGGCCCGCCTCGGGGTCGATCCGCAGGATGGTGTCGGAGTGCCACACGTTGGCGTACACCGCGTTGCCCACGCACTCCAACTCGTTGAGGTCGTCGACCTCTCCGGAGCCCGAGGCGACCCGCACCTCGCCGGTCCGCTCGAAGGTGACGGGGTCGCGGAACTGCAACGTGTCCGAACCGTCGCTCATCACCAGCCGGTCCGCTTCCGGCTGGTGGCACAGCCCCCAGCCCTCGCCCTCGTACCGCACGGTCCGCCGCTCGGCGAGGGTCTCCGGGTCGCGCTCGAAGGCGACGCCGTCCCGCCAGGTCAGCTGCCACAGCGCGTCACCCGTGAGGGTCACCCCCTCGCCGAAGAGCGGCTCGGGCAGGTCGACCCGCGCGCGTTCAACGCCGTCCGCCAGGCTCGTCGCCGACACCCAGGAACGGCCCGACCGGCCGGTGCCCTCGTAGAGCACCCCGTCGTGCACCTCCAGCCCCTGCGTGAAGGCGTCGGTGTCGTGCGGCAGCGTCGCCAGCACCCGGACGCGCAGCTCCTCGGGCGTCTCCCCGGCGTCCGGTTCGGCCCCGTCGTCGGCAGAGCGGGCGCCGACGGCGAGCAGCGCGACCGCGGTGGCGGCGGCCACCGCCGCAGCGCCCGCGGCCAGGGCGCGGCCGGAGGCCGGGCGGGGTCCGGACACGACTCCTCCAGGGCCGGGGGACACGAACATACCGACGTTCCCCCGGGCTCTGGGCACGGCCGGTCCGTCGCCGGTAGCGTCGCACACACGGGCGCGGTGGTTGACCCCGGACGTCACCGGACGCGGGACCACCGGCGGATTGGGCGGGGAACGTGAGCGACGGCCGATACCGACGACGGACCTACCAGGGCCCCGCCGACCTGCGGGCCATGCAGGCGCTCGCACAGCGGCTCTGGCCCGGCGCGCCGGGCCGCTGGCACATAGGGGAACTGGCGGAACGCACGATCGTCCCCGGCGCGGCGTCCCCGGCGCCGCTCGCGCTGTGGGAGGACGACGGCCGGGTGGTGGCCTGGGCGCGCCACGGCGACGGCGCCGCCGCGGGGGAGCCGCTGCGGCTCCAGATCGACCCCGAGCACGTGGAGTTGACGGCGGAGCTGCTCGACTGGGCGGCCGCCCCCGATGGCCGACAGCCCGCCCTGGCGGTCGCCGACGGCGAGGAGGCGCTCCTCGCGCGGCTCCGCGCCGCCGGCTACCACGAGACCGCCGCGCCCCGCCCCGTCCTGCACCTGCGGCGGGCCCTCACCGACCTGCCCACCCCGCAGACCCCGGAGGGCCACTGGCTCCGGCACGTCCGCGGCGACGCGGACGCCGGGGTGCGCGCCACGGTCGGTGCCTGGGCCGGGGACGATCCCGCGGTGGCGAGGGAGGAGTGGCTGCGCTGCACGCGGCGCTGGCCCTACCGCCCCGAACTGGACTGGCTGGCCGGGCTGACCAGCTGTGGTGCGGGGGCGGCGGCCCGCCTGGCGTGGCTCGACGACGCCAACCGCTCGGCGGCGCTGGAGCCGGTGGAGGTCACCGGCGTCGCCGGCCAGGCCGAGCTGCTGCGGGCCACCACGCTGGCGGCGCTCCACGCCGCCCGACGCCACGGGGCCGTCACGGCGACGACCCGCGTGACCGAGGGCGGTGAGGCGCACGCGCTGCACCGCTCCCTCGGCTTCACCGCCGGGGCGCGCGAGCTGCACCTGGTCCGGCAGGGCTGAGCACCGGCACGCGGGGGCGGCAGCCCGCCCCCGCCGCCCGCCTCACTCCTCGCCGCGGAGCGACGCCCAGACCGGCTCGGCGCCCGGTGCGTCGGCGGGCAGCGCCAGCATCTCCACACCGTCGGTGCCCGAACTGCTGAGGTCCCGCGCGAAGGCCACCAGGTCGGGGACGGAGCCCAGCCCGGCGTCGGTGGTCAGCGTCGCGGCGGCGGCCTCCGCCACCCGGTAGAGGGTGGTGGGGCTCCCCAGCACGTCCTGGTCCCGGAGCTCGGCCAACAGCGCGACCAGCAGCCGCTGCTGCTCCTCCGGGCCCGCCGCGCGGGCGGCCGCCATCGCAGTGGAGCCGTCGAGCCGCTGCGGGCCGGCGGCCAGGGTGACGCCGCTGAGGTCGTCCCGGACCGGTTCCGTCAGCTCGACGCTGATGCCGCCCAGCGCGTCCACCAGCTCCCCGAGGCCGGCGACGTCCACCTCGATGTAGTGGTCCATACGGATGCCGGAGAGGCCCTCCACGACTCGTACGACGCAGCCGGGGCCGCCGACGGCGCGGACGGTGTGGAAGGCGACCTCCCGGGCCTCCTCGGGCTCCTCGGCCCCGCCCGTCCCCTCGGCCTCCGTCCCTTCGGTCTCTGTCCCTTCGGCCTCCGCCTGGCCGGTGGCGCAGTCGGGGGCCGGGACCGGGTGGGTGGCGGGGATGCCGACCGCGGTCGGGGCGCCGCCGCTGTCGGGCAGCCGCACCACCACCGCCGCCCCGGAGGTCGGGAGCTCCGCGCCGGGGGCGGCGGGCGTGCCGGCCCCGGCAGCCCCGGCCGGCAGCCCGGCGGCGCCCGGGTCGGTGGCCGAGTCCGTGCCGAGGACCAGGATCGACCGGCCGCCCTCCGGGCCGGTCTCCGGCCGTTCGGCGCCCTGGTCGGCGAGCTGCGCGTCGATGTCGACGCTGCTGAGCTTGCCGTTGAGCTGGTGGTACAGCCAGCCGCCCGTGGCGAGCACGGCCACCGCGAGTCCGAGGAGCCCCCACAGCAGCGTGCGGCGGGTGCGGCGCCTGCGACCGGTGCCGGAGGAGCCGGCGGAGAGGGAACGAACGGGCATCCGCGGACTCCTCGGGCTCATCCACCGAAAATCATCTGATGCCGGATGATAAGACCCACCGATCCCCGCGCGGACCCGCCGTGCGCGTGACGCCCGCCACAGCGGATGCGAGCCGCCCGCTCGGCGGACAATCGCGCCCCGGCACACACGACGGCGCCCGCCCGCCCCGGGGTCGGGGCGGGCG
>NZ_JAAVJD010000209.1 GCF_012033735.1 Streptomyces lonarensis | reverse complement strand
GCGTCTTCTGGCCGCTGGTCCCCGAGTACGGCAGCGAGCCGGGCGGGCGCGGCAACATCTTCGCGCGGATGGGCACCTCGGTGAGCCGCCGCCCGCCGCACCACCGGGCCGCGACAACGCGCCCGGCCACCACATCCGGCGGTCCAGCAGCCAGCACGCCGAGGTCAGCAGGTACGGCCGCACCAGGAAGGTGTCCATCAGCACACCCACCGCCACGACGAAGCCCAGCTCCACCATGACCACCAGCGGCAGACTCATCAGCACGCCGAACGTCGCCGCCAGCACGATGCCCGCCGAGGCGATCACCCCGCCGGTCTTCCGCAGCGCGATCAGCACCGCCTCGCGGGTCTCCGCGCCGCGCAGCGCCTCCTCCCGCATCCGGTGCATCAGGAAGATCCCGTAGTCCACGCCCAGCGAGACGCTGAAGGCGAACGTCAGCAGCGGAATCCAGCCGTCCATCCCCGCGAACCCGAAGACCGGGCCGAAGAACAACCCGCCCAGCCCCAGCGCCGCGCCCCACGAGACGACGACGGCGGTGAGCACCAGCGCCGCCGCGACCAGGCTGCGGAAGAGCATCACCAGGATCAGCAGCACCGAGATCAGCACCAGCGGGATGACCACCACGCGGTCCCGGGCGTTGGTGTCGTCCAGGTCCACCGCCTGTGCGGTGTTGCCGCCGACCAGCGCACCCCGCCCGTCGACCGCCCCCAGCGAGTCGCGCAGCTCACGGACGGTGTCCCGCTCCTCGGGCGAGTCCGAGGCGCCCTCGGCGAAGACGTTGATCTCGGTCCAGCCGTCCGCGGTGCGTCCCGGCACCACGCGCGCGACGCCGTCCGTCTCCTCGGCCGCGGCCACCGCGGCGTCGGCGTGGTCGCTGTCGGCGACCACCGTGATCGGCTGGGTGGACTGGCCCGGGAAGGCGTCGGCGAGCGTCTGCATCGCCACCACCGAGTCGGGGGTCTGTGTGAAGAAGTCCTCGTCCTTCAGCGGCCCGGGCAGGTTGAGGTTGCCCAGGCTCAGCGCACCCAGCAGAATCAGCCCGCCGGCCAGCAGCGCCGTGGGGCGGCGGCTCACCGAGGTGCCCATCCGCGCGAAGATGTTGCCGCGCCCGCCCGGCTCGCTGCCGTACTCGGGGACCAGCGGCCAGAAGACGCGCCGACCGCAGAGCACCAGCAGCGCCGGCAGCAGCGAGATCATCACCAGCAGCGCGCACAGCACACCGGCCGCACCCACCGGGCCCAGACCGTTGCTACTGTTGTGGTCCGCCGCCATCAGGCACAGCAGACCGGCGGCGACCGTGCCGGAGGACGCCAGCAGCGCCGGGACGCACCCGCGCAGCGCCGTGCGCATCGCCTCGTAGGGGACACGGTGCTCCCGCAGCTCGTCCCGGTACCGCGCCACCAGCAGCAGCGCGTAGTCGGTACCCGCGCCGAAGACCAGCACCGTCATGATCGACGACGCCTGCGTCGATACGGTGATGCCGAAGATCTGCACCAGCGCGTACACCGCCGCCATCGCCGCCATCGCCGCGATGCCGACGCAGACCAGCGGCAGCAGCCACAGCAGCGGGCTGCGGTAGATCACGATCAGCAGGACCGTCACCACGGCGACCGTCGCCAGCGTCAGCGTCAGGTCGATGGACTGGAAGACCGAGCCGGCGTCCGCGCCGATCGCGGCGGGTCCGCCGACCTGCGCGGTCAGCCCCTCCGGCAGGTCCTGCGCGACGATGTCGCGCACCAGCTCCACGGCGGCCGCCGCCGGGTCGTCCTCGGCGTCCTCACCGCCGCCCGGCACCTGCTGGTCCGGGGCGAGCGAGATCGCGCGGAAGGCGGTGGTGCCGTCCTCGGAGACCACCGGGTCGGTGAGGTCGCCGACGACCTCCAGCCGGTCGGCGACGGTCTCCGCCTGCCGGTCGGCGACCGCCAGGTCCTCGCCGGTGAGGCCGTCCTCCCGCTGGTGCACCAGGATCACGTCGTCGGTGCCGCCGCCCGGCAGCTCCCGCACGATCTGGGCCACCTCGGTGGACTCCGCGCTGTCCGGCAGGTACGCGAGGGAGTCGTCCTCGGTCTCGCCGCTCAGCTGTCCGGCGAACGGACCCAGCAGCGCGAGGAGCACCACCCACAGCGCCACCGTCGCCCAGGGCAGCGCGAGACGACGGGACCGCGGCGTCCCGCCGCCGCCCGCCGCCGCGCCGCCCGGCGGACCGGACCCTGCCGAGCCGTCGTCGGGGGAGCCGCCGTGGGCGGCCGTGGCTTCGGCCCTCATCGTGTGGGCCTCCTGTCGTCGTCGCTGGTGAGCCGGCGGGCAGCCGCAGAGTGCGGTTACCCGGCCCGACCGGTCGCACGCCGGCACGGCGGGACCCGCCGTGCCGCCGCCGCGGAGCACGGAACGGGCACCGTTCCAGCATCCCCGCCGCCCCGGCCCCGCCGGTCGACCGCGGGGGTGATCCGGCGGTACTCCCCCCGGTGACAGGGCGCCCGGCGATACTCCCCCGGGATGACTCCGCACGGCGCGCACCACCCCGGCGCGGCACCCGACGCGCCGAGCGCGCGGCGGGCGCTGCGGGCGCTGTGTGCGCTGTGTGCGCGGGCCCGGGCGCGGCCGACGCGGCTCCGGCGGCGCGGTGTGCGCCCGCCCCGACGCGCGGCGCCCCACCGGGTGGACCATCCACGGTCTCGCATACTGATACCTGCGCGGCGCCGACCGCCGCGCAGGGGATACCCTGACGGAGATGCGAAGCGTGACGATGCTCCTCCTTAGCCGCCGCGGCGAGGGTCTTCCGTAAGGGACCGACCCCCTCCCCGCGGAGTCTGTCGTGCCGTCGGTCCTCGGAGCCCTCCCTGGTAGGAGACCAGCACAATGGCCGCACAGCCCGACCCGTCCGCATCGCCCACCGCACGCGCCGTACCGGAG
The DNA here is from genome assembly GCF_012033735.1 of Streptomyces lonarensis. Lineage (GTDB taxonomy): Bacteria > Actinomycetota > Actinomycetes > Streptomycetales > Streptomycetaceae > Streptomyces > Streptomyces lonarensis. The sequence goes on along the minus strand of NZ_JAAVJD010000209.1, from coordinate 6,319 downwards.
ACCGCCACCGGCCGCCCCGGCACACCGCAGACCAACGGCACCACCCGGCAGCGCCCCTCGGGGATGCCCGCGCACCGCTACGCGCCGTACGAGAGCGTGGAACTGCCCGACCGCAGCTGGCCGAACCGCCGGATCACCAAGGCCCCCCGCTGGCTCTCCACCGACCTGCGCGACGGCAACCAGGCGCTGATCGACCCGATGTCGCCGGCGCGCAAGCGCGAGATGTTCGACCTGCTGGTCCGCCTGGGCTACAAGGAGATCGAGGTCGGGTTCCCCGCCTCCGGCCAGACCGACTTCGACTTCGTCCGCTCCATCATCGAGAGCGACGCGATCCCCGACGACGTCACCATCTCGGTGCTGACCCAGGCGCGCGAGGAACTGATCGCCCGTACCGTGGAATCCCTGGTGGGCGCCCGCAACGCCACCGTCCACCTCTACAACGCCACCGCCCCCGTCTTCCGCCGGGTGGTCTTCCGCGGCGGCAAGGACCAGATCCGGCAGATCGCGGTCGACGGCACCCAGCTGGTGATGGAGTACGCCGAGAAGCTGCTCGACGACCGCACCACGTTCGGCTACCAGTACAGCCCGGAGATCTTCACCGACACCGAGCTGGACTTCGCCCTGGAGGTCTGCGAGTCGGTCATGGACGTCTGGCAGCCGGAGCCCGGCCGCGAGATCATCCTCAACCTGCCCGCCACGGTGGAGCGTTCGACTCCCTCCACCCACGCCGACCGCTTCGAGTGGATGTCGGGCAACCTGTCCCGCCGGGAACTGGTCTGCCTCTCCGCCCACCCCCACAACGACCGCGGCACCGCCGTCGCCGCCGCCGAGCTGGCCGTCATGGCGGGCGCGGACCGCGTGGAGGGCTGCCTGTTCGGGCAGGGCGAGCGCACCGGCAACGTCGACCTGGTCACGCTGGGCATGAACCTCTTCTCCCAGGGCGTCGACCCGGAGATCGACTTCTCCGGGATCGACGACATCCGGCGCACCTACGAGTACTGCAACCAGATGGACGTCCACCCGCGCCACCCCTACGTAGGCGACCTCGTCTACACCTCCTTCTCCGGCTCCCACCAGGACGCCATCAAGAAGGGGTTCGAGGCGTTGGCCGCCGACGCCGCCGAACGCGGTGTCGACGTGGCCGACATGCCGTGGGAGATGCCCTACCTGCCGATCGACCCCAAGGACGTCGGTCGCACCTACGAGGCGGTCATCCGCGTCAACTCGCAGTCCGGCAAGGGCGGCATCGCGTACGTCCTGAAGAACGACCACAAGCTCGACCTGCCGCGCCGCATGCAGGTGGAGTTCTCCCGCATCATCCAGGAGCGCACCGACGCCCAGGGCGGCGAGGTGACCCCCGCGCAGATCTGGCAGGCCTTCGCCGACGAGTACCTGCCCACCCCCGAGCACCCCTGGGGCCGCATCCAGCTGCACTCCACGCAGGGGCTGGCCATGGGCGAGGACGGCCGGGACCGGCTGACGGTCAGCGCCGTCGTGGACGGCACGACCACGACCCTCGACGGCACCGGGAACGGCCCGATCGCCGCGTTCTTCGACGCGCTGTCCTCGGTCGGCGTCATCGACGACGACGTACGACTGCTGGACTACGTCGAGCACACCATGAGCGAGGGCGCCGGCGCCAAGGCCGCCGCGTACATCGAGTGCGCCATCGGCGACCAGGTCCGCTGGGGCGTCGGCATCGACGACAACATCGTCATGGCCTCGCTGAAGGCCGTCGCCTCCGCCGTCAACCGCGCGGCGCGCTGACCGCCCGGCCGGGGCGGGCACGTCCCGCCCCGGCCGTCTCCGCCCTCTTCCCACGGGCCCCGCCGGGCGGCCGCGCCGCCCACCGCCGAATCCCGTCCGTGGCGGCCGCGGCCGCCACGGACGGGATTCGGACGACCACGCGCCGGAACCCACCTTTGTCCCTCCTGGGTGCTGACGCCACCGCACACCTGTGGCTAACATCACCCCACTGCGGCAGCGTCGCCGACATGTGACGGAGGTACGGGCGTGGCGCACTCCCGACGAAGGACCGGACTGACGTGGGTCGCCGGGGTCCGCACCGTGTGGCGAGTCGTCGAGGACGGCGAGTTCTACTGCCCGGGCTGCGGCGGCGACCGCTGCTACCAGCGGCTGGAGGGACGCCGCCGTCTGACCGTCCTCGGTGTGCCGCTGCTGCCGCGCGGCACCGCGGTCCCGGTGGTCGAGTGCTCCTTCTGCCGGAACCGGTTCACCCTCCAGACGCTCGGCGCACCCACCACCGTCCGGCTCTCGCTGATGCTCCGCGACGCCGTGCAGACCATCGCCCTCGCCGTCCTGGCCGCGGGCGGCACCGAGTCGCGCGCCGCCCGCGAGGCGGCCGTCGACTCGGTCAGGACCGGCGGACACCCCGACTGCACCGAGGAGAGACTGCTCACCCTCCTCGCCGTCGTCAGCGCCGAGGGCCGCGAGGCACTGGAGAACGAACTGCGCGCCGCCCTCACCCCGTTGGCGCCGCACCTGGCGACCGTCGGCCGCGAGACGCTGCTGCGCGACGCGGCACGCATCGCCCTCGCCGACGGCAGGTACCTCGCGGCGGAGAGCGCGGCGCTGGCGGAGATCGGCACCGCACTCGCCCTCGCGCCCACCGACACCGAACGACTGCTCACCGAGGCCGGCCAGGGCGTCTGACCCGGCGGCGGGCCGCACCTGTCTCCGGGCCGCCGGGCTGCCGGGCCGCCCGCACCTGCTTCCCGCGCGGCCTGCGGGAGCGGCCGGCGAAAACGGCGGCCGGAACGACGGACGGGCCGCCGGGACGGGTCACCACACCCTCGTGGCGGCGCGTCCCGGCGGCCCGTGCCCTTCCTCCTCACCGCCGGCCGGGGGCCGGCCCCCTACCAGCGGCGCCGCAGGGCGCCCGCCGCCAGGTTGCCGATGGCGGCGTAGACCACGGCGGCAATGCCGTAGTTCAGCAGTACGTGCCACCAGTCCGGCGAGACGTCGAACATGTCCCGCGACCAGGAGGCCAGCCATGATGCTGCGTCGTGCACGAAGTCCACCACCGTGTTGTCACGGTTGGCCCCCAGCATGAAGAGCAGAATCCACAGCACGATGATGACTGCCGCCAGGTTCGCGAGCAGCGCCACTATGAACGCGACCGGGTTTCCTCGACTACGTGTGACCATGACGACCGCCTTACCGGAACGGCCGATCACAAACCGATGGGCGTGACGCAGGCCACATTTACGCCAGTTGTGCGGTCGATTCGACACCCGGGGCACCCGGACACGCGCCAACTGCCGCGTCTTCGAAGCGAGTTCACCAGCGCAGGTCCGAACGGCCGTTCCGGCGGAAGCCGTTCGGGGTGCGAAGGGGTCACGCCTCGCACGGCGAACCACCCCGTCGTCCGGCGTGCGGCCTGCGCTCCGGGCGCGGGCGCTCCACTCGCCCACGTCCACCTCACGCCGCGCGCTCCCCCCTCGGGGCGAGAACGCGGACGACGCTCCTCACCCGAGCGGGTGAGCCCGGCCCCCCGTGCCCCGGGCGTGCCGCCGGCCGCCCGGCCCCGGCCGACGCACGGCGGCCTGCCCGCGGCCGCACCGATCACCCCGTCCCGGACCCCGAACCACGGGCGGGCACCGGCACGCCGCACGGCCGCCGGTCGGCGCTGCGGGACCGGTCCGCGACCGGCCGGCGACCGGACCGCCAACGCGCGCCCACCGCCGCGGGCACCCGACGATCCTGGCCGGAAACCGACCGGGAGGGCCCGCACACCACCGACCCGCCGGCGGACCGGACCGCCGCCGGGCCGCCACCGGACAGGACCACCACCGGACCTCGGCGGGTCGGCGGACGCCGAGCGGCGGGTCGGCGGTGCCGCCATCCCGCGGTCAGTCGCCGAGCCGCCGCAGCAGCAGCCGGTTGGCGACGGCCGGCGAGTCGACCAGCGGGTGGAGCGTCAGCGCGCGCAGCGCCGCGTCGTACGACCCGGTGAGAGCGGCACGGATCGTCGCCCGCTCCACCGCCTTCACCTGCAGCATCAGCCCCAACTCACCGTCGCCCGGCGGTACGGCGGGTAGCGGGCGCGGGCCTGCCGCGTCCACCTCGCAGACCGTCTCCACCACCGCCGCGTCGTCCAGCGCCGTGACGGTCCCCGCGTTAGCCACGTTCAGGATCAACCGGGCCGGCCGCTCCCCCGACAGGGCGCGCATCAGGTCCAGCGCGACCTGCTCGTACCCGCCGCCCTCCAGGTCCTGCGCGTCGCGCTCCCCGCCACCGCCCGCCTCCCGGGCCTCCGCCAGGTAGGTCCGCTCCCGCTCCATCCGCGTCACGTCCCACAGCGCTCCGGCGCGCTCCGGTTCCGCCGCGGCCCGCGCGAAGAACGCCGACTGCTGCCGGTCCAGGAACTCGCCCCGCGTCTCCGTCGCCTCCCACGCCTGCTCCAGCGCCTCGCGGCGGAAGTAGTAGTAGTGCAGGTACTCGTTGGGCAGCGCGCCCAGCGCCCGCAGCCACCGCGCCCCGAACAGCCGGCCCTCCTCGAAGGAGGCCAGCGCCGTGTCGTCCGCGAGGAGCCCCGGCAGCAGGTCGCGCCCCCGGTAGGTCAACGACCGCAGCCAGCCCAGGTGGTTGAGACCGAGGTAGTCGAACTCGGCGCGCGCCGGGTCGACCCCGACCGCGCGCGCCGCACGGCGGACCAGACCGACCGGCGAGTCGCAGATGCCGATCACCCGCGGCCCCAGCACCCCGGACATCGCCTCGGTGACCATCCCCGCCGGGTTGGTGAAGTTGACGACCCACGCCTCGGGCGCCACCTCGCGGATGCGCTCCGCGAGCCGCACCGCCACCGGCACCGTCCGCAACCCGTACAGCACCCCGCCGGCGCCCACCGTCTCCTGGCCCAGGACCCCCTCGGCCAGGGCGAGCCGCTCGTCGCGCGCCCGGCCGGCCGTGCCGCCCACCCGCATCGCCGAGAAGACGAAGTCGGCACCGCGCAGCGCCTCCCCCAGCTCCCCGGCGACCGTCACCGCCGGGCCGTCGCCCTGCTGCCGCAGCACCGCCGCGATCACCGCGGCCCTGGCCGGGTCGGTGTCGTGGAGCACCACCTCGGTCACGCCGCCGCCGGGCGGGGCGCCGAGCAGCGCCCGGTGGACGAGAGGGACACGGAAGCCGCCGCCGCCGATGATCGTAAGCCTCATGCCCGGAACGTACCGTAGACGCCACGTCACAACGGTCAGGCCGACGGCGGCCGGCAGGGAGGACCCCGATGCACGACCCCACGGGCGGGGAGCGGTGCCCCGCGCAGGACCCCCTGGCGGCCCTGCGCCGTCCGGGTGACGTCCCCTGCGACGTCTACCTCACGGGGACGGTGTTCCTGGACATCGTCTTCACCGGGCTCGACGGCGCCCCCGTGCGCGGCACCGAGTCCTGGGCGCGCGGCATGGGCTCCAGCCCCGGCGGCGTCGCCAACATGGCCACCGCCCTGGCCCGGCTGGGCCTGCGGACCTCGCTGGCCGCCGCGTTCGGCGACGACAAGTACGGCGAGTACTGCTGGGAGACGCTCCACGAGGGCGAGGGCATCGACCTCTCCCACTCCCGCACAGTCCCCGGCTGGCACTCCCCCGTCACCGTCTCCATGGCCTACGAGGGCGAGCGGACGATGGTCTCCCACGGCCACCAGGCGCCCCTGCCCGAACCGCCCCACGGGCCGCCGCCGCCCGCCCGCTCCGCCGTCACCTGCCTGGAGCCCGGCCGCCCGCAGCCCTGGACCGCGACCGCCGCACGCCAGGGCACCCTCCTCTTCGCCGACGTCGGCTGGGACGAGACCGGCCGCTGGGAGCTGGCGGCCCTCCCCGAGCTGGCCCACTGCGAGGCGTTCCTCCCCAACGCGGACGAGGCGATGCGCTACGCCCGCACCGAATGCCCCCGCCGCGCGGCACGGGTGCTCGCCGAGACCGTCCCCCTGGTCGTGGTGACCCTCGGCGCCGCCGGCGCCTACGCGGCGGACGGCCGCACCGGCGAAACGGCGGAGGTGCCCGCGGTGGCCGTCGACGCCCTCGACACCACCGGCGCGGGCGACGTCTTCGTCGCGGGCTTCGTGACCGGCTCGCTCGCGGGCTGGCCGCTGGCCGACCGGCTGGCGTTCGCCGGACTGACCGCCTCGCTGTCCGTCCAGGAGTTCGGCGGCTCGCTGTCGGCACCGGGCTGGCCCGAGGTCGCCGCCTGGCGGCGGCAGGTGCGGGCGGGCGACCGCCCGGCCGCACCCGACCACGCCTTCCTCGACGACGTGGTCGCGGCGCTCGCCTGCCCGGCGCCGGGCACCCACGCCGCCGCCGAGGCC
>NZ_JAAVJD010000208.1 GCF_012033735.1 Streptomyces lonarensis | reverse complement strand
GGAGTCCAGCGCGTACAGGCTGGGACCGTCGGAGGCGATGACCCGGCCGCCGGTGACCGCCATCGACCAGGCGGGCCCGCCCCGCAGCCGCCCCGCCCCGCGCAGCTCGCCGTCGGGCAGGGCGGGTCCGACGCGCCCGCGGCCGCCCCCGCCCAGTGGCGGCCGTGGCGGTTCCGCATGTCCAACGACCTCTGGGGTTCACCCGTCGTCCGCTCCGGACTGCTCTACGTCACCTCCTTCGAGGTGCACGCGCTCGACGTCACCTCCGGGCGCCGCCACTTCAAGACCCGCGAGGTCGCCTGGTCGATGGCGGTCACCGGCGGCCGGGTCATCGCCTCCGACGGTCCCAGCCTGTACGCGCTGGACTCCACCGACGGCGGCGACCGCTGGCGGGTCCCGGCGGAGGGCTGGATCCACGCGCTGCGCGCCGAGCGCGGCACGGTCGTGACCGCGACCCGCGGCGGCGGGGTGCAGGCATGGGAGGCCGCCAACGGCGAACGCCTGTGGTCGATCGGCGGGGCACAGTCCGACTTCGAGACGCCCGACACCGGGCCGGTCATCGAGGGCGGCGTCGTCTACGTCTGGGGTGAGGGCCAGGTCCGCGCGCTGGAGGCCCGGACCGGCCGTGAGCTGTGGCGCCACCACGTGGGGGACGCCGCGGCCACCGGCGGGGTACCGGTGCGGGTCCGCCCCGGCCCCGAGGGCACCGTGCACGTCGCGGCGGGCTCCCGCGTGCTGGCGCTGGACGCCGCCGACGGGTCGCCGCGCTGGCACTTCGACGCCCCGGCGGCGGTGCTGTGCCCGCCCACGGCTGTCGGCGGGCACTCCGGCTCCGCGGGCGTGTACTTCGCCGACTACCTCGGCACCGTCTACGCGCTCGACGCCGCCGACGGCGAGGAGCGCTGGCGGATTCCGACCGAGTCGCGGCAGTCCGCCGAGCCGGTCCTGGTTGCCGACGGCCTGGTGCACCTCGGCAGCGGCAGCGCCATGTACACGCTGGACGCCGTCAGTGGCACGCCGCGCTGGCGGTTCGGCGCCGGGGGCGCGCTGGTCGGCTCCCCGGTGGTGGCCGACGGCCGCGTCCACTTCGGCTCCGAGGACCGCTGCCTGTACACCGTCGACGCGGTGAGCGGGCGGCTGACCTGGAAGCTGGAAACCGGCGGCGCCATCACCGGCAGCCCGGCCGCCGCGAACGGCATGGTCTTCGCCTGCTCCGCGGACCACTGCGTGTACGCCCTCGACGCGGCGCGCGGCACCCGGATCTCCTCGGCGCCCGCAGCCGACGGCTGACCGTTCGGCACGCCGACCCGGCCCTGCCGGTCCGCGGCGCCACGCGCGGCCCGCACCCGGGAGCACCCGGTCGACCGCCCCCCGGCGGCCCACCCGGCGCCGAGGGCCGACCGCCGACGGACCGCGCACCGAGGACGGCCCTCTGAAGACCGCCACCGGAGGACCGCCCACCGGGGCTGTCCGCCGGACACGGCCGAGGGGCGGGGAAGCGGTCACCGCTTCGCCCACCGGTGGGCCCGCCCGCTCCCGGGGACGGGCCCGGCCCGTCAGGCGGCGTCCCGCCCGCCGTGGTGCCCTTCGTCGTCCTCGCGACGGCGGGCGTCACCCCAGCTGCCCCGGCGCCCGGTGTGCCACGGGCCGTCCACCACCGTCTCGTCGTCGGCCCCGGCCTGCCCCCGGCCGGGAGGCGGCGCGGCGGGCGGGCCCGGGTCCGGCGGGCGGTTGTGGTGCGGGTCGTACCGCGGGTCGGCCGGGTCCACCGGCCGGCCCGGCGCGTACGGGTCGTGGGAGGCGCGGGGGTAGTGGTCGTACGACGGGTCCACGGGCCGGTCCGGTTCGTCGGCGTAGCGGTCGTCGTACCGGTCCTCGTACCGGTCGTCCTCGCCCCCGGCCACCGGCCGGTGACCGCGTCCCCGGCCGTCGTGGCGGTGGCGGCCGTGCGCCACCGCGGGGTGCCGGCCGGCCATCAGCGCGGAGCCGATCAGCAGCAGCGCCCCGCCGACCAGCGCGCCGACGGCGCCCCACTGCATCCCGTCACCGCCGACCACCAGGGTGTCGGCGACCTGGTACTGGCGCACCATCCACAGCACGGTGATGCCGAGCGCGACGACGCCGGCCAGCGCGACCAGCAACCTCGACCGCAGCACCACCCCGAGGACCGTCAGCACCGCCACCGCCAGCATCACCAGAAAGATGCCGGCGAAGAGGTCGGCGCGGGTGTCGGTGATCCCGCCCGAGGAGAACAGCTCCTGCAGCCGGAAATCCCTCCCCGCGCGCCCGGCGTACCAGTCCCGGAAGGGGCTGACGAGGGCGATCGCCGCCCCCAGGACGGCGAGCACGGCCCCCAGCACGTTACGCAACATGGCCTGCCTCCAATGGGAGTGCGTCGTGCTCACGACGCTACGCCGGGCGCCGCACCCCCGCATGCGGGGCGTGTTGCGGACCCGTGCCTGTCCGGCTGCGACACCGCCGTACTAGCCTCGGCGATCATGCCCCTGCCGCCTTCTTCCTCCGCCGCGTCGCCCGCGCGACGCCCCCCGTCCGAGGCCGGGCCCACCCCGCCGGCCACCGCCGCCCCGGGGAACGACGACGCCGTCGCCCCCCGCGCCGCAGCCCGGGAACCGGCCGACCCCGGCCGTGAGCCCGGCACGCCCGGTGCCGAACCCGGCCGCGACGCCGGACCCGACGCGTCCGGGGGTGCCGCCGACGCCCGTCCCGCGCTGTCGACCGCGGGGGTGCTGCCCGTCCGCCACCGCTGGCCGTGGCCGGGCGCCGCGCCGCTGACCAGCGTGCTGGTGGTGCTCACCACCATCGCCGCCCTGGAGATGCTGCGGGCCTCCGGTCCGCTGCTGGACGGGGTCGCCGTCCGCCACGGCGTGCCCTGGGCGGCCCTCACCGCGGTGGTCACCTTCGGCGCCGCCGCGCTGGCGGGCCCGCTGACCTGGTGGGTCGGTTCGCGGGAGGCGGTGCTGCTCTCGGTCTGCGGGCTGGCGGTCCTCCGGCTGGTGGTGCAGTTCCCGGCCGCACGGGGGCTGCTGACGGTCTCGGCCGCGGTGGCGGCGGCGCTGATCGCGCTGCTGTTGGTGCTCCGCGCCGCCCTCGGCACCCAGGACGGGCCCGCGTGGGTGGCGCGCGCCGTCGCGCTGGGCGTCGCGATAGACCTGGCGGTCCGGCTGCCGCTGGACCTGTGGGACCCCGTCTGGCGCGGCGGGCCGATCGGCTGGTCGGTGGCGCTGCTGCTGGTCCTCGCGCTGTCGGGCGCGGCGTGGGCGCGGTACCGCGAGAACGCCTCGGTGCCGATGCCGGTCACCGCGCAGCTCGCGGTGGCGGGCCCGGTGCTGGCGCTGCTCGGCGTCTTCCTCGCCTCGCCCGCGTTCCTGGCGTCGCAGGGCGGGATGTCGCAGTCCTCCGCCGGGATGTGGATCGCCGGCGGCGTCCTGCTGGGCATCGCGGGTCTCTCGCTGCCGCAACTCCCCGTCGCCGGACCGGTGGCCGCGGTGGCGCTGCCCGTGGTCGTCCTGGCGCTGCTGGTCTCGCCGCCGCTCCTCGCCGGACCGCTGACGCTGCTGGCGCTCGCGCTGCTGCCGCTGCTGCTCACCCGCGCCGTGACGCTGCGGGAGGCGGGCCGCCGCCGTACCGCGCTGCTCGGCATGACGCTCGCGGGTCTGGGCTGCGGCCTGGGGTACGTCGCGGTGGTGCTGCCGTACCAGGCGCACTACGAGATGCCGATGCCGGTGCCCAACGCGGTCTTTCCCGTGCTGGGCGCGGCGGCGATCGGCTGGGCGGCCTGGACGGCGAGTCCGCCGGCGCGTCCGGCGCGCGCGGTGGCCCCGCTGCTGACCGCGGGCGTCCTCTTCGCGATGCCGCCGCTCAGCGGGGCGCTGTCCCCGGCGCCCCACCCGCTGCCGACCGACACGGCCGACGGCTCCTATCGGCTGCTGTCGTGGAACGTGCACTACGCGGTCGACCGCGACGCGGAGCTGGTCCCCGAGCAGATCCTCTCGGTCGTCCGTGACTCCGGGGCGCATGTGGTGGTGCTCCAGGAGGTGCCGCGCGGCTGGCCCGTCGCGGGCGGCACCGACCTGCTGGCCTGGCTGGAGAACCGGCTCGACGTCACCGCGGTGTGGGCGCCCGCGGCCGACCGGCAGTTCGGCAACGTCATCCTCACCAGTCTGCCGGTGACGGAGTCGCACAGCCGGTCGCTCCCGCGCAGCGGCGGCACCATGGGCCGCTCCTACGCGGTGGCGGAGATCGAACTCGCCGACGGGCTCACCACCCGGGTCGCCACCACGCACCTCCAGCACGACGACGCGCGGGACACCCGGCTGGTCCAGTTGGGGACGCTGCTGGCGGACCACCGCGAGGAGCCGTTCTCGGTGCTGGCGGGGGACTTCAACGCCGAGCCGGGCTCGACCGAGATCGACACGGTGCTGGACGCCGGGTTCCGCAGCGCCCAGGACGAGGCCGGCGACCCGGACGCGTTCACGGCGCCGACGCATGATCCGGCCCACCGCATCGACTGGGTCTTCGGCAGTGAGGGCGCCGACTTCGAGGAGTTCACCGTCCTGGACTCCACCGCCTCGGACCACGCCCCGCTGACGGTCACCGTCATCCAGCGCTGACCGCGACCGGGGCTGCCCCCGGTCCCTGCGGGAGACGCCGGACCGGCCCACCACCGTGGCGGACGGACCGTTCGGCGCGGCCGGTGCCCTCGCTGTCGCGGGGCGGTGGCCGCGCCGCCGTGCACCGAGCCGGGGGTGCCCCTGGCCGGTCCGGCGTCAGCCGTGGCCGGCGCCGGCCCGGTGGAGTGCCGGGCGGCGCCGGACGACCTGTGGCAGGACGCCCGGTCCGGCGGGCCGGTCTGCCGGGCGTCCTGAACGGGGAGTTCGGTACGGAGCCGCCCCCGCGGCTCCCGTGACGTGACGTGACGCCGCCGACCGGACCGCGTGCCGTGGACCGTCCGCCGGACGGCCGCCGCACACGCTCCCGGGCCGGACCGGCCCGGGGCGGCCCCCTGCCGCTGCCCGGACCGGTCGCTGCTCCGGTGCCGCCGGTGCCCCCCCCCTCGGGCCCCCCTGGCGGCCTGCACCGTCCGACGTCCGGAACCGATACCCCCCCGGTGTCCGGCGGCGGCTCGTGCTCCCCGGGCGGAACGCCCCACCCCCCAGTGGAGCGGTCCCGCCCGGGTGCGAGCCGCCGGAACCGGGCGCCGGCCCCCCCAGGCCGGCATCCGGTTGTCGAACGGTGCCCGGCACCACCGAGGGCACCGGACCGAGTTGCCCTCCCCGTGGGGGCAACTCGTGGACACAGCCTGGCAGTCGCCGTTAAACGTCTGCTAAACGTCCCCCGACCGGCCCCCCCACGGCTCCTGGCACGGTCCCGGACCGACGAAAGCCGCGGCCACCGTCACGGTGGCCGCGGCTTCGGAGGGTACTCAGCCGGTGGGCGTGCCGGTGGCGTGGCTGTCGCCGGTGACGTGGTTGTCCTGCGGCTTGGGCGTGCCGGTGACGTGGTTGTCGCCGGTGACGTGGTTGTCCTGCGGCTTGGGCGTGCCGGTGACGTGGTTGTCGCCGGTGACGTGGTTGTCCTGCGGCTTGGGCGTGGCGGTGGTCATGTGGTGGCTCCCTGCCGTGGTGCGGACCGTGCTGCCGTCGCCTGCTGGGGGCGGCGGACTCCGGCGGATGTCTCCGCCGGAGTGGTCCAGAGGCTGTCAGCGCACGATAAACGTTCTCTTGACGTCAACTTCCGCCGGGCGGCTGGACGTCAGGGCCTGTCGCAGTCGACCAGGCGCCGCATCTCCGCTGCCTCCGGGCGCCCGGCCCGCTCGTACAGGTGCAGCGCGTTCCGCCAGCAGACCTGCGCACGGTCGTCCTGGCCCGAGTCGTGCAGCGCGTGACCGAGGAGACTCAACACGTTGGCGCGCCGCCACTCGCCGCCGACGTGTTCCAGCAGCCCGAGCGCACGCTCGGCGTGTGCCGCGGCCTCGGCGGGGTCCTGGCGGGCGCGGTGGAGCTCGGCCAGCCGGAACATCGTCATCCCCTGCCAGATCTGCTGCCGGTTGCTGTCGAACCCCGCGAGCGCCGCGCTCAGTTCGCCGAGCGCGCGGTCGTAGGAGGCGGCGGCGGTCAGTGCCATCCCGAGTGCGTACCGGGCGTTGGACAGCCGGAGGGTGGCGCCGAGCCCTCGGTAGGTCTCCAGGGCCTCCTCGGCCAGGGACACTGCCGAATCCAGACGTCCCGCGCCCAGCCGCAGCCGTGAGAGGTTGCTGAGGGCGCTCGCCGCGCCCGAGGCGTTGCCGTCGGCCCGGAAGGCGGCCAACGCCGTCTGCAGGTGCTCCTCCGCCTGCACCGGACGTTCGAGGTAGATGGAGGTGATCGCCCGGTCGTTGTGGGCGTTGCCCGCCGTCACCGGGTCGGCGGCGCAGCCGGGCAGCGCGATGACCGACGCGGCCTCGGTGTCGGCGTCCTGGAACCGGCCCGCCATGCGGTGGCTGTGCGCCAGGGAGATGCCGGCACGTCCCTCCGCGGTCTCGTCGCCCGCCTCCCGGGCCGCCGCGAGCACGGCTCGCGCGCACCGCTCGTAGTGCAGCGCGTAGGCCCCCGACTCCGCCAGGTCCTTGGCGGCGATGAGGGTGTCGACCGCTGCCCGCAGCGTCGCACCCCGGGCGGCGAGGCGGGCGGTGGTGAGCAGGCTCTCCGCCTCGGTGAAGAGCCAGTCCAGCGCCGCGTCGGGGTGCGGGAAGTCGAGCCCGGGGCGGTCGGTGGCGGCCAGGTGCTCGATGGTGCTGTCGCCGGGCCGCTCCATGGCGAAGACGTGCTTCGCGGTGGCGAGGTGGAAGTCGAGGAGCCGCGCCAGGGCGGCCTCCCGCACCGGCGGCTGCTCGTCGCGTTCCGCGCAGGCACGGGCGAAGAGCCGCACCAGGTCGTGCATCCGGTACCGGCCGGGTGCGGCCGACTCGACCAGGCTCGTGTCGACCAGCGACTCCAGCAACTCCTCCGCCCGGTCCGGCTCCTCGGCCAGCAGGGCCGCCGCGGCGTGCAGCGAGATGTCGTGGCCCTCGGCGAGGCCGAGCAGCCGGAAGGTGCGGCGCTGCGCCGGGTTCAACTGGCCGTAGCCGAGCTCGAAGGTCGCCTTCACGGCGAGGTCCCCGGCGGTGAGTTCGTCGAGGCGCCGCCGCTCGTCGGAGAGCCGCCGCGCCAGCGCGGCGACCGTCCAGGTGCGGCGGGCGGCGAGCCGCGCGGCGGCGATGCGGATCGCCAGCGGCAGGAAACCGCAGGCGGCGACGGTGTCCATGGCGGCCTCGCGCTCCGCGCGGACGCGTTCGGCCCCGACGATCTTGGCGAAGAGCTCAATGGCCTCCTCCGGGCTCATCACGTCCAGGTCGACGAGGTGGGCGCCGGCGAGGTCGATCATGCGGACCCGGCTGGTGACCAGCGCGGCGCAGCTCGGCGCACCCGGCAGCAGCGGGCGCACCTGGGCGGCGTCCCGCGCGTTGTCCAGCAGGACGAGGACACGGCGCCGGTCGAGCAGCGACCGGTAGAGCGCGGCGCGCTCGTCGACCCCCTCCGGGATCGTCGCCTCGGGAGTGCCCAGTGCCCGCAGGAACCCGGCCAGCACCGCGGCGGGGTCGGCCGGCCCCGCCGACTCGCCGCGCAGGTCGGCGTAGAGCTGCCCCTCCGGGAAGTGGTCACGGGCCGCGTGCGCCACGTGCACCGCCAGGGTCGTCTTGCCGACGCCCCCGATCCCCGCCAGCGCCGAGACGGCCATGACGGAGCCGCCCGCGGAGCCCAGCCGGTCGCCCAGCTCGCGCACCATGGACCGGCGGCCGGTGAAGTCACTCACCGCGGCCGGGAGTTGCCGAGGCTCCACCATCGCCTCCGCTTCCCGGTCCGGCTGCGGCTCCGGGGCGAGCGCCTCGTCGGCCGCGAGGATGCGCCGGTGCAGCTCGGCCAGTTCCGACCGCGGCTCCACGCCGAGTTCGTCGATGAGGATGCGGCGGCCGTCCGCGTAGACCGCCAGCGCCTCCGCCTGCCGACCGCAGCGGTACAGCGCCAGCATCAGCAGCTCCCGCAGCCGTTCCCGCAGCGGGTACGCCGTGGTCAGCGCGGTCAGTTCCGACACGGACTCCGTGTGCAGGCCGGCCCGCAGCGCGACCTCCAGCCGCGCCTCCCGCAGCGACAGCAACTGCTCGGCGAGCCGGTCCCGATGGCGTTCGGCCCCCGGCCCGGGGACCCCGGACAGCGGCTCCCCCTCCCACAACTCCACGGCCTCGCCGTACAGCCGGTGGGCACGGGCGGCGTCGCCCTGCTCGTCCGCCCGCTCGGCGGCCCGGGCCAGCGACTCGACCTCGGCCAGGTCCACCGCGTCCTCGGGGCCCAACCGCAGCGCGTACCCGCCGGCCTCGCTGACCAGCGCGGCGGAGCGCGCGCCGAGGGTCTTCCGCAGCCGGGAGGCGTAGGTGCGCAGCGTCGCCAGCGCGTGCGTGGGGGCGTCGACACCCCAGATGGCGGCGAGGAGTTCGTCGGCCGTCGCCGGGCGGCCCCGCCGCAGCAGCAGCTCCGCCAGCAGCGCCCGCTGCTGCGGGGTGCCCGCCGGTAGCGTCGCCGTGCCGTCGCGGACGACGACGGGCCCGAGCACCGTGAAGCGCAGGCCGGGGGCGGTCGGGACCGGCGTGCCGGTCCCGGATCTGGGCTGGGGGACGCGCGTTCCGGCATCGGCTCCCTGTCCGGCCGTCATCTCCACCTCTGCTCTCACCGGTGCGCCCGTCGCCACGCGTCGTCCGCGCGAACCGCGACGTCTCCCGGCGGTAAGTGTGCCTGGTACCGGGGCCGACCGTAAGATGCCCGCCCCGTGGTCACAGTCCGCCCGACCTCGGCGTCCCCCTTCCGACCCCGCTGCCACCCGCCCGGCGCGTCGCGCCCGGCGGCGGTGCTGCCGCGGCACCGCGGCCAACGGGCCGGCGGTGCTCGCCGACCGGTCGTGCCTCCCGTGCCGTGCGTGCCCGATCCCCCGATCGCGCACTGCCGCACCGCGGTGGTCGGCGCCCCCGTCGACCGGTGCCGACGGTCTCTCACTCTACCCACGCGGGGCGCACGCAGAAGGTTCCGCGATACCGGTCCGGGAACCGGAGGCGCCGTCACCGCGCCTCGCGTCCCGGCGGCCCTCGTGGCCTCGGCCGCTGCGCCGGGACGGCGACGGCCGCGCGCCCCCTCCTGCCGAGGGAGGGGG
>NZ_JAAVJD010000207.1 GCF_012033735.1 Streptomyces lonarensis | reverse complement strand
CCCCCCCCCCACCCCGCGGTGGCGCCTCACCCCGCGGCGGCGCCTCACCCGGCGGTGGCGTCCCGCCCGGCGACAGCGCCTCACCCGGCGGTGGCGTCCCACCCGTACAGGTCCGCCAGTCGCCCGGCCTCCGCCACGAACCGCGCGCGAAGCTCGGGCGGCCCCACCACCTCGGCCTCGGCGCCCAGCACCACCAGCTGCTCGAACGCCACGTCCTGGCTCTCCACGGCCAGCGTCACCCGCACGTCGCCGCCCGCTGCCCCGCAGCCGGCCGGGACGGCCTCCGCCAGCGCCCGCTCCGCCGCCTCGGTGTCCACGACGTGCCGCAACCGGGCCTGCCCCGCCGGGGTCAACCGCAGCTCGACGCGGTCCCGCAGCAGCGAGCGGGCGAACTCCACCGCCTGCCGCTCCCAGAACGCCGGCAGCTCGAACGCGGTGTCCCGCGTGAACCGGTGCTCCCGCGACCGCGCGGCGGTGAACCGGTCCACCCGGTACACCCGGTGGCCGTCCGCCCCCACCGGCCGGGCCGCCAGGTACCAGACCCCCGCCTTCAGGACCAGGCCATGCGGCTCCAGCTCCCGCTCGACCTCCGCGCCGCCCCGGCGCCGGTAGACCACCGCCAGCACGCGGTCGTCCCACACCGCCTCCGCCACCGACGGCAGCAGCGCCGGGGTGACGGGCGGACGCCACCAGGCCGGTGCGTCCAGATGGAACCGCTGCGCGGCGCCGTCGCCCGCGTCGGCGAGCGCCGGTGTCAGTGCGGCCCGCACCTTCAGCCGCGCCGCCGAGGAGGCGTCCGCCAGCCCCATCTCCCGCAGGGCCCCCGGCACCCCGGAGAGGAACAGTGCCTCGACCTCGCTGCGGCCCAGCCCGGTGAGCCGGGTCCGGTACCCGCCGACCAGCCGGTAGCCGCCGGCGCGGCCGCGGTCGGCGTAGACCGGGACCCCGGCTTCCGACAACGCCAGCGCGTCGCGGGCGACGGTCCGCTCCGAGACCTCCAGCTCCGCGGCCAGCTCGGCCGCCGTCATCGTCGTCCGGTTCTGCAGCAGGAGCACCATCTGGATCAGTCGGGCGGCACGCACCCCACCATGATGCCGCCCCGCCGTTCGCCGTCCCCCGCACCCGGCGGGGGACGGCGAACGGCGCCGCACCCCGCCCCCGTGAGACCGGGGAGGGGCACGGCGCCGTCGGTGCTGCCGTGCGGCGGTCCGCCGGGGCGGACCGGGACGCGGTACTACAGGCCGAGCTCACCCTCGAACTCGCCGGCCTCCAGGCGGGCCTTGATGGCCCCCAGGTAACGGGCCGCGTCGGCGCCGTCCACCAGCTGGTGGTCGTAGGAGAGCGTCAGGTAGACCATGTCGCGGATGGCGATGGTCTCCCCGAGGTCCGGGTGGTTGACGACGACCGGGCGGCGCACGGTGGCACCGATGCCCAGCTCGGCGACCTGCGGGTAGTTCACGATGATCGTGTCGAACAGCGCACCGCGCGAGCCGGTGTTGCTGATCGTGAACGTGCCGCCGGACATGTCGTCCGGGCTCAGCTTGCCGGTGCGGACCTTGCCGGCCAGCTCGGCGGTCTTGCGGGCGATGCCCGCCAGGCTCAGGTCACCGGCGTCCTTGATGACCGGGACCATCAGGCCCTTCTCGGAGTCCACCGCGATACCGACGTTCTCGACGTCGTGGTAGGTCACGGTCGAGTCGTCGTTGATCCGGGCGTTGACGACCGGGTGGGCCTTCAGCGCCTCGGCGGCGGCCTTGACGAAGAACGGCATCGGGGAGAGCTTGACGCCCTCACGGGCCAGGAAGGACTCCTTCGCCCGCGCCCGCAGCTTCATCAGCTTGGTGACGTCGACCTCGATGACGGAGGACAGCTGCGCCTGGTTGCGCATCGCCTTCATCATGTTCTCGGCGATGACCTTGCGGATGCGGGTCATCTTCACCGTCTTGCCGCGGAGCTCGGCGGCGGCGGCCGGGATCTCCACGGAGGACGGCGCGGCGGCCGGGGTGGCGGCCGACTGCTGCTGCTTCTTCTGCGCCTCGGCGGCGGCGACCACGTCCTGCTTGCGGATGCGGCCACCGACACCGCTGCCCTTGACGGAGGACAGGTCGACACCCGTCTCACCGGCCAGCTTGCGCACCAGCGGCGTCACGTAGGCGCCGTCGGTCGCCGGCGCCGGAGCGGCGGGGGCGGGCTGCGCGGGGGCGGCCTGCTGGGTGGGTGCCTTGGGCTCGGGCTTCGGCTCGGCCTTGGGCTCCGCCGGGGCCTCCTGCTTGGGGGCGGGGGCCTGCTCGGGCTCGGGGGCGGGCGCCTCCTCCTGCTTCGGCGCCTCCTCCTGCTTCGGCTGCTCCTGCTGTGCCGGGGCGGCGTCGGCCGACCCGATCACGGCGAGCTTGGCGCCGACCTCGGCGGTCTCGTCCTCGCCGACCACGATCTCCAGCAGGGTGCCGGCGACCGGGGCGGGGATCTCGGTGTCGACCTTGTCGGTCGAGACCTCCAGCAGGGGCTCGTCGGCCTCGACCTCCTCGCCGACCTCCTTCAGCCAGCGGGTCACGGTGCCCTCGGTGACGCTCTCACCGAGCGCGGGCAGCGTGACGTCGGTGCCCGAGGCACCGCCGCCGGACGGCGCCGGCGCCGACTTCTGCTCCGGCTCCGGGGCCTGCTGCGGCTCGGGCTCCGGAGTGGACTCCTGCTCCGGCTCGGCCTGCGCGGCCGGGGCGGACTCGCCACCGCCGCTGCCGTCGTCGATGACGGCCAGCTCGGTGCCGACCTCGACGGTCTCGTCCTCGGCGACCTTGATGGAGGAGAGGACGCCGGCCGCCGGGGCGGGAATCTCGGTGTCGACCTTGTCGGTCGAGACCTCGAGCAGCGGCTCGTCGGCCTCGACCTGCTCACCCTCGGCCTTGAGCCAGCGGGTGACGGTGCCCTCGGTGACGCTCTCGCCGAGCGCCGGAAGGGTTACGGAAACCGCCATGGTTTCTGGTGCTCCTTACACAGGTACGGATGGGGGCGCGCCCTGACGGCGGGCGGCCGGTCAGTCGTGGGCGTGCAGCGGCTTGCCGGCCAGCGCCAGGTGGGCCTCGCCGAGCGCCTCGTTCTGCGTCGGGTGGGCGTGGATGAGCTGCGCGACCTCGGCGGGCAGCGCCTCCCAGTTGTAGATCAGCTGCGCCTCGCCGATCTGCTCGCCCATCCGGTCGCCGACCATGTGGACGCCGACCACGGCGCCGTCCTTGACCTGGACGAGCTTGATCTCGCCGGCGGTCTTGAGGATCTTGCTCTTGCCGTTGCCGCCGAGGTTGTACTTCAGCGACACGACCTGGTCGTCACCGTACTTCTCCTTGGCCTTGGCCTCGGTGAGGCCGACCGAGGCGACCTCGGGGTGGCAGTAGGTGACCCGGGGGACACCGTCGTAGTCGATCGGCACGACGGGCAGGCCCGCGAGCCGCTCGGCGACGAGGATGCCCTCGGCGAAGCCGACGTGCGCCAGCTGAAGGGTGGGGACGAGGTCGCCCACGGCCGAGATCGTCGGCACGCCGGTGCGCATCTCGCCGTCGACCTGGACGAAGCCGCGGTCGACGGTGACGCCCTGCTCCTCGTAGCCCAGGCCCTGCGAGACCGGGCCGCGGCCGATCGCGACCAGCAGCACCTCCGCCTCGAAGGTCTTGCCGTCGGCGAGGGTGACCTTGACACCGGTGTCGGTGTACTCGGCCTTCTCGAAGAAGGTGCCCAGGTTGAACTTGATGCCGCGCTTGCGGAAGGCCCGCTCCAGCAGCTTCGAGCTGCTCTCGTCCTCGGCCGGCACCAGGTGCTTGAGACCCTCGATGACGGTGACCTCGGTACCGAAGGACTTCCACGCCGAGGCGAACTCGACGCCGATGACGCCGCCGCCCAGCACGATCGCCGACTTCGGCACGCGGTCCAGCGTCAGCGCGTGGTCGGAGGAGATGATGCGGTCGCCGTCGATCTCCAGACCCGGCAGCGAACGCGGCACGGACCCGGTGGCGAGCAGAATGTGGCGGCCCTCGACGCGGCGACCCGCCACGTCCACCGAGGTGGGGGAGGAGAGCTTGCCCTCGCCCTCGATGATGGTGACCTTGCGCGAGGCCAGCAGGCCGGTCAGGCCCTTGAACAGACCGGAGACGACACCGTCCTTGTAGGCGTGCACGGCCTGGATGTCGATGCCCTCGAACGTGGCCTTGACACCGAACTGCTCGCTCTCGCGCGCCTGGTCGGCGATCTCACCGGCATGCAGCAGCGCCTTGGTGGGAATACAGCCGTTGTGCAGGCAGGTGCCGCCCAGCTTGCCCTTCTCGATCAGGGCGACGTCGAGACCCAGCTGAGCACCGCGCAGGGCCGCGGCGTAGCCGCCGCTGCCACCACCGAGGATCACTAGGTCGAAAACGGTGTTGGCGTCGTTCGCCACGTCACGTCCTCCATGCATGGGTCCGCCGGGCCCGGCTGCTTCAGGTACCGGCCGGCGTCATCGTGTGGGCCGCTGGTTCAAGCGGTTGGTCATGGCTCGCTGGTGGGTGAGCCGGGCCCTGTCCTGCCGGAACAACATCTTCGCACCTGTCCGACCGCCGCGGCATGCCGGGCCGGGGGACGAGGGGTGCAAACCGACTGTACAGGCGACCATCCGGACGGCCTCCTCCCCGGAAACCCCCTGTTACCCACCAGTAGGGCCGTGGTACGTGACGGGTCTCACGTACCACGGGCCCCGTGTCAGGCGCTCAGCGCGCCGTCGGCGGTGCGCTCGGCGAGCCGCACCAGCGCGCGCACGGCGGTGCCGGTGCCGCCCTTGGGGGTGTAGCCGAAGGGGGCGCCCTCGTGGAAGGCGGGCCCGGCGATGTCCAGGTGCGCCCAGGCGGTGCCCTCGCTGACGAACTCCCGCAGGAACAGGCCGGCGGCCAGGCCGCCGCCCATCCGGTCGCCGACGTTGGCGAGGTCCGCGACGGAGGACTTCAGGCTGTCGACCAGCTCGTCGGGGAGCGGCATCGGCCAGGCCTGCTCGCCCGTCTCCTCCGCCGAGGTGTGGACCAGCTCGCGGAAGGCGTCGTCGTTGGCCATCACACCGAAGATGCGCTTGCCGAGCGCCACCATCATGGCGCCGGTGAGCGTCGCGACGTCCACCAGGGCGTCCGGCTCCTCCTCGCAGGCGCGGGTGATCGCGTCGGCCATGACCAGCCGGCCCTCGGCGTCGGTGTTGAGCACCTCGACCGTCTTGCCGCTGTACATGGTCAGCACGTCGCCGGGGCGGGTCGCCGAACCGGAGGGCATGTTCTCCGCGAGCGCCAGCCAGCCGGTGACGTTGACCTTCAGCCCCAGCCGGGCGGCGGCCACCACGGCGGAGAGCACGGCGCCCGCGCCGGCCATGTCGCACTTCATCGTCTCGTTGTGACCGGCCGGCTTCAGCGAGATGCCGCCCGAATCGTAGGTGATGCCCTTGCCGACCAGCGCCAGCGTGGGCGCGCCCTTGGCGTGGGTGTGGGCGATGCGCACCAGCCGCGGCGGGGACTGCGAACCCTGGCCGACGCCCAGGATGCCGCCGTAGCCGCCCTTGACGAGCGCCTGCTCGTCCAGGACCTCGACCTTCAGCCCGTGCTCCTTCGCGGCGGCCTGCGCCTCGGCCGCGAAGACCTCCGGAGTGAGCGCGTTGGGCGGGGTGTTGACCAGGTCGCGGGTGCGCGCGGTCTCCTCCGCCAGCACCCGGGCGCGCTCGGCGACCGCCTTGTGCTCCTTGGCCTTGCCGGGCAGGCCCACCACGGTGACCTCGCCGAGGTGGTCCGCGCCGGGCCCCTTGGCGTCCTTGCCCTTGCGGCCCTTACGGCCCTTGGCGTCGTCGTCGGCCGCGCCGCGGAAGTCGGTGAAGGAGTACGCACCCAGCAGTGCGCCCTCCGAGACGGCGGCGAGCGCCGCGGCGTCCGGCACCGGCAGGGCGAAGACGGCGTGCTCCAGGGAGCCGAGCGCGCGGGCGGCCGAGCCGGCGGCGCGGCGCAGCGTCTCCGCCGCGAAGCCCTCGCCGTCCTCGGGCAGCGCGCCCAGGCCGACGGCGACGACGAGTGGGCTGCCGAACTTCTCGGGCGCCGGCACCTTGGTGACCTCGTCCGCGGCGCCCTTGGCGCCGAGGGTCCCCAGGGTGGCGGCGAGCTTCCCGCCGAACGCGGCGTCGAGGGCCGACACCTCCTGGCCGGAGGTGAGCAGGGGCGCGTCCTCGCCCTTGGCAATGCCGATGACCACGGCATCCGCGCGCACCTTTGCGGCGGAGGAATCGCTGAGGGTCAGTACAGTCACGGTGGTGGAGATCCTGTTCCTTCGTCGATGGGTGCGGCGGTAGCCGGACTCCCCTGTCCCGGGGGCAGTTCCCCTTCTGTGGCCCAGGGTGCCGCTCCGATCCGGGGCACCGAGCCTACGCCCCGTTCCCCGCCTCGGGGGCTGCCGGGGCGCGGGCCGTGCCCGCCGCCGCCCGGGTGAGACGGGGGCGTGTCGGCCCCGCGCGGCGCCCCCGGCGGCCCATCCTTGCCCGTCATGGGCCGGTGGTGGGAGCAGGACATCGTGGAGGCGGGCAAGCTCCCGCTGCTCCTCGGGCTGACCGCTTTCCTGGTGACCTTCGCGGTCACCCGGACGGTGACCCGGATGATCCGGGCGGGCCGCGGCCCGTTCGGCGACATCTCCGCCGGCGGGGTCCACCTCCACCACGCGGTACCGGGCGTGGTCCTCATGGTCGCCGGCGGGTTCGGGGCCATCGCCTCGGCCCAGTACGGGCCGGGAGGGGCGGTCGCCGCCATCGTCTTCGGCATCGGGGCGGGGCTGGTCCTCGACGAGTTCGCCCTGATCGTCTACCTCCAGGACGTCTACTGGAGCGAGCAGGGTCGCCGCAGCGTGGAGATGGTCACGGTCACCGGTGCCGTGGTGCTGCTGGTGCTGGTGGGCTCCGCGCCGTTCGGCGTGGACACCCTCACCGCGGAGGAGCGGCAGGACCGCGTCGCCGTGATGACCACGGTCGCCTTCCACTTCGGTTGCTCGGCGGTCTCCTTCGCCAAGGGCAAGCCGCTGGTGGCGATCTTCGGGGTGCTGCTGCCGCTGGTGTCCCTGTTCGGGGCGGTGCGACTGGCCCGCCCGGACTCGCCCTGGGCGCGGCGGTTCTACCGGCGCCGGCCCCGGGCGCTGGCCCGGGCCCACCGCCGGGCGGCACACCACGACCGCCGCTGGGCCGGTCCGGTGCGCCGGGTACAGGACCTGCTGGCGGGGACACCGACGCCCGAGCTGACCCACCGCGCCGCTGCCGGCGACGGCGACGGGCGGGAGCGCAACGGGGCGGCCTCCGACGGGGACGGCGGCGACAGCAGCGGGACCGGGGGCGGGCCCCACCCGCCGTCGGGCCCCGCCGATCCGCCCGACCGGCCGTAGCCGCCGATCCGCCCGACCGGCCGTAGCCGGCAGGCGCCCGGTCGGAGCCGCCGGTCAGGTCGCCTCGGCGAGGTCGACGTCCTCGGGCGAGGCGGTCGGTCCCGGTTCCTCCCCGCCGCCGCCGGCGGGCTCCGCCGGCTGCCGCGCGGCAAGCGCCGCGGCGGCGCGGACCAGCGGCAGCGCCAACAGCGCGCCGGCACCGCCGCCCACCGTCACGCCCTGCTCCAGCAGCGGCCGCATCGCCATGCGGTCCAGCGCCTTGGCCTGGCCGGGCTCGCCGCTGACGTGCCCCGGAATCCACCAGTCCACCGCCCGGAACGCCACCCGCTGACCGACCAGCGCGCACGCCGCGGAGACCACCCCGTCCAGCACGACCGGCGTCCGGCGCACCGCGGACTGCAGCAGGAACCCCGTCATCGCGGCCAGGTCCGCCCCGCCGGCGGTGGCGAGCAGCTGCAGCTGGTCGCCGAGGGCGGGGCGCGCGTGCCGCAGGCCGTCGCGGACGGCGGCGCACTTGCGCATCCAGGCGAGGTCGTCGATCCCCGAGCCGCCGCGCCCGGTCACCACCGAGGCGTCGGTGCCGCAGAGCGCGGCGATGAGCACCCCGGCGGCGGTGGTGCCGCCGACCGAGAGGTCGCCGAGGACCAGCAGGTCCGTCCCGGCGTCGGCCTCCTCGTCGGCCACCGCCGCCCCGAGCCGGAACGCCGCCTCGGCCTCCGCGAGGGTGACCGCGTCGGCGGTGTCCAGCGGTGCCGAACCGCGGCGCACCCGGCGCCGGGTGACCTCGTCCGGGAGGATCGCCGGGTCGCAGTCCAGGGAGACGTCCACCACCCGCACCGGGACCCCCGCCTCGCGGGCGAGGACGGCGGCCGGGCCCCGGCCGTCCAGCAGCTCCCGCACCAGCCCCGCGGCACCCCGCTCCGGATCGGCCGGCGCGGCCGGGTCGACCGGGTCGGGGGCGTGCCCGGAGACCCCGCGTGCCGCGATGCCGTGGTCGCCGGCGAAGACCACCAGTCGGGGGCTGCGGATCGGCTCGACCGGCACCTGCCCCTGCGCGGCGGCCAGCCACAGGGCCAGCTCGTCCAGCCGGCCCAGCGCCGCCGGCGCCCGCCCGGTGCGGGCCCGCCGGGACTCAGCGGCCCGCCGCACGGCAGCGTTCGGACGTTCGATCAGATCGCCGAACTCGTCGAGATTCAGGGTGCCCTCGCTCATGTGGACGAGATTACCGGCCGACCGCCCGCCGTACGCCCGGGGCGCGGCGGGCGTCCGGCGTGCCCGCGACCGCGCGGGGGCGCACCGGTGCGGGCGTCAGCCGCGCAACCGGACGGGCAGCCCCGCGACGATCAGCAGCACCTCCTCGCACTCCCGCGCGACCGCGGTGTTCAGCCGCTCCAGCTCCGCGGCGAACCGGCCGTCGCGGTCACCCGGTAGCGGGGCGGCCGGCGGCGGCTGGTCGCTGACCAGGACCAGCGGCCGGGGGCTGCGCCGCACCGCCTCGGCCAGTCGGGCGGAGTAGCCCGCCGGCAGGCCGAAGCCGGGGCCCGGGCGCGCCCCGGGGCGGCTGGGGGCGCGCGGACTCGTGGTGTGGGTCGCGGCCAGCCATCGGGTGAGGGAGTCCACCAGGAGCGGCGGTCCGTCCTCGGCCAGCAGCGGCAGCAGTTCGTTGGTGCCGGTGGTGGTCCAGCCCCACGGGTGGCTCTCCGCCGTGGGCGCCGGAGCGGGTGGGGAGAGAGCGTGCGGTCCGGTGCGCGGCGGCCCGCCGGTCGTCGGTGTCCGCGCCCCGGGCGCGGGCGGCAGCACGGCCGCCGGCACCGGCACGCTTCCGTCGTCCGCCGGCGGCAGGACGACGGGCGGGGGGCTCCCGGCGGCCGTGCCCGGCAGGACCCGCAGCACCTCGGGGAAGGTCGCCAGCCGGCGCTCCGCCTCCTGGGAGACGCCCGAGCCCGGCGCGCCCAGCAGCAGCGTGCGGCGCGGCACCTCGGGAGCGTCCGGCGGGTCCCCGGCGCGCAGCGCCGTGCCGTCCGGCAC
>NZ_JAAVJD010000206.1 GCF_012033735.1 Streptomyces lonarensis | reverse complement strand
CCCCCGGTCGAGGCGGCCGAGGCGTTCCTGGCGGTGCTCGCCGAGCGGATCGCCCTCGCCGCCGCGGCCGTCGCCGCCGTGCTGGACCCCGGCCGCGTGGTGCTCGGCGGGGAGACGGGCCGGGCCGGCGGCGACGGACTCGCGCGCCGGGTCGAGGAGCGGTTGCGCACCCTGTCACCGCTGGACACCGAGGTGCGCGCCGCGCGCTCCGGCGGCGGAGCGGTCCTGCGCGGTGCGCTGCTCACCGCGCTCGACGCCGCCCGTGACGCCCTCTTCGCCCCGGACGACCACCCGGCCGCCGGAGCCGGCTGAGCCACCCTCGCTGCCCGCTGTCCGCTGCCCGCTGCGCCGCCCGGTCACCGGCGCGCGCCCGCGTGTGACGCCCGGCACAGCCGCGCCGCCCCCGCCGCCGCCCGACCGCCACCCGTGGCAGACTGGTCCCGTATCAGTGACGCAAGCGCACTCCGGGGTCGGTGAAATTCCGAGCCGGCGGTTACAGTCCGCGACCCGGCCACCTCCAGTGGTCGGTTGACCAGGTGAAACTTCTGGACCGACGGTGAAAGTCCGGATGGGAGGCAGTGCGCGGCGGAACCGGCACGGCTGTGTGCCGCGTACCCGCGTCCCGGTGAACCCGGGGCCAGGTCCGCGCCCTCCCGCCGTCGCCGGTCGCCGTCCGTTTCTCCCAGCGCCCCGGACGTCTTGCCCGACAGGCAGGAGAACCGGTGGCAGCCCCAGCAGCCGACGACGCCGAGCGCCGCGCCATGCGCCGCGCCGTCGCACTCGCCGCCCGCGGCCTGGGGCGTACCCGCCCCAACCCCGTGGTCGGCTGCGTCGTGCTCGCCCCCGACGGCCGCACCGTCGGAGAGGGCCTGCACCGGCGGGCCGGCGGTCCGCACGCCGAGGTCGAGGCGCTCACCGCCGCCGGCGGCCTCGCTCGCGGCGGAACCGCCGTCGTCACCCTCGAACCCTGCGACCACACCGGCCGGACCGGTCCGTGCAGCCGCGCGCTGCTGGCGGCCGGTATCGCCCGTGTCGTCTACGCCGTGGCCGATCCCACCGCCGCCGCGGCCGGCGGGGCCGCCACTCTCCGCGCGGCCGGTGTCGAGGTCGCCGCCGGGCTGCTGGCGGCGGAGGCCGAGAACGTCAACCACGCCTGGCTCACCGCGGTCCGCCGCGGCCGCCCCGCCGTGACCTGGAAGTACGGCGCCACCCTCGACGGCCGGGTGGCCGCCGCCGACGGCAGCAGCCGCTGGATCACCTCCGCCGAGTCCCGCGCCGAGGTCCACCGGCTGCGGCACGAGGCCGACGCCGTCCTGGTCGGCTCCGGCACGCTGCGCGCCGACGACCCGCACCTCGCGGTCCGCGGCGTCCCCGACGCCGTCCAGCCGCTGCGGGTCGCGGTCGACACCGAGGCCGCGGTGGTGCGCCCCGGCGCCCGCGTCCTCGACGACGCGGCGCCCACCCTGGTCGCCGTCGCCGCCGACCTGCCCGCCGACCGCACCGCGGCGCTGGCCGGTGCCGACGTGGTCCGGCTGCCGCGCGCCGCGACCGGCCGAGGGCTGGACCCCGCCGCACTCCTGGCCGAGCTGCACCGCCGCGAGGTCCGGTCGGTGCTGCTGGAGGGCGGGCCCACCCTCGCCGGCGCCTGGCTGGCCGCCGGGGCGGTAGACCGGGTCGTCGGCTACCTCGCCCCCGCCCTGCTGGGCGCCGGGGCCCCGCTGCTCAACGACGCCGGCGTCGACACCGTCTCGGCCGCGCTGCGGCTGGAGATCACCGACGTCGCCCGCGTCGGACCCGACCTGCGCGTCACCGCCGTGCCCCGCCCCGCGGGCGTCCCCACCACCGAAGGGTCCTGACACGTGTTCACCGGAATCGTCGAAGAGCTGGGCGAGGTCGTCGCCGTCGAGGAGCACGGCGACTCGCGCCGCTTCCGGCTCCGCGGCCCGCTCGTCACCGCGGACGCCGGTCACGGCGACTCGATCGCCGTCAACGGCGTCTGCCTGACCGTGGTCGACCACGGCGACGGCGAGTTTGCCGCCGACGTCATGGCCGAGACGCTCCACCGCACCGGCCTCGGCGCGCTGCGTCCGGGCGCGCGCGTCAACCTGGAGCGCCCGATGGCGCTGGGGGGACGCCTCGGCGGCCACCTCGTGCAGGGACACGTCGACGGCACCGGCGTCGTCGTCCACCGCGAGCCGGGCGACCTCTGGGAGGTGGTCCGCATCTCGCTGCCCCCGGCCCTCGCCCGCTACGTGGTGGAAAAGGGGTCGATCACGGTGGACGGCGTCAGCCTCACCGTGGTGGAGGCGGCCGCCGACTCCTTCACCGTCAGCCTGATCCCCACCACGCTCGACCTGACCACCCTGGGGCTCCGGCAGCCCGGCGAGACCGTCAACCTGGAGGTGGACGTGCTCGCCAAGTACGTCGAGCGGCTGCTCACCCACGGCGGCCCGGGCGCCCACGGGGCCCTCGGCGCCGCGGGCCCCCGGCAGGCGGCCGCGGCCGCCGACGCCGTCCCGCCGACGGACGGGGAGCCGACACCGTGAGCTTCGTCGACACGCTCAACGCCACCGCCTTCGAGGCGCTGGGGCAGCCCATCAAGTGGTCCGACATGGTCGGCAACCTCTGCGGGCTGGCCGCCCTCGCCCTCGGCTGGCGCCGCTCGCTGTGGACCTGGCCGGTCCAGCTGCTCTCCGGGCTCATCCTGGTCTTCGCCTACGCCTCCGCCCAGCTCTCCGGCGGGGTGGGCAAGCAGCTGCTGGTCATCCTCGTCGCCGCGTGGGGCTGGCACCAGTGGCGGCGCCGGGGCCGCGACTCGGGCGACGGCCAGATCGAGGTGCGCTTCGCCACCTGGCGGGAGCGGGCGCTGCTGCTGGCCCTGGCCGCCGGCGGGACCGCCGCGGTCGGCGGCGTCTTCACCCTCTGGCCGCACCTCTCCTGGAACCCGTGGCCGGACGCCTACATCTTCGTCGGGACGCTCGTCGCCATGATCGCCCAGGCCCGGGGGCTGGTCGAGTTCTGGTTCGCCTGGCTGCTGGTCGACATCGTCGGCGTCCCCCTGGCGTTCAGCAGCGGCCTGGCCTTCTCCGGCCTGGTCTACATCCTCTACTTCGTCCTGGTCCTGTGGGGGCTGCGCGCCTGGTGGCTGCGGACCCGGACCCCGGTCACCGCCCGGCCGCTTCCCGAAGGAGCACCCGTATGAGCACCGAAGGCCCCCACCCCGCCGCAGGGACCGGCGAGACCCTCGACCCCGTCGAGCAGGCCGTGGCCGATCTCGCCGCCGGCCGGCCCGTGGTGGTGGTCGACGACGCGGACCGCGAGAACGAGGGCGATCTGGTCGCCGCCGCCGAGACCATCACCACCGAGACCGTGGCCTTCATGATGGCGCAGTGCCGCGGGCTGATCTGCGTCCCCATGGCGGGGGAGGACCTCGACCGGCTCCGGCTGCCGCAGATGGTGCCCGACAACACCGACAGCATGGGGACGGCCTTCACCGTCTCCGTCGACGCCACCGCGGCCCACGGGGTCACCACCGGCATCTCGGCGGCCGACCGCGCCGTGACCATCCGGCTGCTGGCGGACCCCCACGCGGCGCCGGGCGACTTCACCCGACCCGGCCATGTCTTCCCGCTCCGCGCCCGCGACGGCGGGGTCCGGGAGCGCCCGGGCCACACCGAGGCCGGCGTCGAACTGGCGCGGCTGGCCGGGCTCCGCCCGGCTGCGGCGATCGTCGAGATCGCGGGGGAGGACGGCGTCATGCTGCGGCTGCCGCAGCTCATCCCGTTCGCCCGGCGCCACGGCCTGACCGTCATCTCCATCGAGGAGCTGGCGCGCACCCTGGCCGCGGACGGCGCCACCCCGCCCGACCCCCGCCCCGCCGGCAGCGGCACCGGCACGGCCTCGCCGGCCCCGCCGCTCCCCGGCACCCCCGCCCACACCGCGGCCACCGCCGCCGTCCCGCTGCTGCGCGAGGGCGAGACCGCCCTGCCCACCTCCCACGGCGACCTGCGCGCCTACGGCTACCGTGCCGCCGACGGCGTCGAGCACATCGCCGTCGTCGCCGGTGAGATCGGCGACGGCGAGGACGTGCTGGTCCGCGTCCACTCCGAGTGCCTGACCGGGGACGTCCTCGGCTCGCTGCGGTGCGACTGCGGACCGCAGCTGCGCGACGCGCTGGACCGCATCCGGGCCGAGGGGCGCGGCGTACTGGTCTACCTGCGCGGCCACGAGGGGCGCGGGATCGGCCTGACCGCGAAGCTGCGCGCCTACCAGCTCCAGGAGCGCGGTCGGGACACCCTCGACGCCAATCTGGAGCTGGGGCTGCCCGCCGACGCCCGCGACTACTCGGCCGCCGCCGCGATCCTCGCCGAACTCGGCGTCCGCTCCCTGCGGTTGCTCACCAACAACCCGGGCAAGTCCGCCGCGCTCGGCGACCACGGCCTGCGGGTGCTGGAACGCGTCCGCTCCACCGCCGGCGCCGGCCGCCACAACCTGCGCTACCTGCGGGCCAAGCGCGACCGGATGGGCCACGACCTGCCGTGGCTCGACGCCCCGGCCGGCGCCGCCGGCTCCTGAGACGATCGTCCGACCTGGGACGACCGTCCGACCACCCCGCGCGGCCCCGCGCGGAGCACCAACCACCGAGGAGAGACACGTGAGCGGCAAGGGCGCACCCGAGGTCGACGTTCCCGAGCACACCGGACTGCGGGTCGCGGTCGTCGCGGCGCAGTGGCACACCACCGTGATGGACGGCCTCGTCGACGGCGCGTCGCGGGCCCTGCGCGAGCTGGGCATCGAGGAGTCCACCCTGGTACGGGTGCCGGGCAGCTTCGAACTCCCCGTGGCGGCACGGGTGCTGGCCGACCGCGGCTACGACGCTGTCGTCGCGCTCGGCGTCGTGATTCGCGGCGGAACACCGCACTTCGACTACGTGTGCCAGGGAGTGACCGAGGGGCTGACCCGGGTCGGTGTCGACACCGGGGTGCCGGTCGGGTTCGGTGTCCTCACCTGCGACACCGAACAGCAGGCCCTGGACCGCGCCGGGCTGCCGGGGTCGGCGGAGGACAAGGGCCACGAGGCGGTCACCGCCGCCGTCGCGACGGCGGCCACCCTGCGCGGGGTGTCCGAACTCCGGCACTGACGACGGGCGCCGGTGGCCCCCGCGTAGGCTAGGGGCCACCATGGCGAACAAGACATTCGAGGAGCTCTTCACCGAGCTCAGCCGCAAGGCGGCCACCGGCGACCCCGAGACCTCCCGCACCGCGGAGCTGGTCGCGGCGGGGGTCCACACCATCGGCAAGAAGGTCGTCGAGGAGGCCGCCGAGGTCTGGATGGCCGCCGAGCACGAGGGCGCCGACCGCACGGCCGAGGAGATCTCCCAGCTGCTGTACCACCTCCAGGTGATGATGGTGGCGCGCGGCATCTCGCTGGAGGACGTCTACTCCCACCTGTGACGCCCCGGCTCCCGCAGCCGACCGCGCCGCCGCCGGCCCGCACGGGGCCGGCACCCGAACCCGACACCCCGCACCCATTCGCACCGAAGGAAGCCACACCATGCTGCGCATCGCCGTCCCCAACAAAGGCGCTCTCTCCGAGCCGGCGGTGGCGATGCTCCATGAGGCCGGCTACCGCCAGCGGATGGACCGTCGCGAACTGGTGCTGCTCGACTCCGACAACAACGTCGAGTTCTTCTTCCTGCGCCCGCGCGACATCGCCGTCTACGTCGGCTCCGGCAAGCTCGACGTCGGGCTGACCGGACGGGACCTGCTCGTCGACTCCACCGCCGACGCCGAGGAGATCCTGCAGCTCGGCTTCGCCGCCTCGACCCTGCGGTTCGCTACCCGCCCCGGCGGCCCCCGCGACGTCACCGAGTTCGGCGGCCTCACCATCGCCACCTCCTTCGACGGCGTGGTCGCGCCCTACCTGGAGCGCCAGGGCGTGCAGGCGTCGGTGGTCCACCTCGACGGCGCGGTCGAGACCGCCATCAAGCTGGGCGTCGCCGACGTCATCGCCGACGTCGTCGAGACCGGTACCACCCTCCGCAACGCCGGGCTGGAGATCGTGGGCGACCCCGTCCTGGAGTCCGAGGCCGTGGTCATCCGGCGGCGGGGCGACGCCGAGGACCCGCGGGTGGCGCAGTTCCTGCGCCGCCTGCAGGGCGTCCTGGTCGCCCGCCGCTACGTGATGATGGACTACGACATCCGCGCGGAACTGGTCGAGCAGGCCATCGCCCTGACCCCCGGGCTGGAGTCCCCGACCGTCTCGCCGCTGCACGACCGCGGCTGGGTCGCCGTCCGCTCGATGGTCCCGACCCGGGAGGCGCAGCGCGTCATGGACGGGCTCTACGACCTGGGGGCGCGCGCCATCCTCACCACGCAGATCCACGCCTGCCGGCTGTGACCCCCGCAGCCGCCACCGCGCCCGCCGCACCCGCGACCAAGGACGACCACCGGTGAACACCTCCCACCCCACCGGGGCCGACGCCGGCCCCGCCGCCGAGGACCCGCGACCCGCGCTGCCGGCACTGCCGGTCACCTACCGCCCCACGGCGACCGTCGCGGTGCTGATGTCGCTCGGGGCCCTGGCGTTCGTCACGCTGACCGCGATCGGGTTCGCGCTCCCGAGCGAGGGCCCGGTGCGGCACTCGATCGGGGAGCAGGCGGCGTTCTGCCTCGCCGGTCTGCTGATCTGGGCCGTGCTGGCCCTGCTCAGCCGCCCCCGCGTCACCGCCACCGACCAGGGGCTGACCGTCGTCAACCTCACGTCGGTCCGCCGGCTGGAATGGGCGCAGGTGGTGCGGGTCAACCTCCGCGACGGTGACTCCTGGGCCTCGCTCGACCTTCACGACGGCACCGCGCTGCCCGTCATGGCGATCCAGCCGGCCGCCGGCCGGGAGGCGGCGGTGCGGCGGGCCCGCGCACTGCGCGACCTGGTCGAGGCGCACGGCGCCCCCGACCGGGGCTGAGCCCCCGGCCGCCGAGCGCACTGCCCCCGGGCTCAGCCCGGGGGCAGTCCCCGATCGTCGGCGCGCTCGCTGCCCCGGCCGCCGATCACCTCGCCGTAGGCGCGCATCAGGTCCGGCAGCCGCAGCGTCGTCAGCTCGGACCGCTCCGGCGCCGAGGGCAGCGCCGCCAGCCGCACGTCCCGGAACGCGCAGCTCGACTCGTACAGCTCCCGGACGAACCGGCCGTTGCCCAACTCGTCCGTCCACCCCCGTTCGGCCACGTGGTCGCAGACCGACCGCAGCTCGTCCCACGCCTCGGCGTCCCAGCGGTCGCCACCGAGCCGCGCCGCGCGCTCCGCGATGGCGGCCAGCTCCGGCGGCCCGTAGGTGGGGAAGTCCACCCGGGCCGGGAACCGGGAGGCCAGCGCCGGGTTGGCACCGAACAGCCGCCGCATGCCCTCGGGGTGGCCGGCGAGTATCACCACCAGCCGATCCCGGCTGTCCTCCGCGCGCTTGAGCAGGACCTGCAGCGCCTCGTCCCCGTACGCGTCGCCCTGCGCGTACCCGGAATGGGCGAGCCCGTGGGCCTCGTCCACGAAGAGGACACCGCCCACCGCCGAGTCGACCAACCGATCCGTCTTGACCGCCGTCTGCCCGAGGAACTCGCCGACCATATCGGCGCGGTGCGCCTCCACCAGCCGGTCGTGCTCGACGGCGCCGAGCGCGTGCAGTACCCGGGCGACGATCCGGGCCACCGTCGTCTTCCCGGTACCGGCCGGCCCGGAGAAGACCAGATGACGCTGCGGGGTCCGGGCCGGGAGCCCCTGGCCGGAACGGAGCCGCGCCATCCGCAGCTGCGCCGACAACGACCGGACGTGCTCCTTCACCGGCTCCAGGCCGACCATGTCCTCCAGTTCGGCCAGTGCCCGGGCCAGGGCGCTGGGAGGCGCGCCGTCCCCGCCGGGCCCCGCCGGTGCCGAGGCCTCCCCCGGGGGTGCACCGACGGGGCCCGGCCGGGCGGTCCGCTGCGACGGGACCGGGCCGGGCGCCGGCAGGCCTGCGGCATCGCCCTCGTCCGGCGGGGCCGACCAGTCGGGCTCCTCCTCGGCGAGCGCCAGCAGCCGGGCGGCGGTGTCGAGGAACGCCGGGTCCGCCCGCTGCACCGCCCGGTACAGCGGGATCGCCGCGGCGGTCCGCCCGCTGCCTTCCCGGGCCCGCGCCAGCCAGTAGCGCAGCTCCTTGCGCTGCGGCTGCTCGCTGCGGCACCGCGCGAGAGCGGTGGCCAGCACCGGCTCCGCCTGCCCGTACATCCCCAGTCGCACCCGGGCCATGCCGGCGAACAGCGACGCCTCCACCCCCAGCAGCGGGTCGTCCAGCAGGGTGGTGGTGTGCCGGAACAGCGCCTCCCAGTCCTTGGCCAGGTAGGCGCGGCAGCCGTGCAGGAAGCGGCTGCGGGCGTCGTCCCCGGGCGGCGGGCAGCGCCGGATCGCCGCGTCCAGCTCGGGCAGCCGGCGCGCGTCCAGCAGCTGGGAGGCGTGGGCGAGGAGCAGGTCGCGCGGTGACTCCAGGACGGGCTGCACCCACCAGCCGAGCCAGTACCAGGACGACAGTGGGCGGCCGTGCTCGGCTCGCTGCTCACCGAAGCGGTCCCGGTGCTCGAACATCATGCCCAGCGCCTCGGCCACCCCCACCCGCAGTGCGTGCAGCCCCAGCCAGGCGTCGGCCATGCCGGGGTCCTCGCGGACCGCGGCGCGGAAGCCGTCCTCGGCGTCCCCGTAGGCCCCGGCCGTGTAGGCGTCCACGCCCCGCAGCCACGCCAGGTCGGCGGCGGCGCGCCGCTGCCGGGCCTCCGGGCCGCCAGGCGTCATCGAGTCCCCCGAACGGGTCGTAGCGTCTCCTTCGGTGCGCGGCCGTCACCGGCGGCGGACCACATACCCGTCATACTGCGGGACAACCAGGATATCGGCTGCGTCCCGTGACGGATCGTCACGGAAGTGGTCGGCCTCGGCGGGCTTCCAGCCCGCCCAGAACTGGGCCTGCGCGGGGCCGTCGCGCCGCTGGCCGCGCCCCCAGGCCGTCGCCCGGTCGACCTCCAGCCAGAGCAGCAGCGACAGGTCGGGCCGGACGGCCCGCCGACCGGCGCCGACACCCTCCAGCAGCACCACTGGCGCCGGGGGTACCTCCCGCCAGGTGCCCGGCGTGCGGCGCTCCCAGTCGTAGGCGCGGAACCGCGCCGGTTCGCCGCGTCGCAGCGGGGCCAGCACCTCGTCGGCCAGCCGCTCCGTCCAGGCGAACAGGTGGCCGTGGTCGGCGAGGTCGTCGGAGCGGACCACCGGCGCACCCCCGAGCCGGTCCGCCAGCGCGTCGGCCAGCGTCGACTTCCCCGATCCGGCGTGGCCGTCGATCCCGATCAGCCGGACGCCGCCGAGAGCAGGCGCCGCGGCCGCGGCGAGGCGGGCGAGCCGCGCGACCCCGGGTGCGGCGGGGGAGGGGAGCGGGCCGGGCATCCGCCCAGACTACGGGGGCCGGCCGCCACGCCGGAC
>NZ_JAAVJD010000205.1 GCF_012033735.1 Streptomyces lonarensis | reverse complement strand
GTCCCGGCCGTCGGGGTCGTCCGGGGCGCCCGGCGCCGGGGGAGCGGGGCGCGTCGGCAGCCCGGGGCGGGCCAGGCGGGTCGTCCGCGACCGGGGCAGGGCGCGTTGCGCGAGGGCGTGCGCGGCGACGACCCGCCGGTGCCGTGCCAGATCGGGCGGCAGGATGAGGTACCCCAGGCGCACGAGTCGCGCGTAGTGCTCGACGATCGCGGCCTCTGCCGCCTCCAGGCGCACGACGGCGCCGTCCGGACGGGGCTCGGCCCCGGTGCCCGGGGCGGGTTCGGTGGGCGAGGGCTGAGAGGGAGTCACAATGAGCTGAACGAGTGACCCGCCGGGCGGTTACTTCACGCCGTCGTGTTGACGGAGGCCCCCGCCCGCACCGCACGCGGCGGGCGCATCACCTCGCCTCCCGGTGCGCGCCCGCGCTCGTGCGACACCCCCGCGCGCCGTCCGCCCCGGGCGCCGCCCCGTACCACGCCTTGTGCCCCGGCGCGTCCCCGAGCCCGCCCGGAGCCGCGACGGGGCACGCGTCAGCCCTTCACGCAGACGACCTGCTTCAGCTCCGCCTCGACGGTGACCAGGTCGCGCTGGCGCGAGATGACCTCCTCGATCGACTTGTACGCCCCCGGGATCTCGTCCACCACCCCCACGTCCTTGCGGCACTCGACACCGCGGGTCTGCTCCGCCAGGTCCGCCGCGGTGAACGCACGCTTCGCCGCCGACCTGCTCATCCGGCGGCCGGCCCCGTGCGAGGCGGAGTTGAACGACGCCTCGTTGCCCAGGCCGCGGACGATGTACGAGCCGGTGCCCATCGAACCGGGGATGATCCCGCGGTCGCCGCGGCCCGCCCGGATGGCGCCCTTCCGCGTCACCAGCAGCTCCGTCCCGTCGTAGACCTCCTCGGCCACGTAGTTGTGGTGGCAGGAGATCACCTCGTCGAACCGCGGCGTCGCGGCGCGGAACTCCCGCCGCACCACGTCCTGCAGCAGCGCCATCATGATCGCCCGGTTGAGGCGGGCGTACTCCTGCGCCCAGAACAGGTCGTGGCGGTAGGCGGCCATCTGCGGGGTGTCCGCGACGAAGACGGCGAGGTCGCGGTCGACCAGCCCCTGGTTGTGCGGCAGCCCCCGCGCCACCCCCATGTGGTGCTCGGCCAGCTCCTTGCCGATGTTCCGGGACCCGGAGTGCAGCATCAGCCACACGGCGCCGGTGGTGTCGGTGCACACCTCGACGAAGTGGTTGCCGCCGCCGAGGCTCCCCAGCTGCTTCTCGGCCCGCCCCCGGCGGAAGGAGACGGCGCCGGCGACGTCGTCGAACCGCGCCCACAGCGCGGTCGCGGCCGCGGTCGGCAGGCCGTGCAGCCGGGAGGTGTCGACGGCGGAGTCGTGCATCGCACGGCCCACGGGGATCGCCGACTCGATGCGGGAGCGCAGCCGCGAGAGGTCCTCGGGCAGATCGTCCGCGGTCAGCGAGGTCCGCACCGCCGACATCCCGCAGCCGATGTCCACCCCCACCGCCGCGGGGCAGACCGCGCCCTCCATGGCGATGACGGACCCGACGGTGGCGCCCTTGCCGTAGTGCACGTCGGGCATGACGGCCAGACCGCGCACCCACGGCAGGGTGGTGGTGTTCTGGAGCTGCCGCGCGGCGCCGTCGTCGATGCCCGCCGGGTCCGCCCAGCTCCTGATCGGTATCCGTGCGCCGGCCAGTTCGGTGTACGCCATGGTGTGCCGCCCCCGCGGTGTCGCTGATGAGAGCCGTATTGTCCCCACGCGCCCTGCGCGCCGGGCAACGGGTTTTCGCCCGCCGTCGGTGCACGGGACCGGTGGTGACGGGCCGTCGGCCCCGTCCGCCCCTCCGCTGCGCCACCCGCCGTTCCTCCCGCCGGGCCGACCCCGGAGGATGGCTGCGACCCGGCGTCCGCCCGCGTCATTACCCGCCCGAGAACGGAGTCCGTCCGCCATGACCGAGACGATCCGCCGCGTCCTCGTCCACACGCTCGACGACATCACCCTGGAGGAGGTCGCAGCGCCGCGTCCCGCCGAGGGCGAGCTGCTGGTGCGCAGCACCCTCGTCGGGATCTGCGGCTCCGACACCCACGCCGCCCAGGGGCACCACCCCTTCATCGAGCTGCCCTACCGGCCCGGGCACGAGGTGGTCGGTGAGGTCGTCGCCGCCGGGCCCGGGGTGAGCGGCTGGGCCCCCGGGCGCCGCGTCGTCGTGGAACCGGGCCTGGTCTGCGGCCGCTGCCCGCAGTGCCGCTCCGGGCGGTACAACATCTGCCGGGAGCTGGCGGTCTTCGGCTGCCAGACCCCCGGTGGCATGGCCGACCTGTTCACCATCGCGGCGGACCGCGTCCATCCGGTACCCGACGCGCTCAGCGACCGCCAGGCCGCCCTCATCGAGCCGTTGGCCACCCCCGTCCACGCCGTGGCGACGGCGGGGGACCTCACCGGGCGCACCGTCCTGGTGCTGGGCGCCGGGCCGATCGGCCTGCTGGTGGTGACCGCCGCCCGGCTGGCCGGCGCCCGGCGGGTGGTCGCCACCGACCTGCTGCCCGCCAAGCGGGAGCGGGCGCTGCGGCTGGGTGCCGACGCGGCGCTCCCGGCCGACGCCGCCGACCTTCCCGAGCGCGTCGCCGAGGCGCTGGACGGCCCGGCGGACGTGGTCTTCGACTGCGTGGCGCGGGCCGCCTCGATCGCGCAGGCCGTCGATTCCGTCACCAAGGGCGGGCGGATCGTCGTGGTGGGTGTCGGCGCCCCGGGCCCGACGCCGGTCCGGCTCGACCTGGTGCAGGACCGCGAGATCCGGATCGAGGGCACGTTGATGTACACCGCCGACGACTACCGGCGGGCGACGGAGATCATCGCCTCGGGCGCGGTGGACGCCGACGAGATCGTCACCGGCGTCTTCCCCCTCGGTGAGGCCGCGGCCGCCTTCGCCGCCGCCGCGGACCCGGCCCACGTCAAGGTGCTGGTCGCCGTCGGCGCCCGGCCGGGCGCCGACGGCGGGCCGGGTGGCGGCCGCTGATCACCCCAACGACCGGTCCAGGTTGGTCGCGGCGCTGATCAGCGCGAGGTGGGTGAAGGCCTGCGGGAAGTTGCCGAGGTGCTCACCGGTCAACCCGATCTGCTCGGCGTACAGGCCCGTGTGGTTGGCGTAGGTGAAGATCTTCTCCAGCGCCAGCCGCGCCCGCTCGACCTGGCCGGTCCTGGTCAGCGCCTCCACCCACCAGAAGGAGCAGATCGAGAAGGTGCCCTCCTCACCGCTGAGACCGTCCGGGGTCAGCCGCGGGTCGTAGCGGAACACCAGCCCGTCGGTGACCAGTTCCTCGGCGATCGCCTCGACGGTCGAGTGGAAGCGGGGGTCGTTCGGCGACACGAACTTGACCATCGGCATCAGCAGCAGTGAGGCGTCGAGCTCGGCGGGCGGCGTCTCGCCGGGGGCGTCGGCCAGCCGCTGGGTGAACGTCTCGCGGTCGCGGTTCCACCCCCGCTCCATGACCTGCCGGTAGATCGCGTCGCGCTCCCGCCGCCACCGCGCCAGGTCCGCCGGGAGGCCGCGCTGGTTGGCGATGCGGATCATCCTCTCCACGGCCACCCAGCACATCACCCGGGAGTAGGTGTGGTGCTGCTGCCCCGCCCGCGTCTCCCAGATCCCCTGGTCCGGGGTGTCCCAGTGGTCGAGCAGCCAGTCCAGGATGCGGCCGAGGTTGGCCCAGGTGTCGTGGGAGACGCCGCCGCCGTACTTGTTGAAGAGGTAGACGGAGTCGATCAGCTCGCCGTAGATGTCCAACTGGAGCTGGCCGGCCGCGCAGTTGCCCGCGCGGACCGGGCGCGAACCGCGGTACCCGGCGAGATGGTGCAACTCCTCCTCGGGGATGTGCGGGTCGCCGTCGATGGTGTACATCACCCGCAGCGGCCCCAGCTCCCCGTCGTCGGACCGGTCCAGGCACCGGGAGAGCCACGCGATGAACGCCTGCGCCTCCGCGGTGAAGCCCAGCCGCAGCAGCGCGTACAGCGAGAACGCCGCGTCGCGGATCCACACGTACCGGTAGTCCCAGTTGCGTTCGCCGCCCAGGTGCTCCGGCAGCGCGGCGGTGGGGGCGGCCACCACCGCGCCGGTCGGCTCGTGGGTGAGCAGCTTCAGCGCCAGCGCCGAGCGGTGCACCATCTCCCGCCACCGGCCGGTGTAGGACGACCGCGCGAGCCAACCGCGCCAGAACGCCACCGTCGCGTCGAAGAGCTGCTGCGCCGCGTCGGGGTCCAGCGGCCCCCGCTCATCGCCGGCGGAGCGGCCGCACCGCGAGGCGTCGCCGACCCTGCCCGGACCGCCGTCCTCGCCCGGGTCGCCGGCGCGCGGCCGGGCCGGGGCGGAACCGCCACCGGAGCGTCGTCCGTGGTCCCCGGGGCCGGCGGTCTCGGTGACCGCCCCGCCGTCCCCGCCGCCGTCCGTGCCACCGGGGTGTGCGTCGGGCTCCAGCACGAACAGCACCGACTCGCCCTGCGCGACGCGGAAGACCCCGTGCGCGTCGCCGCCGCGGTCCCGCAGCGGGACGTCGCTGTGGAGCGTCAGCGGCGGTGCGGCACCGGTGAACCGCACCCCGGTGGCTGTCGGCTCGATCCGGTACCGGGCCCGGCCGTAGTCCGGCCGGGGCGCCACCTCCACCCGCATCCGCATGTGCCCGCGGACGCTCACCACCCGGCGCACCAGCCGCTGCCGGTGGCCGGCGTCGTGCTCCCGCAGCACCGGCATGAAGTCCTGCACCTCGACCATGCCGTCCTCGGTCAGCATGCGGGTGATCAGGATGTTGGTCTCGGGAAAGTAGAACTGCTGCCGGGTCGCGACCTCGCACCCGGGCTCGATCGCCCAGAACCCGCCGCGCTCGGCGTCCAGCAGCGCACCGAAGACGCTCGGGGAGTCGAACCGCGGTGCGCAGAACCAGTCGATCCGGCCGTCGGTGCCGACCAGCGCCGCCGTGCGGAGGTCGCCGATCAGGCCGTGCTCGCCGATCGGCAGGTACGGCGGCGAGAGCCGCCCGGGCGCGTCCGCCCCGGTTCCGCCGCTCATCCGCGCGACACCCGCCAACCGCGGTCACCGGCGAGGTCCAGGGCGGACTGCGGGCCCCACCCGCCGCGCGTGTAGGGGACCGGGGCCGGCGGGTTCTCCAGCACCGGCGCGCACACCTCCCAGAGCCTCTCGATCTCGGCCGACCCGGTGAAGAGCGTCTGGTCGCCGCGCAGCGCGTCCAGCAAGAGCTTCTCGTACGCCTCCAGCGGACGCGCCCGGGCGAACGCCTCCTCGAACCGGAGTTCCAGGGAGGCGGAGGCCAGGGCGAACGCGGGGCCCGGCCGCTTCGCCCGCAGCTGCAGGGTGATCTCCGGCTCGTCGGTCAGCTCGAAGACCAGTTCGTCCGGGCAGGTCCCCGCCACCCGGTCGGCGAAGAGTCCCGCCGGCGGCTCGTGGAAGCCGATGGTCACCACGCGGCGGGAGGCGCCCAGCGCCTTGCCGGTGCGCAGCAGGAACGGCACACCCGACCAGCGGGGGCTGTCCACCCACGCCCGCAGGGCGACGAAGGTCTCGACCCGCGAGGCGTCGTCGACGCCCTCCTCGTCGCGGTAGCCCTCGTACTGGCCGAACACCACCTCGGCCGGGTCCAGCGGGCGCATCGCCGTGTAGACGCGCAGCTTCTCGGCCCGCAGCGCGGTCGCGGTGAAGGCCACCGGCTGTTCGAGCGCGACGAAGCCCAGGAGCTGGGAGAGGTGCGTGGTCAGCATGTCGCGGAAGGTCCCGGTCGACTCCATGAACCCCGCGCGCCCCTCGATCCCGATGCTCTCCGGGACGTCGATCTGGACGTAGGCGATGTGGTGCCGGTGCCAGGCGGGTTCGAAGAGCCCGTTGGCGAAGCGCAGCGCCAGGATGTTCTGCACCGCCTCCTTGCCGAGGAAGTGGTCGATGCGGAAGACGCGCTCCTCCGGGACGACCCGGTGCACCGCGGCGTTCAGGGACCGTGCCGAGGCCAGGTCCTCGCCGAACGGCTTCTCCATGACGAGGGACGCGCCCGCCGCGATGCCGGTCTCGCCCAGCATCGTGATCATGGGCTCGGCGGAACTGGGCGGCACCGACAGGTAGATCAGCGTCCGCGTGTCCTCTCCGAGACGTTCGCGCTCGCGGCGGACCCGTTCCGCCAACGCGCTGCCGTCCTCGGCGGAGGAGGTGCAGAAGGTGATCGCCGCCGCCAGCTGCCGCCAGGCGTCCGCGTCGAACGCCTCCTCCGGCAGGTGGTCCGCCACGGCCTGGCCCAGCGCCGCGCGGAACTCCTCGTCGCTGCCGGGGGAGTGGCGGCCGGAACCGATGACGCTGAGCCGTTCGGGCAGCATCCCGGAGCGGTGGAGGCGGAGCAGCCCGGGGAAGAGCTTGCGGCGGGCGAGGTCGCCGGTGGCGCCGAAGATCACCAGGACGTGGGGGTCGGCGGGCCGGCTTCCGGAGGGGTCGTCAGCGGTCATGGGTGCGCTCGCTCTCAGCCGTCCTCGGCGCGCCGCCCCGGCGCCCCGGCGGCGGGGCTCGCGTCGCCCGCCTGCTTCCTGGATATCCGGGAACCGCGCGGTGACCGGCACACCACGCCGGTGACGGCGGCGCCGGCCGCGCACGGCGGCCCGGCCGCACCGCCGTCCGGGGGAGCGGCGCCCGGTCCTGCCGTTCCGGCCCCGCGGGGGAACGGGCCGGTCGGGGCCGTGGCAGGCGGACCGGGTCGTGAATCGGCGAGAATCTCCCGACCCGTTTCAACGAACGGCCACGGAACGCGGTTAGCTGATCGCAAGGCGGGACCGAACAGACCGTCCCGCGACCGCGCATGAGCACAACCATGCTCCCGACGACGTGAGTTGGAGACCCCGTGACCCACGACCACCACCGCAGCGTCCGGACCGGCCCGGCCGCTCCGCCGCGCACCACGCACCCGTGCCACCCGCCGGGCAGACCCGCCCGGCCCACGGCCCGCGCCGTGCCCGCCGGGACGGTCCGCGAGGAGGGCGCGTGAACGACCTCCCGCGCCGTTCCGCCCAGGCCGTCCCCGATCTGGTGCAGCTGCCCCCCGCCTTCCAGGCGTTCCACGAGCTCCACTTCCCCGCGTACCTCTCCTACGTCGAACTGCAACTGGGCGACGTGCACGAGGCTCGGCAGGTGGTGGAGGACGTGTTCGTCTACCTCGCCGTCCACTGGCAGGCGCTGATGCGCACGGAGGTCCCGGCAGCCGAGGCGTGGGCGGTCGTCAAGACCGTCGTCGCCAGCCACCTCGACGAGCGCGGCCGCCGGCCCGCCATGCCGGAGACTGCCGTGTTCCGCCGGGTCGCCACCGACGTGCTGCGGCAGACGCGCGGTCAGTTCGCGGTGATGGAAAGCGTCATAGGGCTCTATCCCGCCATCGCCCGCCTGCCCGAGCGGCTGTTCGACGTCGTGGTGCTGCGGTTCGTCCTCGGCTACCCGACCGGCCAGGTTGCCGCGATCATGGGACTGGAGGAGGGCACCGTCCGCAGCCACGTCCACCACGCACGGGGCAAGCTCTCGCGCGAGCTGGGCTGCGGCGACCCCGACGGACGGAGGACCCCGTGAGGACCGCAGAACAGGACTTCGACGCCTTTCTGGCCAACGCCGCCATCCCCCTCGCCACCACCCGCGCCGACCTGGAGGCGTCCCGCCGCCGCATCGAGGAGCGGCTCGCCGCCACCCTCCGGCAGCGCTACGCCCCCGGAGTACGGGCCCCCAGGGCGGACGGCCCGCTCGCGGACGGCGCGGCGGCCCGGCCGATGCCGGCGCACCACCGGGCCGGCGAGGACCTCCGGCAGCTGTGCACCCTCGTCGTCCGCGATGCCAAGGCGGCGGCGAGCATCGCCGGACTGGTCAACTCCGTCCGCATCGAACCGGACGGCGCGCTGGTCTTCGCCTGCCTCCTGCACCTCGCGGACCGCACGGACGGCGCGCAGTTCTGGTGGCAGTTCAGCGCGGGCGCCGGGCGGGGGACCTCCGCCGTCTGCCTCCACCTGCTCCACCTGCAACGGGGCGAGCACCGCGACGCCGGCTACTGGGCGGCGCAGGTGGCCGCGCTCGGGCAGGAGGCGCCGTGGTTCGTCCACGACATGCTGCGCGCGCACGCGGCGCTCGGCGACCGCCGCGCGGCCCCCGCCACGCCGCCCGCACTGGCCGCCGCGATCCGACGGCTCGACGTCGCGACCGACCAGGACTTCGGACCCGTGCCGCAGCCGGACCCGGCCCTCGCGGCCCAGCTCACCGGCTGACGGGCGCGCTGCCCGCCCCGCGCGGCGGCGGGGCGGGCGGATGTCGCCACCGGTCAGGACGCGGTGGTGGGACCCTGCGCGGGAGCGACCGGGTAGCCGCTGGTGAGCGCGACCCGGTTCCAGGCGTTCATCACGACGGCCAGCCAGCCGACCGCCGCTGCCTGCCGCGCGTCCAGGGGGTCCGGCTCCGCAGTGGCGGGCGGCGGAGCGGCCGGCGAGGTGACCGCCTCCGCCAACCGCAGCGCCGCGCGTTCGACATCGCTGAAGTACTGCGACTCACGCCAGGCGCTGAGTACCGCCAGCCGGTCGGTCGTCTCGCCGAGGGCCAGCGCGTCCCGGGTGTGCATCCGCAGGCAGAACGCGCAGCCGTTGAGCTGGGAGACGCGGATCTTCACCAGCTCCGGGAGCAGCGGGTCCAGCCCGGCGGCCGCGACCCCGGCGTCCGCCTGTTTGCCGAGGTCGATCAGCCGCCGGTAGGCGGCCGGGTCACCCGAGGTGAGGTCGACGTGGTTCATGGTGGTCCTCCCGTGGTGGTGACGCGGCGGTGCGGCCCCGACCGGTGCGACCGGGTGTCCCCGCCGCACCTACGACGAGACGGCGCGCCAGAATGTGAGGTGCGGGCCGGACCACCGGCCCCGGCCGGCCGCCGGGCGGAAGGAGCCCCAGGTGACGGAGGAGCGGGAAGCCGCCGTCGGCTCGCCCGGACCCGACCCCGGGCCGTGCGCGGTGGAGCGGGAACGAGGACGGCTCACCGGGATGGCCCACCGCATGCTCGGGACGGTCAGCGAGGCCGAGGAGGCGGTCCAGGAGGCGTACCTGCGCTGGTACCGGCTGGACCGCGCGGACCGTGAGCGCGTCACCAACCCGGCTGCCTGGCTGACCCGGGTCACCAGCCGCATCTGCCTGGACCTGCTCGGCAGCGCCCGCGCCCGCCGCGAGCGCTACGTCGGTCCCTGGCTGCCCGAACCCGTCCCGGAAGGCGCCTTCCCCGGTGCCGGCGGCGGCTGGGCGCGCTCCGTCGCGATGGCCCCCGCCGCCGAACAACCGCCGGACCGGGTCGTGGTCGACGAGGAGGTCGGCACCGCGCTGCTGGTCGTCATGGAGTCCATGACCCCGGCCGAGCGGGTGGTCTTCGTCCTGCACGACGTCTTCGCCGTACCGTTCGCCGAGATCGCCCTCGCCGTCGGCCGCACCCCCGCCGCCACACGGCAACTGGCCCGGTCCGCCCGCGCCCGCCTCGGCTCCGCGCGCCGGGCG
Source organism: Streptomyces lonarensis (assembly GCF_012033735.1). Classification (GTDB taxonomy): domain Bacteria; phylum Actinomycetota; class Actinomycetes; order Streptomycetales; family Streptomycetaceae; genus Streptomyces; species Streptomyces lonarensis. The sequence goes on along the minus strand of NZ_JAAVJD010000205.1, from coordinate 39 downwards.
CCGGCCGACCGGGCCGAGCACGCCCGGGTGGTGGCGGCC
>NZ_JAAVJD010000204.1 GCF_012033735.1 Streptomyces lonarensis | reverse complement strand
GGCGTAGCGTGACCCGTCCGCGGACGGCGCCGCTCCGAACCACCGGCGGCGGGCGGGGCGCACCCCGCGCGCCGCGCCCCGCGGGACCGCACCCCCTTGCCCGCCCGTTTCCGCAGCCGTGCCGCGCCGCCCGACCGGGCGGAGCGGCCACCACCAGAGGAGAGACCCGTGGCCGTACCCCGCGTCGGTGAGCCCGCCCCCGACTTCACCCTCCCCGGCGGAGTCCTCGCCGACGGTTCCTTCGACCGCGCCGACCACACGCTCTCGTCGCACCGCGGTGCGCCCGTCGTGCTCGCCTTCTACCCGGGCGACAACACCGCGGTCTGCACCAAGCAGCTCTGCTCCTACTCCGGCGGGCTCGACCGGTTCACCGAGCTGGGCGCCCGGGTCTGGGGCATCAGCCCCCAGGACCTCGACAGCCACGAGGGGTTCGCCCGCCGCCACGACCTGCGGATGCCGCTGCTCGCCGACACCGACCGCGAGGTCGCCCGCGCCTACGGGGTGGCCGTGCCCGGGCTCGGGCTGCGCCGGTCGGTCTTCCTGGTGGGCCCCGACGGGGTGCTCCGATGGAAGCACGTCGCGCTGCTGGGCGCCACCTTCCAGCCCGTCGACACCCTGGCCCGCGAACTGGCCGCGCTCGACGCGGCCTGACGGCCGGTGCCGCGTCGGCCCGCCGCCCCGAGCGGGCGACGGGCCGGCGTCCCGGGCCGTCGCCCCGGGCCGTCGTCAGCCGTGCCAGGAACGCCACAGCGCGGCGTACGCCCCGTCGGCGGCGACCAGTTCGTCGTGGCTGCCGAACTCGCTGATCCGCCCGTCCTCGACCACCGCGATCACGTCCGCGTCGTGCGCGGTGTGCAGCCGGTGGGCGATCGCGATGACGGTGCGGCCCTCCAGCACCCGTGCCAGCGAGCGCTCCATGTCGCGGGCGGCACGCGGGTCGAGCAGCGAGGTCGCCTCGTCCAGCACCAGGGTGTGCGGGTCGGCCAGCACCAGTCGCGCCAACGCGATCTGCTGCGCGTGCGCCGGGCCGACCGGCAGGGCGCCCGAGCCGACCTCGCTGTCCAGCCCCTCCGGCAGCGACGCCGCCCAACCGTCGGCGTCCACCGCGCGCAGCGCAGCCCAGATCTCCTCGTCGTCCGCGTCCGGACGCGCCAACCTCAGGTTGTCGCGGAGCGGGCCGACGAAGACGTGGTGCTCCTGGTTGACCAGGGCGACGTGCTCGCGCACCCGCTCCGGGGGCATCCGCGACAGGTGCGCGCCGCCCAGGGTGACCGCACCGGTCCGCGGCCCGTACACGCCGGCGAGCAGCCGGCCGAGCGTGGACTTGCCCGCCCCGGACGGCCCGACCAGCGCCACCCGCGTGCCGGGCGGCACCCGCAGCGACACCTCGTGGAGGACGTCGGTGCCCTCCTGGTAGGCGAACCGGACCCGGTCGGCGTGCGTCTCGCGGCCGTCGGGGCGCTGCGCGTCGTCCGACGGCGCGTCCTCGATCTCCTGCACCCCGACCAGGCGGGCCAGCGAGACCCGCGCCACCTGCAGCTCGTCGAACCAGCGCAGGATCATGGTCACCGGCTCGACGGCCATCTGCGCCAGCACCGCGCCCGTGGTCAGCTGGCCGACCGTCAGCCACCCCTGGAGCGCGAAGGCGCCGCCGATGAGCAGCACGCCCGCCAGCACCATCGAGTGGTAGATGTTGACCGTCGGGATCAGCACGGTCCGCAGCCACAGCGTGTACCGCTCCCATCGGGTCCACTGCCGGATACGGAGATCCGACAGCTCGACCCGGCGGTCGGTGAGCCGGTGCGCCTCGATGGTGCGGCCGGCGTCCACGGTCTCCGCGAGCGCCGCCGCCACCGCGGCGTACCCGGCCGCCTCCGAGCGGTACCCGGCACCGGCCCGCCGGTAGTACCAGCGGCAGACCACCAGCAGCACCGGCAGCGCCAGCAGGATGCCGATCCCCAGCGCGGGGGCGGTCAGCACGATGCCGCCCAGCAGCAGCGCCGCCCACACCACCGCGATCGCCAGCTGCGGCACCGCCTCCCGCATTGCCTGCGCCAGCCGGTCGATGTCGGTGTTGATCCGGGCCAGCAGGTCCCCGGTGCCGGCGCGTTCCAGCACCCCCGGCGGCAGCCCGACGGAGCGGACCAGGAAGTCCTCGCGGAGGTCCGCCAGCATCCGCTCGCCGAGCATCGCGCCGCGCAGCCGCACGAGCCGGGTGAAGAACGCCTGCGCGGCGAGTGCGGCCAGGAAGACCGACACCACCCAGGTCAGCGGGAGGTCGGTCACCCCGTCGGAGAGGTCCTGCACCACCCCGCCGAGCAGGTACGGCCCGATCATGGAGGCCAGTACCGCCGCGGTGTTGACCACGATCAGCACCAGGAAGGCGGTGCGGTGGCGCCTGACCAACTCGCCGACGTACCGGCGGACGGTGGGGCCGCCGGCCACCGGCAGGGTGGTGATGTGCTCCCCGGCGGCCGGGTCGAACTCCGGCGGTGCCACGCCGATGCGCGGGCTCATACGGACTCCTCGGCGGGTGCGGACGCGGGATCGGAGCCCCGCGCGGTGGTGGCGTCGGCGGGCTCCGGCGCCCCGGTCCCGGCGTCCGGCTCGCGTGTCACCACGGCGCGGTACTCCGGGTCGGTGGCGATCAGGGAGCGGTGGGTGGCGGCGGGGCGGGCCGCGCCGCCGTGGACGAAGACCACCGCGTCGGCGAGGTCCAGCAGCAGCGGGCTGGAGGTCATCACCACGGTGGTGCGGCCCGCGCGCAGCTCCCGCACGCCGCGGGCGATGCGCGCCTCGGTGTGGGAGTCGACCGCCGAGGTGGGCTCGTCGAGGACGAGGACCTGCGGGTCGGTCACCAGGGAGCGCGCCAGGGCGAGTCGCTGCCGCTGCCCGCCCGAGAGGGAGCGGCCCCGCTCGGTGACCCGCGCGTCCAGCACGCCGCCGCCCTCCGGGGCGGAGCGGGCCACGGCGGCCAGCACGTCGTCGCACTGCGCGGCGGCCAGCGCCCGGTCGACCGCGACCCGGCCGGAGGAGGGCACGTCGAGCAACTCGCGCAGCGTGCCGGAGAGCAGCACCGGGTCCTTGTCCTGCACCAGGACCGTGGTGCGGGCGACCCGCAGCGGCATGGCGTCCAGCGGCCGCCCGTCGAGTTCGGCGGAGGGTTCCGGTTCGGCTCCGTCGTCGGGCGGGGCGTGGCCGCCCAGCCGGGCGGCGAGCCGCTCCGCGGTGGTGGGGTCGCCGCAGACCACGGCGGTCAGCGCCCCGCCGGCGGCGCGCAGCCCCGTCGCGGGGTCGTGCAGCGCGGGGGGACCGCCGTCGGCCGGCGGCGTGTGGGCGGCGTCGCCGTCCTCGCGCCGCAGCGACAGCACCCGGACCGCGCGGCGGGCGGAGGGGCGGGAGAAGACGAACGCCATCGCCGCCTCCTGGAAGACGCGCAGCGGGAACAGCAGGAACATCGCCGCGCCGTAGACCGTCACCAGTTGGCCCGGGGTGATGTCGCCGGCCAGCGCGAGCCGCGAGCCCTGCCAGGTGACGGCGATGAGCAGCAGCCCCCGCATCACCACCTGCACCGCGTCGATCAGCGCCCACATGCGGGCGCTGTGCACCGACGCGCCGCGGACCTCCTGGGAGGCGCGGCGGTAGCGGCTCAGGAACAGCTCCTCGCCGCCGATGCCGCGCAGCACCCGCAGTCCGGCCACCGTGTCGGACGCCAGCTCGGTGGCGCGGCCGGACTTCGCCCGCTCCGCGTCCGCCCGGCGGGTCGCGGCGGGCAGCAGCGGCAGCATCGGGAGCACGACGGCCAGGATGCCGAGCAGGACCACCACCCCGAGCTCCGGCTGGTAGACCAGCAGCCCGGCGCAGACGCCGAACACGACGAGGACGGCGCCGGCGAAGCGGGAGAACGACTCGACGAACCAGCCGATCTTCTCCACGTCCCCGGTGGACACCTTCACCACCTCGCCGGCGGCCACCCGCCGGGTCAGCGTGCCGCCGAGTTCGGCGGTGCGCCGCGCCAGGAGCTGCTGCACCCGCGCCGCGGCGGTGATCCAGTTGGTCACCGCCGCCCGGTGCAGCGCGCCGTCGGCGCCGGCGATCAGCAGCGCCACCCCCAGCAGCGCGACGCCCACCAGGGCCAGGTCGCGGCCGGACTCGTCGATGACGGCCTGGACGGCCGCGCCGGCGGCCACCGGCAGCAGGGCCACCCCGGTCATGTGCAGGGTGCCGTACAGCACCGCTCTCGTCTGGCCGCCGAGCTGGCGGCGGAAGAGCCACACCAGGAACCGGAAGCCCGACCTGACGTCGGGCTCCCCGGGGTCGGCGTGGGGGAGGTCGCGAATCTGCATAACGTCCCTGGGGTCCGGGGCCGCGGCCCCACCGTCACAACCTGTCCAGCCTGATCGGTACGGGGCTCGGGTTCAACGGGTTTTGGGTGGGGAACCGGGGACGCGGACGTCCGCCGTGGTCGGTCGGGCGCCCGGGCCCGGCGCGCGGATGCGCCCGCCCGGCGTAGCGCCCGCGTGCCTGCGCCCGGGCGCCCGCCGCGGGACGGCATGGTGCCGGACCATGGGCGTCTTCGCGGTGGCGGCCTCCGCCGTGTTCCACAACCGGACGACCCGGCTCGTGGTGGTGTCGATGGTGGTGCTGCTCGGCCGGTGGGCGCTGCGGGGTGCCCCTATGTGTTTGGTCAAGGTCAGAGGCCAGTAGGTTCGTGCGGTCAGGCGGGCCGGGCGGTAGGGGTGTGCATGAGTGATAGCCAGATCACGATCAAGCTCACGAGTGACGAGGCGCTGGTGCTGTCGCACTGGCTGGAGAATCTCCAGATGACGGACCTCAGCCGCGTTGTCGACGATCCGGCGGTCTGGGCACCGATTCATCGGATCGCCGGAACGCTGGACAAGGCGCTTCCTGAGCTGTTCGCGCCTGACTATGACCAGCGGCTTGAGGCCGCTCGTCAGCGGCTTCGGCCGGAGGACTGATCGAGCGGTCCGGACTCATCACCTGGCCGCAGCAGGTTGGGGCTCGTGGAAGGTTCCGTCGCGGAGCATCGCGAACAGGGCGTCGGTCCGGCGTCTGGCGAGGCAGCGCGGGGCCTGGGTGTGGTGCTTGCCCTGGGCGATCTTCCTGTTCGCGCCGCCGGCGCCGAGGGCGGTCTTCCGGCTGGTGGCGCCGGTGGTGGCGCCGGGCCGGGCGCTCGATGTGGTCGACGCCGCGCTGAACGGCGCAATGGCCCTGTCGCTGCCACCGTTGCAGTGGGTGGTGGCCCGGCTGCTCGCGCCGGACCGGTTCTGATGGTTGGGGCTTGGAGGGACCACTTCGCAGGCCTCGTTCCGCAGGCCCGCGAGACCCTGACCGGGGTCCTCGCAGCCCTCCCCCCGGAGGCCGACAAGCAGAGGTCGGTGGTCCTCGGGGACCTCGCCGCGGTGGAGGTCGCCACGGGCGACTACCCGGCCGCCTGCGCCCACGCCGTCGCCGCGCTCGATCAGCTCGCCATCACCTGGTACGCAACCGGCATGCACCGTGTGCGCGACGTGCGGCGACAGCTTGCCGACCACGCCGCGCTGCCGTGCGTCCGCGAGCTGGACGACAGGCTCTACCGCTGGGGCACCACGGTCAGCGCTCTTGCGCGTTGAGCTGCTCGATGCCGGGCGGCAGGTCCGCGAGCGTCTCCACCCGGAGGTCCGGTACGTTCCGGGCCTCCGGGGTGTCCCACTGGATCGTGGCCCACGGGCCGCGCCGCACCAGCGCCGTGCGCATCCCGGCGGCGAGCGCGGGCTTGATGTCGTTGTCGAGCCGGTCGCCCACGTAGAGGATCTGCTCCGGTGAGAAGGGCACGACAGCGGACACGCGGTCGAAGAAGAGCGGGTCCGGCTTGTGGGCGCCCCAGTCGTCGCTGGTGCCGATGAGGTCCACGTCCTTGCTGAACAGCTCTCGCAGGATGCCCCCGGCCCGCACCGTCTGGTTCCCTGCGATGCCGAGCCACAGGCCGGCGTCCGCGAGAGCCCGGAGCGACGGCCGGACATCGGGGTACAGGTCGTCTTCCCCGAAGGTCTCGGGCTTACCGGCTGCCGCTCTGGCCTCGCGCTGCTCGTTCAGGTCGAAGCCCGGCCGGAACGCCTGGAACGTCTCGCGGTAGTCGCGGCCCTGCGCGATCACCGCGCCGAACACGGACGCGAACGTGTGGCGCGGGACCCCGAGCCAGTCCGCCCACGTGCCGTACTCCCGTGTCTCGTCCACGAGACACTCGCCCACATCGAAGACCACCGCACGAATCATGCGGGTCAGGGTACCGACGCGGCCCGGATCTCGCTGATCGGGTACGCGGGGGACACACGCCGTCACGACGTGCGGCATGACGACCGATCAGCCGCCTTTCCTCGCGCGCGTCGTGAGGGAAGCCGACCGGCACGCCGACGTGACCGATCCCGAGCGAGGGGAGCTGGGCCGTTCCCGGGCGTGGACGGGCCGGTCACCGCCCACGGCCGCCGCTCCGGACGCCCGTGCCGACCGCCGGCCGGTTCAGGCTCCGCCCGGCGCGGGTCCCGCCGGGCGGGTCGCGCGTTCCAGCGCGATGAGCGCGGAGTGGTACGGCCGGCCGGTCGCCTGCTCCATGCCGATCTCGCACATGCGGTTGGCCGACAGGTGCGCGTCGAAGGGGCGTGCGGTGACCTCGGCAGCCTCCCGCGCGGTGGCGGAGGCGGTGAGCTCCTCGTGGAGCATGCCCCGGTCCCCGGCGAAGCCGCAGCAGGTGGCGTCGAGCGGGACGACCGCCTCCCCGGCGCACGCCTCGGCGATCTGCCGCAGCGCGTCCTCGTCGCCCAGGTGCTGCATCGAGCAGGTGGGGTGCACCACCGCCGACTCCACCGGGTGGTTGACGGCCAGTCGCGGCAGGAGCTGGTCGACGACCCACTGGAGCGAGTCGAGCACGGTCAGCTGCGCGTGGCGCTCCCGGTTCGCCTCGGTCAGGTAGGGGACGACCTCCTCGGCGAGGCCGAGGGTGCAGGACGAGGCGTCGACTACCAGCGGCAGCCGGCCGTGGTCGGTCCACCGCCAGGCGGCCTCGATGACGCGGTTGGCCATGAGGGTGTTGCCGCCCTCGTACCCCTTGGAGTGCCAGATCGTGGCGCAGCAGGTCCCGGCGACGTCCTCGGGGACCCAGACCGGCCGGTCGGCGCGCAGCGCCAGCGCGACCACGGCGCGGGGGAGCGGCAGGGAGCCGGTGAGTCCCTCGGGTTCCCCGAAGATCCGGTTGACGCAGGCGGGGTAGTAGACGGCGGTGGCGCCCTCGCGCGGTGTCCGCGGCAGCGGGCCCGCCGCCGGGGGCATCCCCGGCAGCCACTGCGGCACCAGTTCGTGGCTGACCGCCCGCCGTGCGAGCGCCGTCGCCTTCCCGGAGACGGTGTCACCCGCGGTCGCGGCGGCGGAGACGGCCAGGCGGGCGGCGCGTTCCAGCACGGCGAAGCGGCGGGCGGCGGCCGTCGCGGCGCGCTCCTGCCGCCCGGAGTGCCGCCGGGAGCGGAACTCCTTCATCATGGCGCCGGTGTCGATGCCGACGGGGCAGGCGACGCGGCAGCCGGAGTCCCCGGCGCAGGTGTCCACGGCGGCGTACCCGTAGTCGGCGAGCAGGTTCTCCCCGACGTCGGAGCCGGCGGGCTGCCGCATCATCTCCCGCCGCAGGACGATCCGCTGGCGGGGCGTCGTGGTCAGGTCGCGGCTCGGGCAGACCGGCTCGCAGAAGCCGCACTCGATGCAGGGGTCGGCCTCGGCCTCCACCGTCGGGATCGACTTCAGCCCCCGCAGGTGGGCGCGCGGGTCGCGGTCGAGCACGACCCGGGGGGCCAGGACGCCGGTGGGGTCGAGGAGCTGTTTGATCCGCCACATCAGGTCGGTGGCGGTCGCGCCCCATTCCTGCTCCAGGAAGGGCGCGATGTTGCGGCCGGTGGCGTGCTCGGCCTTGAGGGAGCCGTCGAACCGATCGACGGTGAGGTCGCAGAACTCCGCCATGAACGCCGCGTAGCGCTCGACGTCCGCGGGGTCGGCGGCGTCGAAGGCGAGCAGGAAGTGCAGGTTGCCGTGGGCCGCGTGGCCCGCGACGGCGGCGTCGAAACCGTGGCGCTCCTGGAGCTCCAGCAGCGCCTCGCACGCCTCGGAGAGCCGCTCGGGCGGGACGGCGAAGTCCTCGGTGATGAGGGTGGTGCCCGGGGGGCGGGCGCCGCCGACGGCGGTGACGAACGCCTTGCGCGCCTTCCAGTAGCCGCCGATCACCGCCCGGTCGGTGGTGAAGGCGTTGGTGACCGAGGCGACCGGCGCGACCAGCTCCACCTCGGTCAGCAGCTCCTCGGCCGCGACGCGGGCCGCCTCCGCGGCGGCCTCGTCGGGGGCGCGGAACTCCACCAGCAGCGCGGTGGTGCCCGGCGGCAGGTCGGCCCAGTCGGCGGGGACGCCGTCGACGGCGACCGAGGCGCGCAGCGTGTTGCCGTCCATCAGCTCCACGGCGGGGGCGCCGGCCGCGGTGAAGCGGGGGACGGCGGCGGCCGCCGCGGCGAGGGAGGGGAAGAACAGCAGGCCGGCGAGGACGTGCCGGTGCAGCGGGAGCGTCTCCATGACGATCTCGGCGAGGAAGCCGAGGGTGCCCTGCGAGCCGACCATCAGGGAGCGCAGGATGCCGGTGGGGGAGTCGGAGTCGAGGAACGCGTCCAGCCGGTAGCCGTTGGTGTTCTTCAACCGGTGCTTGGCGCGGATGCGGGCGGTGAGCGCGGTGTCGGCGAGGATCTCCCGGCGCAGCGCCGACAGGCCCGCGACGAGGTCGGGTTCGGCCGCGGTGAGCGCCGCGTCGGCGTCCGGGGCGGCGGTGTCGACCACCGTGCCGGAGGGCAGCACGATCGTCATCGAGGTGGCGGTCCGGTAGCTGCTGCGGGTGGTGCCGGCGGTCATGCCGGAGGCGTTGTTGGCCACCACACCGCCGAGGGTGGCGGCGATCGCGCTGGCCGGGTCCGGTCCCAGGACGCGGCCGTGGCGGGCGAGGGCGGCGTTGGCGCGCTGCACGGTGGTGCCGGGCAGGATGCGGGCGCGGGCCCCGCCGTCCAGCGGGGTCACCCCCGCCCAGTGGCGCCGCACGTCGACGAGGATGTCCTCGCCCTGGGCCTGGCCGTTGAGCGAGGTGCCGCCGGCGCGGAAGACGACGTGGCGGCCGTGGCGCCGCGCGTAGCCGAGGACGGCGGCGACGTCGTCGGCGTGCCGGGCGACCACGACGACGTTGGGGACGAACCGGTAGGGGCTGGCGTCCGAGGCGTAGCTGACGAGGTCGGTGACGCGCCAGAGCACCTGTTCGGCGCCGAGCAGCTCCGTCAGGTCGTGCCGCAGTGGCTCCGGGGTGCCCTCCGCCAGCTCCGGTGGCACCCGGTCGTCGGCGACGGGGGTGTCGGCGGCGGGCCGCAGGGCGGCGGGGTCCGGGTCCAGCAGCGGCATGGTGGGTCTCCCTCCGGCCGGGGGCGTCGGGCGTGCCCGCCGGTCGGAGGCCAGCATAGGTGGGTGGCCCCGGCCGTGCCGGGCGCGGCCCGGCCGTCGGCCGGGGGTGCCCCGCCCCGCCCGCGCCGTCACGG
>NZ_JAAVJD010000203.1 GCF_012033735.1 Streptomyces lonarensis | reverse complement strand
CCCCCCGACCGAGCCCCACCCCGGCGCGGGCCGAACCGGCCTCGTCGCCCGTCCCCAGGTCGAACACGCCCGAGACCACGGGCACGTCAAGGAAAGTGAGCGGGGATTACTGATGCATGACCTCGTCGTGGTGGGCGCAGGCCCCTACGGACTGTCGATCGCCTCCCACGCCGCCGCAGCCGGGCTCGACATCCGGGTGCTGGGACGGCCCATGGCGAGCTGGCGGGACCACATGCCCGAGGGCATGTTCCTGAAGTCCGAGCCGTGGTCGTCCAACCTCTCCGACCCGGGCCGGCGCCATACGCTCTCGGCCTACTGCGCGCCGCGCGGGCTGCGGGCCGAGCACGCCTCGCCGCTACCGATCCGGACCTTCAGCGACTACGGAATGTGGTTCGCCGAGCAACTCCAGCCGCGGGTCGAGGAGGTGACCGTGACCTCCGTCGCCCGCACCGACGGCGGGTTCACGGTCACCACCGCCGACAACGACACGATCCGCGCCCGGTCCGTGGCGCTGGCGATCGGCGTCATGCCGTTCGTCAACCGCCCCGGGCCGCTCCGCGGGCTGCCGCCGCAGCTCGCGTCGCACAGCAGCGACCACGGTGACCTGTCCGGCTTCCTCGGCCTGGACGTCACCGTTGTCGGCGCCGGCCAGGCGGCGCTGGAGACCGCCGCGCTGCTCGCCGAGGCGGGCGCGCGGCCGCAGCTCCTGGCCCGGGCGGAGCGGATCAACTGGAACACCCTGCCGCAGCCGTTGCGGCGGCCCCCGCTCGCCTCGCTGCGCGAGCCGCACTCCGGGCTCGGCACCGGCTGGTCGAGCTGGGCCTGGTCCGAGCTGCCGTGGGCGGTGCGGCGGCTGCCCAGCACACTCCGGGTGCGGATCGCCGACACCGCGCTGGGCCCGGCCGGGGCCTGGTGGCTCCGCGACCGGGTGGAGGGCGTGGTCCCCGCCTTCCTGTGCCGCAGCATCGTCTCGGCGGACGCCGCCAACGGCGGGGTACGCCTGCGGGTCGCGGGGCCGGACGGGACGCGGCGGACGATGGAGACCGGGCACGTCGTCGCGGCCACCGGCTTCGTGCCGGAGCTCGACCGGTTGGCGATGCTCTCGCCGTCGCTGCGGGCCGGGGTGCGCACCACGCCCGGCAGCGGGGCGCCCTGGCTGGGATCGGCCTTCGAGTCCTCGGTTCCCGGCCTGTTCTTCGCGGGACTCCTCAGCGCGCCGTCGTTCGGGCCCGCCATGCGGTTCGTGCACGGGGCGACGTTCACGGCGGGGCGCCTGGTGCGCGGTGTGCGTCGCCACCTGGAGGCGGTGCACGCGACGGCCGCGTCCACGGCGCTGTCGGCACCCGGCGCCAACAGCCCCGCGGGTGTCGCGACCCCCGGACCCCGCGGGGGCGACATCGCCGCGCGGCGTGGCGAGACCACTGCGGCGCACCGTCCCGCTGCGGAGGGCGCGCGCACGGAACCCGTCGCCGACGGCCACGAGGGCTCCCGCCCGGTCGGCTGAGCGGCCTGCGGGGGCGTTCCGTGCCCCCGCCGTCGGGCCAGGCGGCCCGGCCGGACGCTGCACGCTCCGCCGGTGCATGGAGGACGCACACAGGTCGGTGCACGGGCCGGTGTACGAGTCGTGACGGGGACAGGACCGGCTGCCGAGTTCGCCGGCGAGGTGGCTCCGGGAACGCGAACGGGGCGTCGTGCACGTGTGCACGACGCCCCGTTCGTCCGGTGACCGGAGCAGGCCCCCCTCGGGCAGGCCGGTCAGACGGTGGCACCGGCCAGCTTGCCGCCCAGCTCACGGCCGAGGCTGCTGGCCGCCTCGTGGGCGGAGGCGGCGGAGGCGTCCGCGGCCTCGATCAGACCGGACATCGCCGGCACCACGCGCGCCAGGGTCAGCTCGGGCACGATGAACTCGGCCTTCAGCCCCAGCACGGTGCCGAGCGCGTGGGTCAGGTACGGCACGGCGAAGTCGTTGCCCTCCTGCGGGGTGCCCTCGGCGTAGGAGCCGCCACGGCTGCTCACGACCGTGACGGGGGTGCCGGCAGCGCTGGGGTTCTCGGTACCGCTGGTGCGGCCGGGCAGGATGACGTGGTCCAGCCATGCCTTCAGCGTCGAGGGGATGGCGTAGTTGTAGAGGGGCGCGCCGATGAGGATGGCGTCGGCCTCTTCGAGCTCGCGGATCAGCTGCTCGCGCAGTGCCGCGGCGCTCTGCTGCTCGGCGGTGCGCTCCTCGGCCGGGACGAAGCCCGTGCCGTAGACCTCAGCGTCGATGTGGGGAACCGGCTCGGCGGCCAGGTCGCGGTGGATGACCGTGCCATCGGGGTGGACGGCCTCCCATGCCTCGCGGAAGCTGGCGGTCACTGCGCGGGAGACGGAGTTCTCGCGGGCCAGGGCCGAGTCGATGTGCAGCAGCGTTGCCATGGGGTGATGCCTCCAATGCCTGAAGTGAGTAGCTCTCACTGGGTGCGCTGCTATTAGTACCACAGAGGCTTACTTTTCTGCACCTGCAAGATGTTTTCCAGTAGGCTGGGGCCATGACTGAGATCGGGGCACGACGGGCGGCCGGCGCCGACGAGCAAAGTGTCTGCCGGGAGCCGGCAGACGGCATACAGCGTGTTTTCTCCCTTCTGGGCAAGCGGTGGACCGGACTTCTCATCGCGGCCCTGATCAATGGCCCGGGCGGCTTCGCCACCCTGCGGCGTTCCGTTCCGGGCATCAGTGAGCGGATGCTCTCCGACCGGCTGACCGAACTGGCGGAGCTCGGTCTGGTGACGCGTGAGGTCGATGCCGGGCCGCCCCTGCGGGTCCAGTACCAGTTGACCGCCGCCGGTCACGCGCTTCGCCCGGCGATGCTGGAGCTGACCAGCTGGGCCGATCGTCACCTTGCCGACGGTGCTGCTGCGTGCCCGAAGGAGTTCCGGGAGGAGGGGTGAGTCGCCCGCTCCCCAGAGGTGCGGGCGGCGCCGGGATCGCCCGGGGCTCGGAGGTTTCACGTGGAACATCGCACCGTCGGGCGTCGGGTCGCACCGCCCTGACTGGTCACCGGTGGGAACGCCCCGCCGGAGTCGAGGTGCCGTGGGCGTCGCGGGTCGGCGGCCCACCTTCCGAAGGTGTCCGAGGGTGAACGGTCCCGGAGCGACGCACTCTGCTGTGGCACGTAGCCTGTTGCCCGTGACCACCCCGGAAGACGCACAGCACCGGCCAGGCCCCTACGACTCCCACGCCGAGGGCGCGGGTGAGCAGGCGGCGGCTCCGCCGCAGCACCCCGAGACCTTCGGCGTCGGGGAGCCCGCCGCGTCGGAGCAGGGCGCAGCTGCCGACCAGGCCGCCACCGAGCGGCTGGAGCAGGCGGTGCGTGCCGTCGAGACCGCGCTCATCGAGTACGAGATCGCCGTGGAGTCGTTCCGGATCGAGGTCGAGAACTTCGCCCGCCTCCACGAGGAGCGCCTCGGCCCGCTGCATCAGCGCCTGGAGGAGCTGGAGGCGCTGATCGCGGAGACCATCGCCGCACGGACCGGGGACCCGGCGGACCGGCGCCGCGCCGAGGAGGCGCGGGCCCAGCTGCTGCCGATGCCGCAGCTGCCCGGCCTCTTCGAGGGGTGGCTGGAGGCCGAGGGCATCCGATCCGACGCGGTGGCGATGCTCACCGGGCAGTCCGTGCAGCCGCCGCCCCGCGTCCGGCCCGGCGAGCAGGCCCGCAAGCTCTTCCGTGAGCTGATGCGCGCCGCGCACCCCGACCTGGTGACCGACGAGACGGAGCGCGGCCGTCGCGGCGCCTTCGTGGCTCGGGTCAACCAGGCCTACGCCCGTGGCGACGTCGACGCGCTCCAGCAGCTCTTCGACGAGTGGAACGCCGGTCCCGCCCCGGAGCCGACGCCGTTCACCCGGGCCGAGGAGCTCGCTGCCCGCCTGGAGTGGTTGGCCGCGCGGAAGGAGAGCCTCGCGGCCGAAGCTGCGGACCTCGAAGCGGGCGCCGTCGGCTCCATGCTGCAGCTGGCGAAGGACGACCCGGACGCGCTGCTGGAGGAGATCGCCGCCGACCTGCACCGCAAGATCGGCGAGCGTGAGGCCGAGCTGAACCGGCTGCACGGCGGTGCTTCCCAGGCGTCCCCGCCCCACGGGGACGGCGGCTGGGGTGACGCTGCCAGTGGCTACGGTGCCGCCGACCCGGCCGGGAGTGATGGGTACGGCCCGAGCGGGGGCGGTGAGTACGGCCCGGCCGGGGACGGCAGGCACGGCTCCGAGTTCTCCGACGGCGGCGGCCACGGGACGTCGTACGACGCTCGCGGCAACTGAAGCCGGGACGGAGACGGTCTGGGTGTCGGCGGCGCTCCGCCGCAGCGACCGTTATGAGTAGGGTTCAGCCATGAACTTCATGCAGGTGCCCACCGTCACTGTCGACTCCCTGCCCGCCGACGGTCTGCTTCTCGACGTACGCGAGTCCGAGGAATGGGCCGCCGGCCGCGCCGAGGGCGCGTTGCACATCCCCATGGGCGAGGTCGTGCAGCGGTTCGCCGAGATCAGTGAGCGTGCCGACGGCGGTCCGGTCCACGTGATCTGCAAGGTCGGCGGCCGGTCCGCCCAGGTGACCGCCTACCTCGTGCAGCAGGGGGTCGACGCCGCCAACGTGGACGGCGGGATGCTGGCCTGGGCCGACGCCGGTCGGCCCATGCTCGGCGACCACGACCAGCCGTTCGTGCTCTGACCTGACCTGGCTCGACCGGGCCGGGTCAGGTGCCGGTCGATCAGGTGCCCGTCGGCCCCGGCGTGCCGTCGGCGGCGCGCGTTCGCGGCAGCTCGGCCTCCACCAGGTCTGCCGCCCGCGAGGTGCCGCCCTCGCGCTGAGCTTCGTCCCGCAACGCCGTCAGCCGTTCCCGTACCCCGGGGTCGTCGGCCACCGCCAGCAGCGCGGTGCGCAGCGAGAGGGGGGAGGCGTCGTCGGCGTCCAGCCGTCGCGCCACGCCCAGCGCGACCAAGCGGTCGGCGTTCATGAACTGGTCGGCCGCCTGGGGGACCGCGACCATCGGCACGCCTTGGCGCAGTCCCTCCTTGGCGCCGCCCATGCCGGCGTGGGTGATGAAGGCGTCGGCGTGGGCGAGGATCGCGGGCTGGGGCACCCAGGAGTGGAGCTCCACGTTGTCCGGGATCTCACCCAGCAGTGCGGGGTCGGTCTGCTTTCCGATCTGCAGCACCACGTACCAGTCCGGCAGGTCGCCGAAGGCGGCGAGGCAGGCGCGGTAGAACTCCGACTGGTCGGTGAAGGCCGAACCGAGCGAGATCAGCAGCAGTCTCCTGCCGTCCGCCGCCGCCGGACGCTCCCACGCGTCGGCGGTGTCCCGGGCCCCGAGGCAGGCGCCCACGAACGAGTAGCGGATCGGATCGACGCGGTCCGCGTGGGGCTGCATGGCGCGTGGGATGACCGCGATGCTCCGGTCGGGCCGCCCGAGGAAGGTGTCGGGATCGGTGGTGGTCGCCCCGGTCTCCGCCAGCCACCGCCGTGCCTTCGCCTGGTAGGCGTCGGCGCCCGGCTGCGCATGGAGCCAGGCTCCCACCTCGTCCTCGTACCCCTCCCACGCAACGGAAGCGGGAGAGAGCTGCACCAGCCCCACGCCCTGCGTCTCGGCGAGAACGCGGAACGGGGCGCCGGCGATGTCCGAGAGGTAGAGGTCGGGCCGGTCGGCCGTGAAGTGGGCGTGGAGCTGCGGCAGTACCTGGATCGCCTCGTCGAGGAAGAGGTCCATCGCGGCGATCGGCGACTCGGGCCAGTCGGCCTCCGGAAGGATCGACGTGTAGGGGACCAGTGCGGCCCCGGTGCCGGTGACGAGGTCGGCGACCCGTGGGTCGTTGGCGTAGCTGACGCGGTGGCCGCGCCGCACGAGCTCTCGGATCACCTCCAGATGCGGATAGACGTGGCTCACGGCCGGGATGGACAGCATGGCGATGTGCGCGGGGCGCGGGCGGGCCACGGGCTCCTCCTTCGTCGGAACGGCTGAGACACGAGCGGTACGAGACGTATCGTCTCGCATTCGGGCGCCGTGGGCCAACCGGTTTCCCCCGCGCCGTCCGTCCCGCCCGCAAGGACCGGCAGGCCGCGCGGCGGAGGCGGACGGCACCGCGACGGAGGCGATCTTGTGGGGCCGGCGCCGGGCTCATAGGGTCACCCCCTGATGTCCGAGCGCTTCACGGGGGCGGCTGATGACCGGTGACGGATTCCGCGACGCGGTCGTGTGCGACGACGCCTCGCCACCGGGCGCGGCGCCCGCCGATGCCGCTCGGCCGGGTGCGGCGCCGCCCGCGCGGCTGACGCGTGAGTGGCTCGCGGAGCTGGACCTCACCACCGTCTCCCCCGCGGAGTTCGCCGCGCTCGCGGCGCGGCTCACCGATGACGAGGTCGCCGCGCTCGCGGCCGACCCGGTCCTCCGCAAGCGCGTCCTCGACGAGGTGTTCGCGCGGATGCCGTCCCAGCTGCGGGCCGAGGCCGCCGTCGGGTTGTCCGCGCTCGTCCGCTGGGAGATCACCGGCGCCACCACCGAGACCTACGAGGTGCGGGTGGACGCCGGCCGTTGCGTTGTCCGGGCCGGTGCCTCGGACGCCGAACCCCGCACCACACTCACCCTCGGCGACCTGGAGTTCCTTCGGCTCACCTCGGGCGCGGCCAACCCGTTCGGGCTGTACGTGGCCCGGCGGGTGCGGGTGGCGGGAGACCTCGCCCTCGCCGCCGGGATGTCCCGCCTCTTCGTGGTGCCCTCCGCCGACTGAACCGCTCGCGTCGGCCCGCGCCGGCGGCCCGGCTCCGGACCGGGCGGCGGCGCGGCTCTCGCTGCACCCGCGAGCGCGCCGTCGGCACCCGCGCGAACGCCGGGGCGTGCCTCCGTAGCGCCCGCTCTCCGCCGGACAGGGGCTGCCGTCCGTGCGCACGGTGCGTCGAGCGGTCCGCCGCCCCACGGCTGCTAGCGTGCGGAAATCGGACATCGCGCCCCATGTCGGTCACCTGGGTCGCAGCGCAGCGGACTCCAGGGGGCCCGGACCATGGCACGGACTGTACTGATCACCGGCGGCAGCAGCGGTATCGGCCTTGCCGCCGCCAAGCGCTTCGTCTCCGACGGGGACCGTGTGGTGATCACCGGTCGCCACGAGGACCGCGTCCGGTCGGCCGCGGACGAGAGCGGTGCGGAAGGCATCGTCTGCGACGGGACCGACCCGGGACAGGTGGCACGCCTCGCCGAGTCGATCGGCGACGAGCTCGACGTCCTGGTGAACTCCGCCGGCGGCCTGCCCGAGTTCACCGCCTCCGCGCAGTCGCAGCTGGAGACCACCCTCGCGGAGTGGAACGCCGCCCTCAGCAAGAACCTGCTGACCGCCGTCCTCACCACCACCGCGGTACGCGACCGGCTGCTCGCCTCCCCGGACGGGACCGTCATCTCGCTGGGAGCCATCGGAGCCGACCACGGCGCCGGCTCCTACGGCGCGGCGAAGGCGGCGCTGGCGGCGTGGAACGTCGTGCTCTCCTCACTGCTCGGGCCGAAGGGCGTCACCAGCAACGTCATCGCCGCCGGGTTCGTCGACGACACCAACCTCTTCCACGGCCGGATGACGGACCGCCGGCGGGAGGGGCTGGTCGAGGAGACCCACGACAAGCGTCCCGGCGCGGTCGACGACATCGCCGCCACCATCCACTTCCTCGCCTCGCCGGGAGCCCGGCACATCACGGGGCAGACCATCCACGTCAACGGCGGCGCGCACACCACCCGATGACCACCCGCTGACCGCCTGCTGCGCGGCCCGCGGTCCCGTGCGGCGGCCGCACACCCGGCCGCCGCACCGCACGGCCTGCGGTCAGCCGCTGCCGGGCGAGGCCCCGCCCACCCGACGGCAGAGGTAGCGGGCGAAGACCCGCCCCCGGTACTCGCTGCGCAGCACCTCGAACCCCGCGCGGTCGAGCATCGGTTCCAGCAGCCACCGGAAGGTCGAGAACTCGGTGCGCAGATGCTCGGCGTAGTCGGCCGCCGTGTACCCGTCGGCCGCGTTCACCGCGGCCGCGCCGGCCACCCACTGCCGGAACAGCGGCTCGGCCTCGGCGGGTGAGCAGTCGTACACCAGGTCCGTGAGGAGGAGCAGCCCGCCGGGGCGCAGCAGCTCCGCGATCCGCTGCAGGGCGACCGCCTTCCACACGTCGGGCAGTTGGTGCAGGGCGTGCCGGGTGTGGACGGCGTCGACCGGCGCTCCCCGGTGCTCGTAGCTGAGGAAACCGGCGCGTACCGGACGGACGTTGGTGAGCCCCCGGGCCGCCGCGGCGCGCTCCAGGTGGTCCTGCATGGCGGGGGAGACATCCACCGCCACCACCGCGCCGAAGGCCCGGGCGGCGGCGAGGGCGAACTGACCGGTCCCGGCGCCGAGATCGACCACCGTCGACCGCGCCCCGACCCCGTGGTCCCGCAGCGCCGCGATGTCCTCGGCGGGGTCGGGACTGCCCTGCTTGCGGTCGAAGCCCGCGACGAACGCGGGGTCGAGGTGTTCGGCCCCGGCGAAGTCGGTCTCGTCCGGACGGAAGGCCGGCGTCTCGATCGTGCCGCGGCCGGGCGTCGCGGGCGGGTGCGGCGGTGGCGGCGGGGCGGCTGCCGCAGGTGCGGCAGGGGGCTGCGGAGGAGCGGGCGGAGGCGACGGTGCGGTGGCGGAGGGCGCGGCGTCCGACGGGGTGGAGGGTTCCGTCGCTGTGGGCGGCTCGGCCTGCGGGGGCCCGTTCGACGCGTCCGTGGGGTCGTCCGCGCCCGCCGGGGCGATGGGCGCCACCGGCCCGGGGGTGGAGGGCCGGGCGGGAGCCGGCCGCGGCGAGGGCCGGGCCACCGACGTGGTGCCGTCCTCGGCCCCCTCCGGCACGATCGCCGCCACCGGGCCGGACGTGGCGGGTCGGGCCCGGGAGGCCGCCCGGCCGCCGCCCGCCTCGCCGACCCGGCCGTCGCCCTTCCGGCTGCGGGCGTCCGCGCCCGGGGCGGGCGGTGCGTAGGAGTCGTCCACGACGCAGAACCGGTTGCCCTCGGTGTCCGCCAGCACCACGAAGTCGGCGTCGGCCGGGTAGTGCTTCCACGGCACCCGTTCGGCGCCCAGCGCCACCAGCCGGTCCACCTCCGAGCGCTGTTCGGCGGCGCTGCGGACGTGCAGGTCCAGGTGGAGGTGGGGGAACTCGGGCGCGGGGCGGTCGCTGAGGTCCATCGCCAGCCCCGGGCCGTGCCCGTCGGGCGGCAGCAGCACCAGCCAGGCGTCCGGGTCGTGCGGATCGCGTTCGACGTAGCCGAGCGCCGCCTTCCAGAACTCGGCGGCCCGACGGTCGTCGGCGCACCCCAGCACGATCATGTCCAGGCTCAGCACGTCCGCTCCTCTCCGTACCCGGCCCGCCGCTCGGGCCGGGGCCGGCACCCATGACCGTCCGTCACGTCAGCCTAGGCACGGTCGTCGCCCGCGCGCACGCCCGAATCGCGCCGTCCGGGACGCGGTGCGGGGCGTCGGGCGGGGCGCGACCCGGGGCGCGGTACTGCCGGCGCACGTACCTCCCGCGCCCCGTGCCGGCCGGTATCCGGCACGTCGCGCTGCCGCCGTCCGGGCGTCGCCCGGCGCGACCTGCGC
>NZ_JAAVJD010000202.1 GCF_012033735.1 Streptomyces lonarensis | reverse complement strand
CGACCGCCCCGGGCCGCCCCGGGCGCCCGTTCGAGGGCGGCGCGGGGCGGTCGGCGGCGTGCCCGGTACCGGCGGCCGTGCGGGGCCGGCCCGCGGTCAGAGCACCTTGGAGAGGAACGCCTGGGTGCGCTCGTGGCGCGGGTTGGTCAGCACCTCGCGCGGGTGCCCGGACTCCACGACGACGCCGCCGTCCATGAAGACCAGCGAGTCGCCGACCTCCCGGGCGAACCCCATCTCGTGGGTGACGACGATCATCGTCATGCCCTCCTCGGCGAGGCCGCGCATGACGTCGAGCACCTCGCCGACCAGCTCGGGGTCGAGCGCCGAGGTGGGCTCGTCGAAGAGCATCAGCTTGGGCTCCATCGCCAGTGCGCGGGCGATGGCGACGCGCTGCTGCTGGCCGCCGGAGAGCTGCGCCGGGTAGTTCTTCATCCGGTCGGCGAGGCCGACCCGGGTGAGCATCTCCTCGGCGCGGGCCCGCGCGTCCGCCTTCCGCTCCCCCTTGACCTGGATCGGCGCCTCCATGACGTTCTCCAGCGCCGTCATGTGCGGGAAGAGGTTGAAGCGCTGGAAGACCATGCCGATGTCCCGGCGCTGGAACGCAACCTCGCGCTCCTTCATCTCGTACAGCTTGTCGCCCTTCTGGCGGTAGCCGACGAGCTGGCCGTCGACGTACAGCCGGCCGGCGTTGATCTTCTCCAGGTGGTTGATGCACCGCAGGAAGGTGGACTTGCCCGATCCGGACGGTCCCACCAGGCAGAAGACCTCACCGTGGCGGACCGTGAGGTCGATGCCGTTGAGGACGGGCACCAGCCCGAAGGACTTGTGGACCTGCTCGGACCTGACCATGACGTCGCCGCCGGTGGCGCCGCTGCTCGGCTGACCCATCGCGTTCACCCCTTCCCGCCGTCGCGGCGCGCGGTCGCGTCGCCGCCCTCGTTGCCGCCGCCGTCACCGCCGGTGCCGCCGCCCGCCGGGGAGGGCAGGTTCGGCTTGACCCGGAAGGACGTCAGTTGGCGCCGCACCCGTTGCAGCGGGGTCGGCGGCGGGTTGTGGTCGCT
The DNA here is from genome assembly GCF_012033735.1 of Streptomyces lonarensis. Taxonomy (GTDB): domain Bacteria; phylum Actinomycetota; class Actinomycetes; order Streptomycetales; family Streptomycetaceae; genus Streptomyces; species Streptomyces lonarensis. The sequence goes on along the minus strand of NZ_JAAVJD010000202.1, from coordinate 8,660 downwards.
GCCGCGGGCGAAGTGCCGCTCCAGGTAGTACTGCCCGATCGAGAAGATCGTGGTGAGCAGCAGGTACCAGACCGAGACGACGACCAGCATCTCCATGACCGCCAGGGTCCGCGAGGAGATGGTGCGTCCGGCGAGGAACAGCTCGTTGTACTGGATGGCGTACGCCAGCGACGAGGTCTTCAGCATGTTGATGAACTCGTTACCGGTGGGCGGGATGATCACACGCATCGCCTGCGGCAGCACGATGCGGCGCATGGTGCGGTTGCCCGACATGCCCAGCGCCTGCGCGGCCTCCGTCTGGCCGCGGTCCACCGACTGGATACCGGCCCGGCTGATCTCGGCCATGTAGGCGGCCTCGTTGAGCCCCAGCCCGAGCAGGGCGGCCATGAACGGCGTCATCACCTTGTTCATGTCCTCGGACCAGAAGCCGAGGTCGAGCACGGGGAAGATGAGCGCCAGGTTGAACCACAGGAAGAGCTGGACGAGGACCGGGGTGCCGCGGAAGAACCAGATGTACCCGTAGGCGACGGTCGAGAGCACCGGGTTGCCCGACAGGCGCATGATGGCCAGCACCGTGCCGAGGCCCACGCCGAGCAGCATCGCCAGCAGGGTGATCCAGAGCGTGTTGAGCGCGCCCATGATGATCGTCTCGTGGTCGAGGTAGGTACCGACCACGGACCACTCGATGTCGGCGCCCGCGAAGGCGAGCACCAGCAGGGCCAGCAGGCCCAGGACGACCGCGGCACCGGCCCAGCGGCCGTAGTGCCGCACGGGGACGGCGCGGATCGCCTCGGGCGGGGGCGACCCCGGGGCCGCGGTGGTGTGCGGGGCGGAGCCCGGGTCGCGGCCCTTGTCGTCAGGGCCCGGCACCTCGTCCCTGTTCTCATCTGACACGGTTCACTGCCTTAGCTGCCTGGGGGATGCGGAAAGGGGCGCGGCCCCGGGCGATGCCCGGGGCCCGCGGAACGACGGTGGTGCGCTCACTCGCCCGCGTTGACGGTGGCCTCTTCGACGGCACCGGTCTGGGCGTCCCACTCCTCCAGGACCTCGGCGTAGTCGCCGTTGTCGATGATCGCCTGCACCGCGGCCTGGAGGGCGTCACGCAGCTCGGGGTTGTCCTTGGGGACGGCGATGCCGTAGGGCGCGGCGTCGATCTGCTCGCCGACGACCTCGAACAGCTCGCCGCCGCGCGCCTCCAGCGCGTTGTAGAGGGCGACGGGGAAGTCGGTGACGACCACGGCGGCGCGACCGCTCTGCAGCTGGGTGACGGACTCGTCGTCGTTGTCGTTGACGAGCACCTCGATCGGGGTGTCGCACTCCTCCTGCTGCCGCTCCACCAGCGCCTCGTTGGCGGTGCCGCGCTGCGCGGCGACGGTGAGGCCGCAGAGGTCGGCCAGTCCGGTGACGTTCTCCGGGTTGTCCTTGGCGACCAGGATCGCGGAGCCGGCGCGGAAGTAGTTGACGAAGTCGGCGCCGCCCTCGGCGTCCTCGCTCACCCCGTCCTGACGCTCCTTGGTGTCGGTCATGGCGGACATGATGACGTCGTAGCGTCCGGAGTTCATGCCGAGCACGAGGCCGTCGAAGGTGCCGTTCTCGAAGCGCAGCTCCACGCCGAGCTGCTCGCCGAGGGCCTCGGCGATGGCGGGGTCGATGCCGGTGACCTCGCCGCTCTCGTCGTAGTACTCGATGGGCGCGTAGGCGATGTCGGAGCCCACGCTGATGACACCGGCCTCCTGGATGTCCTCGGGCAGCTGGTCCCACAGCGGCGCGTCGGAGCCGGCCGCCTCGCCCGAGCCCCCGTCCCCGGAGTCGTCGGAACCGCAGGCACCGAGCACCAGGGCGCCGGCGAGAGCCAGGGCGGTGGCGCCGGCCAGGCGGGAGTGTCGGGACAGGGAACGGGCAGACATGGGGGCCTCCTGGGCGAGGGCGGGATCGCCGCCGTCGAGCACGCGATCGAGCCGGGCAGATGTGTTCCAGTGGGGCATCCTCCCATCCGGACCGGCGGCGTTCGGTTACCGTTGACGTCAAGATCGGATAACGGACATGTGGCGCGCCGCAACCGGTGCGCCGGACGGGGGACATGACCCGGGAGAGTGGCGCGGGGCGCAATGAGACCCCGCTCACGCCCCGGCGCGCGCCGCCCGGCGGTGGGTTCTCCACCGGCCGCGCAGCCCCCGACCCGAACGCCGCCCCGAAGGCCGCCGTGGCCGTGACCGGCCGCCGGGGTCCGCGGGGGTCGCGTGTCGCGCGCTTCACGCCCCCGCCCCCTCGTCGGCAGTGGTGAAGATCCTGTAGAACGGACGGTCAACACCCCGCACTCCCGGGGAGCCCGGACGTGTGTGCGGCACGTCCGGCGTCCGAATGCCCCCGCGACGGCCGATCGACCGCCGCTCGGGTGCCGGACGTGGTGTCCGCCCGGCCTCCGACCGGAGGCCGGCAACCGAGAGACGCGCCCGGATCAGACAAAGGGGTCAACCCACGTGGCATCGGAGATCATCAACCCTCGGCAGGAAGCACTGGCGGCCGACGGACCCGACCCGGCCTTCGCCCTGCACCGCGGCGGCAAGATGGCCGTCGCCGCCACCGTGCCGCTGCGCGACACGGCGGACCTCTCCCTGGCCTACACGCCCGGCGTCGCCAAGGTGTGCAGCGCCATCGCGGAGCAGCCGGAGCTGGTGCACGACTACACCTGGAAGTCGCAGACGGTCGCCGTCGTCACCGACGGCAGCGCCGTCCTCGGACTCGGCGACATCGGCCCGGAGGCGTCGCTGCCCGTCATGGAGGGCAAGGCGATCCTCTTCAAGCAGTTCGGCGGCGTGGACGCCGTGCCGATCGCGCTCGACGCCCGCGACCCCGACGACATCGTCGAGACGGTCGTGCGGCTGGCGCCGTCCTTCGGCGGCATCAACCTGGAGGACATCGCGGCGCCGCGCTGCTTCGAGATCGAGCGGCGGCTCCAGGAGCGGCTCGACATTCCGGTCTTCCACGACGACCAGCACGGCACCGCCGTCGTCACCCTCGCCGCGCTGCGCAACGCCGCACGGCTGACCGGGCGCGACCTGGCAGAGCTCCGCGCGGTGATCTCCGGCGCCGGCGCGGCGGGCATGGCCATCGCGAAGATCCTGCGGGGCGCCGGGGTGGGCGAGGTGACCGTCTGCGACCGCGGCGGCGTGCTCTCCCGGAAGCGGACCGACCTTAACGCCGCCAAGCGGGAGCTGGCCGAGCTGACCGACACCACCGGCCGCTCGGGCACGCTGGCGGACGCCATGGCGGGCGCGGACGTCTTCATCGGCGTCAGCGGGGGCACCGTTCCGGAGGAGACCGTGGCGCGGATGGCCCCCGGGGCGTTCGTCTTCGCGATGGCCAACCCGGACCCGGAGGTCCACCCGGAGGTCGCCGCCCGTCACGCCGCCGTGGTGGCGACCGGACGCAGCGACTTCCCGAACCAGATCAACAACGTGCTGGCGTTCCCCGGCATCTTCGCCGGGGCGCTGCAGGTCCGGGCGCCCCGCATCAGTGAGGGGATGAAACTGGCAGCGGCCGAGGCCCTGGCGGGCGTGGTGGCGGACGAGCTCTCGCCGTCGCTGGTGATCCCCTCGCCGTTCGACGCCCGGGTCGCCCCGGCGGTCTCCGCCGCGGTGGCACGGGCCGCCCGGGCGGAGGGCATCGCCCGGCGCTGACACCGCGGCGCCCGCCGCCCGCTCACGCGGTCGGCGGGCGCCGGTGCGCCGGCGGCCCGGCGCGGCGATGCGGCGGCGCGGCGGACCCGGGACTCAGCGCAGGCCGAGCACCATGCCGTCGGTGGGCGAGGCCCAGATGGCGCGGGCCTCGGAGAACCCGGCGTCGCGGAGGGCGAGCGCGTGCCACTCCGCGGACTGCGCCTCCCCGTCGGAGTGGTCGCCGTCGATCGGGTTGCCGATGGTCTCGAACCGCTCGGCGACCGCGTCGGCCAGCTCGGGGGCCTCGGCCGCCCGCTGCCACCAGCCGATCCAGTCCTCGCTGCCGCCGGCCGCGGCCTTCTCGCGGCGCTCGCGGTCGAAGGCGTCGACCGCCTCGTTGATGGCGGGCGTGGTGTCGTCGGGCATGTGGTCGGCGTTGATCAGGATGCCGCCGGGGCGGACCACCTCCGCCAGCGTCCGGTACAGGTCGCGCAGCGGCCCGGCCTGCAGCCAGTGCAGCGCGGTGGAGGTGAGGACGGCGTCGTACGTCGCGTGCGGGAGCAGGGCCGGCCAGTCGGCCGTGCGCAGGTCGCCGTGGACCCAGTCGGCGCGGGTCTCCCCCTGGTGGCTGCCGCGGGCGATGGTGAGCAGCGCGGGGTCCATGTCGATCCCGGTGGTCCGGGCGTCGGGGAAGCGGGCGAGGACGCGGGAGGTGATGGTGCCGGTGCCGCAGGCGAGGTCCAGGACCCGCGGTGCCTCACCGGTCAGGGCCGCCACGCTGTCGAGCATGACCCGTAGACGCTCCTCGCGGTCCGGCAGGTACCACTCCTGCTGCCGGTCCCAGGTGTTCTGCCATGCCGTCCAGTCCGCCACTTCGGCTCCTTCCGTTCGCCCCTACTCGTGCCACCGTACGACACCGGCCCCGCCGCGTACGGTAATAGTCAGATATCTGATCGATCCTTACTAGTACAGTGCGGGGTCCGAAGCGCTGCGGTGAGGACACAGGTGGAACTGATCTCTTACTCCTCGTTCGCCGTCCGGCTGGTGAACAGTGAGGAGCCCGAGCGGGGTGCCGACTCGCTGACCTCGGTCGAAGCGGTGCGCGAGCTGTTCGGCGAGAGCGCCAAGGCGGCCCGGCGGGCCACCGAGGCGGACATCGCGCGGCTGCGCGGTGTCCGCGCGCGGCTGCGCGCCGTCTTCACCGCGGCGGGCGAGGGCGACGAGCGCCGGGCGGTGGACCTGCTCAACGCCCTGCTGCTGGAGTACCCGGCGAGCCCGCAGATCTCCGGCCACGACTTCCTCGACGACGAGGGCCGCCCCCGGTGGCACCTGCACCTGGCGGAGCACTCCACCAACGCCGCGGCCGCCTACGCCGCGATCGCCTGCATGGGCCTGGCGGTCCGGCTCACCGACGGCGGCGTCGACCGGCTCGGCGTCTGCTCGGCGGCGCCGTGCCGCAACGCGTTCGTCGACACCTCCACCAACACCTCGCGCCGCTACTGCTCGGAACGGTGCGCGACCCGGGCCAACGTCGCCGCCTACCGGGCCCGCAAGCGCCGGGAGCGGGCCGGGGCAGAGCCCCGACCGGCCCCGTGAGGCGCGGCGCCGCCCGGACCGGGACGCCGCTCCGGTCTGCTGCCGCGAGCGGCGGTACGGCATGATGGGCGCGGCCCCCAGTCGCCCACCCGGAAGGCCCGCCCCGTGTTCTCCTCCCGCCACTCCCTGGTGACCGCCGCGGTCGCCGTCCCCCTCTGCTTCGGCCTGCTGACCGCATGCGGCTCCTCGGACGAGGACTCCTCCGACGACGCCGGCTCCAGCACGGAGGAGAGCACCGGCACCGGCGACGCCGACGACACCGAGACGCCCCAGGAGACCGAGGACGAGCCGATCGACGCCGCCGACCTCGCCACCGAGGCCGTCATCAACACCAGCGAGGGCTCCGTCACCGTGGAGCTCTTCCCCGAGGAGGCGCCGCGCACGGTGCACAACTTCCTCGGCCTCGCCGACGGCTCGAAGGCCTGGGACGGCCAGGAGGGCGACACCCCGCTCTACGAGGACGTCATCTTCCACCGCGTGATCGACGGCTTCATGATCCAGGGCGGCGACCCGGAGGGCACCGGCATGGGCGGCCCCGGCTACCAGTTCGAGGACGAGTTCTCCGACGACCTGGCGTTCGACCGCCCCTACCTGCTGGCCATGGCCAACTCGGGGCCGAACACCAACGGCTCGCAGTTCTTCATCACCGTGGAGCCCACCCCGCACCTCACCGGCATGCACACCATCTTCGGCGAGGTCACGGACGCCGACAGCCAGGCCGTGGTGGACGCCATCGCCGGCACGGAGACCGAGCCGGGCGACAAGCCGGTCGAGGACATCGTCATCGAGAGCATCGACATCAACTGACCCCGGTGCGGCCCGCACGCCGCTCCCCCGCAGCCCCGGCGCAGCAGCGCCGGGGCTGTGCGCGTTCCGAGGCCGGGCGGGGTGGACGCGATCCCGCCGGAGCCGTAAGCTACGAATCGTAAGTTACCAATCGTAGCCAACCGGGGAGGCGGGATGACCGACCCCACCGCTGCACCGCCCCGTCGCCGACTGACGAAGCGGCAGCGCCGGGCGCAGCTGCTCGACGCGGCCCGCGAGCTGATCCGGGACGCGGGGACCGACGAGTTCACCCTCGCCCGCCTCGCCGAACGGGCCGGGGTGACCAAGCCCCTGGTCTACGACCACTTCGGCGACCGGTCCGGCGTCCTCGCGGAGCTGTACCGCGCGTTCGAGGAGCGGCGGCGCGAGACGCTCTCCCGCGTCCTGGACGACACACCGCCCCGGCTCGACGCGGTGGCGGAGGTCGTCGCCGCGGCCTACATCGACTGCTGCCTGGCCGAGGGGCGGGAGCTCGCGGACGTCGTCGCCGCACTCGCGGGCTCCCCCGCCCTCAGCGCGGTCCGCCAGGAGGCCGAGGACGCCTACCTGCAGATGTGCCGCGAGGCGCTGGAACCGCTCGCCGGGCCGATCGACACCGCCGGCCTGTTCGCGGTCATCGGCGCCGGCGACGCGCTGGCCCGGGGCGCCCTGGCGGGCGACATCACGGCCGAGCGCGCCGCGGCGGCACTCGCATGCGTCGTGACCGCCGTCGCGACCGGGCCCCGACCCGCCTGACCCGCAGACGCCCCGCAGACGGACCGACCGGAAGGCCCCACAGTGATCACCCACCCGACGACCCCCGACACCGCCCTGTGGGTGCACGCGCACCCGCGCCCGGGCTCCTTCAACGACCTGCTGTTCCGCGAGGGCACCCGCGCGCTCGCCCCGCGCTGGACGGTCACCACCTCCGACCTCTACGGCCAGGGGTTCGACCCCGTCAGCCGCGCCAGTGACCTCGGCGACCTGGCGGATACGCCCGGCAACTTCGCCGAGCAGGCCGGCACGGCGTACGAGCGGGGCCAGCTGCCCGCCGAGGTGCAGGCGGAGCAGGCCAAACTCGCCGCCGCCGAGTTGCTGGTGCTGCAGTTCCCGCTGTGGTGGTACGGGCCGCCCGCCATCCTCAAGGGCTGGTTCGACCGCGTGCTCACCGCCGGATTCGCCTTCGGCGAGATGGACCCCGACCTGGGCGTGCCGCGCCGCTACGGCGACGGCCCACTGGCGGGACGCCGGGCCCTCGTGGTGGTCACCGCCGGGGAGGACGCCCGGTCCATCGGCCCGCGCGGCATCAGCGGCGACCTGGAGTCCCTGCTGTTCCCCCTCACCCACGGCGTGCTCTGGTACGTCGGCATCGACACCCTCGACCTGCACGTGGTGCACGACGCCGACGCCCTGAAGGCCGACGACGTCGAGCGGGAGGTCGCGCGACTGCGGTCCCGCCTGGCCGGCGTCGGGACCGAGGAGCCCCGGCGGTACCGCCGCCTGCGCGACGGCGACTACCAGGGCACGCGGGCCCTCCACGCCGACCTGCTGCCGGACCGTACCGACCTCGGCATCCACCTGGCGGCCGACCGCTGACGGCGGGCCGCGCAGGGGCCGGTCACTGCCCGGGAGGCTCCTCCATCACCGGCCGCACCTCCACCGGGTCGCCGCCCGGCGCGCCGCCGGGGCCCGGGCAGACCGAGGCCAGCGCGGCGATCTCCAACGCGCGGTCCTCCGAGGCGCAATCCACGATCCAGTAGCCGGCGAGCGCCTCCCGGCTGCCGTTCTCCGGTCCGTCGGTCACCTCACGGCGTCCGTCGCGGACCCGGACGGTGCGGGTGGCCGACGGGCCCTCCAGCCCCTGGCCCTCGACCAGTTCGCCGCGGCTGCGCAGTTCGGCGTCGATGCCGTCCATGTGGTCCACCATCGCGCGCATGTCCCCCTGGGACCAGGAACGGCCCCGGTCGTCCCGGCCGCCGCGCATCGCGTCCCAGTCCCCCTGGGTGCCCATCAGGGCGATCATGTACTTCATGGTTCGCTCCCAGCTTCTCCGGCGCCCGGCCGGGCGCCTCGGCGACCCCTCTCTGCCAACGTAGTCGCCCCCGCGTGGCGCCGCAGTCCGAGCGCTTCGGCGCCGCGGGCGGCCGTGGCACACCTCCCGGGTGAGCGGGTTGCGCCGTTGGACCCAACGGCGGCGGCCGCCGGTTGCCGGACCCCCGGGCGCGCGGTCCGCTGGGGGCATCCGCCCGGAGGGAGCAGTCGATGGGACAGCACGCGGCGCCGCGGCGCCCGGTGGTGGGCACGCGGACGGGCGCGGTACTGCTGGGCGCCCTCTACGGCCTGGCCTGCGGGCTGCTCGACCACGGCGCCGGGGCCGCCGCGGGCCGCGCGGTCACCCTCGGGGTGGTGGCGGGTCTCGTCGTCGCGGTGGTGGCACTGGCGGTGGGCCGGCGGCTGCCGGTGCTGCCGCGGGCGCCCCGTGCCGTGGTCGCCGCGGCGTGCGCGGGGGCGGGCGCCGCCGGTCAGACGCTCGTCACCCTCTCGTTCCGCAACGGCTTCTCCACCGGGTGGTCGATCGGCGGCAAGCCCGGCAGCAGCCGG
>NZ_JAAVJD010000201.1 GCF_012033735.1 Streptomyces lonarensis | reverse complement strand
GGCCGCCGCCGCGGCGGCCGTCGCCCGCGCCATGCTGCGCCGCATCGGCAGCCACGCCACGGAGATGGAGCGCGGCGTCGCCGCCGCGGCCTCCGCGCGCGCCCGCCATGTCGACCCGGCGCTCCGCCAGGCCGCGCAGGAGCAGGTCGGCCTCGCCTACGCGGGCTGGGACCGCCTGCTGACACGTGTCGCGCTGCCGGCCTGGCGGCTGGGCCGCTGGCCCAGCCGGCTCAACGCCGGGGTCGTCTCCTCGCTCACCGACCTCTCCCGGCGCGACCGGCTGGCCGACGGGTTCGGCGAACGCCTCGGCGAGCGTCCCGCCTGCGACCTGCTGGAGGACCCCGGCGCGGTCGACCGCGAGGTGTCGCTGCTGGCGGCCCGGCTCTTCCACGGCCCGCCGCCCGCCGCCCCCGGCGCCCCGGCGCCCGTCTGGGAGGCGGTCGACTGGTCGGCCTACCCGGCGCAGATCGTGGACCGCCTCTGGCGGGAGCGCGCCGGCCGGCTGGCGGCCGCGCTCGGCGCGGAGAGCACCCGGCCCCTGGGCGGCGAACGCTCCCCGGCGCTCGGCGCCGTCCTGCTGCGCCTCGCCTCCGACGACGGCGACTTCACCGACGCGCTCGCGGCGTGGCTCGCCACCGCCACCGCGCGGGCGGAGCACGAGGCCGAACCGGTCGCCCCGGCCAGCAGCATCGCCGCCGCTCCCCTCGCGTTCCCCGCCCCGCCGCCGCCCAGCGGACGGGAGCTCCTTGCCCAGCACGTGGCCGCGGCCGTCTGCCGCGCCGTGGTCGATACCGCCGGTGGCGCGCCCGCGCTGGACTGGCTCGACGGTCCCGTGCTGACGGTGGACGGCGGGCGCGCCCCCGACCTGTCCGACGCGGTGTTCGCCCTGGTGGACGAGGGCGACCCCGAGCCGCTGCGCGGCTGGCTGGCCGAGGTCGGGGTGCACTCGGAGAAGCTGGTGCGGCGTGTCTGACACCCGCGGGCGCCGACCCGCCGGGCGTTCCCGTGCGGCCGCTTCCCCGACGTCCACCCGCGTCGGTGGGGGAGCCCGCTGCCGCACCGCCCGCCCCCGTACCCCCCACCCCGTGCCGGGCCGCGCTCGACGGGAACCGCACCGAGCGGTCGGCGCGCGCCGTCGGGGGCCTCCCCGCACCGCGCGCCCGGAGCTCGTGATCCGGAGCGCGACAGGGGGCGCGCGGGCGCGTGGTGATGTGCGGACCGGGCGGGCGGCGCTCGCGCGCGAGCCCCGCGAATCACCCGTACGTGACCATAGCCGCACGTAGCGGGCCGTCCGGTCGATGACCGACGGCAAAGCATTGACCAGGTGAACGACCAGCGGTGATGACGCGCTAGCAATATGTGATGTGCTGGTCATGACGGCGGCCGGGTGGGGTCGTCGCACCCGGGGGAGCCGGGCCGGCCGGGCGGCGCGACGAGGGAGGGGCGTGTCGGTGAACACGGATCAGAGTCGGCGCTGGGAGTCCGGTGCACTGGCTCATGCGGTCTCCGACCCGTTCGGTCAGGGGCCGCTTCCCTGGCTGCGCCGGACGGAGACCTATCGCGACGGCGGGCGCACCCCCGTCGCCTGGTACGCGGACCCGGGCATCGCCGGCTCGGGCGCCTCCGCGTCGGTCCCGCCGCAGCGAGATCCCCGCAACGACGGCTCGCGCGACAGCGGCCCGCGGACCCCGGACGACGAGCACTGCCAGATCAAGGGCTTCACCCCCAACTGCGTGGTCGAGCCGGGCCAGCACATCGACTTCCGGGTGACGCTGGACCCGCCGCAGGACTTCAGCATCGACATCTACCGCATCGGCCACGCCGGCGGCCACGGCGCCGAACTCCTCGTCCGCAGCCCGCAACTCAGCGGCACCCGGCAGCCCTCGCCGATGGTGGCCGACCGGACGGTCTCCTGCCACCACTGGTGGCTCTCCTGGCGCCACCAGGTGCTGCCCACCTGGCGCCCCGGCGCCCACGTCGCCGTGCTCACCACCGGCGACGGCAACTACCGCTCCCACATCCCGTTCACCGTCCGCGACCAGCGCCCGGCCGACCTGCTGCTGGTGCTGCCCGACATCACCTGGCAGGCGTACAACCTCTTCCCCGAGGACGGCCGCACCGGCGCCAGCCTCTACCACGCCTGGGACGAGCAGGGGCGGCTGCTGGGGGAGTCCGGCGCCGCCACGACCGTCTCCTTCGACCGGCCGTACGCGGGCGCCGGGCTGCCGCTGCACGTCGGCCACGCCTACGACGTCATCCGCTGGGCCGAGCGGATGGGGTACGACCTCTCCTACGCCACCGCGCGCGACCTGCACGCCGGCTGGGTCGACCCCACCCGCTACCGCGGCATCGTCTTCCCCGGCCACGACGAGTACTGGTCGGTCCCGATGCGGCGGGCGGTAGAGCAGGCCCGCGACCTCGGCACCTCCCTCGTCTTCCTCTCCGCCAACTCCATGTACTGGAAGGTCGAACTGGGCCCGCTCCCCTCCGGGGACCGCGACCGCCTCCTCACCTGCCGCAAACGCCGCGGCCCGGGCCGGCCCGCCCGCTGGCGGGACCAGGGCGAGGCCGAGCAGCAGATCCTCGGCGTCCAGTACGCCGGCCGGGTACCGCGCCCCAGCCCGCTGATCGTCCGCAACGCCGGGCACTGGCTGTGGGACAAGACCGGCGCCGGCGAGGGCACCGCGCTGCCCGGACTCGTCGCCGGCGAGGCCGACCGCTACCACCCGCGCGTGCCGCTGCCCGCGCACGAGGAGCGGGTCCTCCTCGCCCACTCCCCCTACCAGGACGACAGCGGCACCAGACGCCACCAGGAGACCTCGCTCTACCGCACCCGCAGCGGGGCGTGGGTCTTCGCCTCGGGCACCTTCGCGTGGTCGCCGGCGCTGGACCGCCCCGGCCACGAGGACCACCGCATCCAGCAGGCCACCGCCAACCTCCTCGACCGCATCTGCGACCCCGACCACTGACCGGGCCGCCGCCACGGCCCCGGTGCGCGGCTGACGGACCGTCGACGACGGGCCGGCTCCGGCACCCGCGGTGACATTCCTTCGGCGGCTGTGACGAAGCCGTGCCGTGGTCCGCGGCGGGCGGGGATTCGGTGCCCACGCTCGCTCAGCTGCCGACCGGGAAGGCGGTGACCGTTTTCCGGGACCACGGCGGCGCCGCCGTGGTCCCGCCGAGCTCCTCAGCGAGGGCGATGGTCGCCACGGAGAGGCCGTTTATCCGTGTCCCGGTGTCCTCTCCTCGTGGTGGACGCTGTTGGGCCATGAGGGGGCCAGTGACACGATGGGCCGATGGCGATCACCGACAGCGACAGCGAGGCCGTCCAGTACGTACGCTTCCAATCGACTCAATGGAACAGCCGAGGCAACTTCACCGGCGTTTTCGGGCTCGTCAACAGTCTGGCGAGGGAGGGGAGGCTCTCCGAGGAGCAGGAGAACTTTCGCCGCCGCAACAACGATTGGTACACGGCGGCGTACACCGACCCCTCGACCGTCGACCCCCACGTCTACGACGACGAGATCAACCCCGGCGCGGCGGCGTGGTTCAAACCGTCAGCCACACATCTGCTCGCCCGCGTCCCCGGTTATCTGGAGATCCTGTCCGAGCACGGCGTCGACTGTCGGGCTCTGCGTTCCGCAGACCCGGGGCGGGTCGTCTACGAGGACGACGTACAGATCGTGGTCGTGCCGCATGCACCGGACGCGGCCGCCGCCCACGCGAACACGCGCACCCGGACGTGACGGCGGCCGCGCGGATCAGGTAGGACACGGCGAATCTCGAAGCCGAGGTCGCGAGGACCCTCATGAAGTCGCTTCCGAAGGAGTACCGCGCATGATCACCAACCAGGACCGCGCATCAGCCGAGTGGATGCGGTCGTCCTACAGCGACGGCAGCGGCGGAGAGTGCGTGGAGTTCGCGCGCGGCTCCCTCCCGGGGTCGGTGCCCGTGCGGGACTCGAAGAACGCGGGCGGTGCGGTGCTGGAGTTCCCGCCCGCGACGTGGTCGGCCTTCACCGCGGCCGTGCGACGGCAGAGCTTTCCCCGCTGACGGCTCCCACGCGGCTCTCGGTGGTCCCGCAGCGGTGTGAACGGGTGGGCGCGGTACGTCCAGGCGGGCGCCGTGCCCAAGCCCTCCTCCGCTTCGCCCTCCCCCAGGTCGGCGTCGTCCGCGCCTCCGCTCCGCGGCGGAGGCGTCCACCGACCCCCAGGACCCCGCACCGCCTGACCAGCGACACGGACGCACTCACGACCGCCCCGCCGCCGGTCAGCGTCCGGCGCCGTCCTCGAACCGGGGCTCACCCTCCGGCGCGAGCAGCGCGTCGTACTGCGCGGCCAGATCGGTGTGGTGCTCGTCCAGGTGGCCGCGCGCTTCCCGCAGCGGCTGGAGCAGCGCCGTTGCGTCCTGGTCGCCCATCGCGGAGTCGATCGGCCCGCAGACGGCCTCCGGCAGGTCGCCCAGGGCGCTGATGCGCCCGGCGAGCCGCCGCAGGTCGGCCGCGTTGTCCTTGGCCCAGTGCGACGCGACGCGGTCGGCGGCACGCCGGTCCCGCTCGGCCTGCACCCGCTGCTCGCCGGTCGTTCCCGGGGCGCCGGGCCGGCACCGCAGAAAGCGCCGCTCCGCGGCTTGGCGGCTCGCCACGCCCATCGGGTGTGCGAGCTGGGCCCAGCTCGCGCCCGCGTCCCGTGCGGCCTCCACCAGGCTCGGCTCCCACTCCGCCAGTCGCTCGCGGAGCAGGCGGAGCAGGAGGAGGGCGGCGAGCGCTTCCTCCGGGGAGGGCGGTTCCGCCACCGCCGCGCCGGGTGGTTCCTCCGTCTCCGCCTCGCGCAGGGCCTCGCCCATGGCGGTCAGCGCCGCGTGGGCGGCGAACGGGAAACCGGGGAACGAGGTCGTCGACTCCTCTGCTGCGGGCATGGCCCCATCGTACCGCGTATCTGTCATCCATCGGATGACGAGTGCGTGTTGTCATCCGATGGATGACACGCTATAACTGTCTCAGCGACCCGCTGACCGCGAAGTCGTCAACGACTGGACTCGGAGGTGTTTCCCGATGCTGATGCGTACCGACCCGTTCCGTGAGCTCGACCGTCTCGCCCAGCGGTTCACCGATCTCCCGGCCGGCACCTGGTCACGCCCCTCGGCTCTGCCCATGGACGCGTACCGCGAGGGCGAGCAGTACGTCATCGCGTTCGACGCCCCGGGAATCGACCCGGCCGCGCTCGACATCGACGTCGAACGGAACATGCTCACCGTCAGGGCGGAGCGGCGCCCCTCCGCCGTCGGTGACTCCGTGCAGATGGAGCTCTCCGAACGTCCGCACGGCGTCTTCACCCGGCAGGTCATGCTCGCCGACACCCTCGACGTCGACCGGATCGATGCCCAGTACGAGGCCGGCGTGCTGACCCTGCGCATCCCGATCGCGGAGCGAGCCAAGCCCCGCAAGATCACCGTCGGCCACCAGGGTGACCGGCACCAGATCTCCGGCTGACGCCCACCCCCGCCCACCGCCGTCCACCTCGTCCCGCCCGCCTCATCCGCGGCGCGCCCTGCCCGCTCTCCCGGGTGCGCCGCCCGCCCCTGTCACGGTCCCGCGCGCCGACCATCGGCGCCGCGCCCAGCCACGAAAGGTGTCACCCGGCCATGCGCCTCCCCGCCCGGACCCGAGCCGAGTCCGCCACCGCGCCGTACCGGAACCTCATCGAGCGCATCCGCTACGAGGGCGCCTACCCCACCCACGAGCGGGCCGAGGAGATCACCCGCACCGTGCTGACCGCGCTGGGCAGCCAGCTCGACGACGCGGCGCGCTCCGAACTCGCCGCCCTGCTGCCGCCGGACGCGGCGCGGCTCCTCTGCTCCGCCCCGCCGGCGGAACACCCGCTGACGGGCTGGGCCTTCGTCAAGCGGCTCTCCGAAGAGACCGGGCGCAGTCTCGCCTCCACCCGCTGGGACGTCGGCTCCGTCCTGACCGCCGTCCCCCATCTCGTCGGGCCCGCCGTCACGGACCGGGCCATCGCCTCCCTGCCCTCCGGCTACGCGCTGCTCTTCGGCCGACCGCAGTTGGTTCAGGCCGCCTGAGCCCCGCCCGACCCCGCGAGGGGCCGGACAGGGCTGGGGCAGGTGGGGCTACTCACCCCAGGCTCCCCGGACCGGTGCCCGATCTGAGTATTCGCGCCCTCCTGCCGGGCGTGGGCCGGCTCCTAGCGTCAGCGGTATGGAAGAGACGGAGAGGCATTCCGGAGCGCGCCCGATCCGCGCGCGGCACGTCGGGTTCGCGGTGTTGGCGTTGATCGTCCTGGCGGGCATGTGGGGGTGCGCCCGGATCGTCGACGGCCCGCCCGTTCCGCGCGCCGATGTGCGCGAGACCACCGGGCGGATGCAGAACGCCCTCCAGACCGCGCACGACGCGGCCAGGGGTGAGACCAGTGACGGTGTGGCCCCGGGGGACGGTGACGCTGCCGCCGACGGTGCGGACCGCGGTGGCGCCCCCGCCGGTGCCGGTGTCGATGCCGGTGTCGGTGACAGCGTCGGTACCGGGGACGGGGGCGACGATGCGCAGCAGGAACCCGAGACCGCCCGGCTGCGCGTCTCACCGTGCTACCAGACCGGTATGCGGGCGATGAGCAAGCAACTGGAACCAGGCGTCTACCAGTTGGAAGCCACGTGGTCGTTGCCGGTGGCGGCGGACGACTGGGCCGCCGTGGTCCGCCGGATGGCAGAGGCACTGGAGGGCGAGGGGTGGCGGCAGCCGCAGGACGGGTTCCGCCAGGAGGAGCATTACGTCCATCTCCGCAACGGTGACGACGAGGTCTCCGTGACGGCACGGGAGCACACCCGTGACCCGGAGCCCGACCCGGAGTTCGACTCGGAGTCCAACCAGGAGTCCAACCAGGAGTTCGAGCCCGACGGCGCGGCTCCGGGCGGTTCCGAGGACGGTACGTCCGCCGGTGGCGGAAGCTCCGCGGGAAGCGACGCGGCGTCAGGCGGCGCCCAGTGGTTCGTGTCCGTCGAGGTCCGGACGGATTGTGCCCGGCAGGACACTCCCGCCCGCACCGCGCTGCCGCTGCTCGCCGCGCCCACCCCTGAGGAGGTGACCTGGACCGAAACGCGGTGGTGACCCGTCCGGCGGTGCGGCCCGGCGCCCTCGGTGTCCCGCTCCCGGGGGAGAATGAACGCGAGACAGCGTCCCCGTGCTCCCCGAGGAGAGACCGTGCCCGGATTCGTGACAGTGCCTGAGCCCGCCGAGGTCCCGGGGTTGGTGCACCTGCACACCGGCAAGGTGCGGGACCTGTACCGCAACGAGGCCGGCGAGCTGATCATGGTCGCCAGCGACCGGGTGTCCGCCTTCGACTGGGTGCTGCCCACTGTCATCCCCGACAAGGGCCGCATCCTCACCGAGCTGTCGCTGTGGTGGTTCGAGCGGCTGGCGCACATCGCGCCCGGCCACGTCATCTCCACCGACCTGCCCGAGGGCGCCCCGGCGGACTGGGCGGGGCGGGTCACCGTCTGCCGTCCGCTGCGGATGGCCCCGGTGGAGTGCGTGGCGCGCGGCTACCTCACGGGCTCGGTCCTGGCGGAGTACCGGCGCGACCGCACCATCTGCGGCGTCATGCTCCCGGAGGGGCTGCAGGACGGCTCCGAGATTCCCACCACGATCTTCACCCCGTCGACCAAGGCCGACGTGGGGGAGCACGACGAGAACGTCACCTACGAGGAGATCGCCCGCAAGGTCGGCGCCGGCGAGGCCGCCCAGCTGCGGCAGACCACCGTCGCGCTGTACAACCACGCCCGGGACATCGCGCGGGAGCGGGGCATCATCCTCGCCGACACCAAGTTCGAGTTCGGCTGGGCGCAGGGCGGCGGCAGCCCGGAGGGCGAGGACGACGCGCTGTACCTCGCGGACGAGGTGCTGACCCCGGACTCCTCCCGTTTCTGGTCGCGCGAGGAGTGGCAGCCGGGGCGGGCGCAGTTCTCCTACGACAAGCAGTTCATCCGGGACTGGCTCACCTCGTCCGAGTCGGGTTGGGACCGCCACGGCGACACCCCGCCGCCGGAGCTGCCCGAGCACATCGTCGCGCAGACCCGTGACCGCTACCTTGAGGCGTACCGCCTGCTCACCGGGCACGACTTCGCCTGACACGGACGGTCCCGGGCACCTCGCCACCCTCGGGGGCACCCGGTCGGGACGGCGGGTGGTTCGCACGAACCGCCCGCCGTTCGGCGTTCCCCGCGGCCGCTGCTGCTGCTGCGGTACGGCCTGCTCATCGCCCGGTTGTGGCAACGCCGACCGGGCGGCATCCCGGCGCGGCCTGCCCCGGCCCGGCCGGCTCCCACCGGCACACGCCCGGCCTGCCCACATGGGTGGGCGGCCCTGACCGGCCGCTTACTCCGCGATGTTGTCGACCGCCCCGTGTCGCCTGCCCCCGGGGCCCGCGCCGGCTCGCCCGACCACCTGGCTCGCCCGACCACCTGGCTCGCCCGACCACCTGGCTCGCCCGACCACCTGGCTCGCCCGACCACCTGGCTCGCCCGACCACCCGGCTCACCGGCTCAGCTGCTCGGCAGCCCTGCGGGGCTCCCGTCTGCCGCCTCCGCAGGCGAACCGCTCCCGCCGCCGCTCGCGGCGCTGCGAGGTCCGCGGAAGGTGGCGCGGTAGGCGCTCGGTGAGACGCCGACCGCCGCGCGCATCTGCTGCCGCAGCGCCACCGCCGTACCGAATCCGGACCGCTCGGCCACCGCCTCGACCGGCAGGTCCGTCTCTTCGAGCAGATGCTGGGCCCGGGCTACCCGTTGGCCGATCAGCCAGCGCAGCGGCGATGTCCCGGTCTCCTCCCGGAACCGGCGGCTGAACGCCCGCACGCTCAGCGACTCGCATGCCGCGAGCTGCGCCACGCTGACCGGCTCCGCCAGGTGCTCCAGCGCCCAGGCCCGTGCCGCCGTCGTGGAGCGGGAGAGCACCTCCGGTACCGGGCGGCGGACGAACTGCGCCTGCCCGCCCTCCCGGTACGGCGGTACGACCGCCGCCCGCGCCACCTCGTTGGTGACGGCGGCTCCGTCCTCGCGGAGCAGGTGCAGACAGAGGTCGATCCCGGCCGCGCACCCGGCGGAGGTCAGCACCTCCCGACCACCGCCGAGGCTGTGGGTGAAGAGCACGTCCGGGTCGAGGACGACGCGGGGGAACAGGCGCCGGAAGCGGTCCGTGAACCGCCAGTGCGTCGTCGCCCGGTGGCCGTCGAGCAGCCCGACCGCCGCCAGCACGAACGCGCCGGTGCAGATCGAGGCGATGCGGGCCCCGGTCGGGATGCGCGCGAGGGCCGCCGCGAGCTCCGGCGGCAGCGCGCCCCCGGGCCGGTCGTAGTCGGCGTGGGAGGAGAGCACCACCGCCGTGTCGGCGGTCGCGAGCGCCTCCGGGCCGTTGCGGATCGCCAGACGGAAGTCGCCGTCGGTCGTGACCTCCCCCGGTCGCAGCGCACACGTCACGACCTCGTAGAGCGGGCGGCCGTCGCCGGCTGCCCGCGCGCTGCCGAAGAGTTGCTGCACGATGCCGAGTTCGATGGGCAGCGCCTCGTCACGGACGAGGACCACCACCCGGTGCGGCCGGCCGCTCGGGCGCCCGCCGGGCGGCGTCGCCGCGCTTCCGTGCGTCGGCCTGCCACCCGCGCCGCTCTCGCGTCCCGCGCCGCTCTCGCGTCCCGCGCCGCTCTCGCGTCCCGCGCCGCTCTCGCGTCCCGC
>NZ_JAAVJD010000200.1 GCF_012033735.1 Streptomyces lonarensis | reverse complement strand
CGCCGGCCACCGGGTGGCGCGGCCACGGGCCGCGGGGCGGCGGAGGGTCCGGCGCCCCGGACGGGTCCGGCCGAGCGGCGGCGGGCCCGGGAGGCCGGACGGCCGGGAAGGAGGCACCGCGGTGCCGAGGATGAGCGCGGTGGAGCGGCGGCGGGAACTCGTGGAGGCGACCGTCCGGCTGATGGTGCGCGAGGGGGTGCCGGCGGTGACCACCCGGGCGGTGGTGGCCGAGGCCGGGATGACGCTGGGGACGTTCCACTACTGCTTCGCCTCCAAGCGGGAGTTGCTGCGGGAGGTCACGGCGGCGCTGGTGGACCGCGAGGCCCGGGCGAGCCTGGCCGCGGTGGAGCCGGGCGGCGGGGTGCGTGAGACGGTGGCCGGGGCGCTGGAGGCGTTCCTGGCGGTGGTGCGGGAACGCCCGCGCGAGCAGCAGGCGTTGCTGGAGCTGACCCAGTACGCGCTGCGGACGGAGGGCGAGGAGGATCTCGCGGTCCTCCAGTACGACACCTACCGCCGGGCGGCGGCGACGGTGGTGTCGTCGGTGGCACGGGCGTGCGGCGTGGCGTGGACGGTGCCGGAGCCGGTGGTCGCCCGGACGGTGGTCGGCATGCTCGACGGGCTGACCGTCGCGCTGCTGGTCGACGGCGACGAGGCGGCGGCACGGGAGCAGGTGGCGGTGCTGGCCGGCTGCCTGGCGGGGCTGACGCGCCCCGCCCCGGTCGACGCGTCCTGACGCGGTCTGCCGAACGGTACCGGCCGGGGGGCCGCGGCCACGAACGGCCGGAACTGGTGCACTCGTCTTGGACAGTTGACTTACCCCGTGGCGCGGACCACACTGACGCCACCGCGCCACTCCCCCGTCCTGGCGTGCGAGCGGCGGGAGTGGCGCGGCTCGACCACGCCTCGGCGCGTGCACGGCCGGGGCGCCACCCGCGGCCGGAAGGACGGTCGGTCCGATGACGGACACCGCGTGGCGCAACTGGGCCGGCACCGCGACGGCGCGGCCCGCCCGTGTCGTCCACCCCGCCGACGTCGACGAGATGATCGCCGTGGTGCGGGCCGCCGCCCGCACCGGGGAACGGGTCAAGGCCGTCGGCAGCGGACACTCCTTCACCCCCGTCGCGGTCACCGACGGCGTTCAGCTGGTCCTGGACCGCCTGGACGCGGTGACCGCCGTGGACCGCGCCGCCGGCCTGGTCACCGTGGAGGCCGGTCTGCCGCTGCACCGGCTGAACCGGGCGCTGGACGCGCACGGACTGGCGCTGCGGAACATGGGCGACATCGACCGGCAGACGGTGGCCGGCGCCGTCTCCACCGGTACCCACGGCACCGGCCGTGACTCCGGTGCGCTCGCGGCACAGGTGCACGCACTGGAACTCGTCACGGCGGACGGCCGGTTGCTGCGCTGCTCCGGGACCGAGCGGCCGGAACTGTTCGCCGCGGCCCGGGTGGGGCTCGGCGCGCTCGGCGTCCTGACCCGGGTCACCCTGCGGTGCGAACCCGCCTTCGACCTCTGCGCCGTCGAGGAGCCGATGCCGCTGGCGACCGTCCTCGCCGACCTCGACCGGCTGGTCGCGGACAACGAGCACTTCGAGTTCTACTGGTTCCCGCACACCGCCCGCACGCTGACCAAGCGCAACAACCGGCCCCGGGACGGCGACGCCACCCGGCCGCTGCGCCCGGCCCGGGCGTGGCTGGAGGACGAGTTCCTCTCCAACACCTGCTTCGAGCGGGTCAACCGCCTGGCGACGCTCCGGCCGGCGTGGGTGCCGGCGCTGAACGCTGTCAGCGCCCGCGCGCTCTCCGCGCGCAGCTACCGCGGCGCCTCGCACCGGGTGTTCACCGCGCCGCGCCGGGTGGTCTTCCGGGAGATGGAGTACGCGCTGCCGCGCGCGGCGCTGCCGGAGGTCCTGGAGGAGGTCCGCCACTGGGTGGAGCGCTCCGGTGAGCGCATCCCCTTCCCGGCGGAGATCCGGTTCACCCCGGCCGACGACGTCTGGCTCTCCACCGCCTACGGCCGCCCCACCGCCTACCTGGCGGTGCACCAGTACCACCGGCTGCCGCACGAGCGGTACTTCGCGGCCGTGGCGCGGATCGCCGACGCGGCGGGCGGGCGGCCGCACTGGGGGAAGCTGCACCGCCTCGGGGTGCGGGAGCTGACCGAACGCCACCCGCGCCTGGGGGAGTTCCGCGCGCTCCGCGCCGAACTGGACCCCCTGGGGCGGCTGTCCAACCCCTATCTCGACCGGGTGCTCGGCCGGGTCGGCGGCGCCCCCGCCGACTGACCCCGGGCCGGGGCGCCGCGTCGCGCCCCGGCCCCGCCCCTCACCGCCCCGGAGGACGGACGGCCCCGGTGCGGGCGGTGGACCACTCAGGCCCAGAGCTGGCCCTGGAGCTTCTCCACCGCCTCCTCGGTGCTGGCGGCGGTGTAGACGCCGGTGGAGAGGTACTTCCAGCCGCCGTCGGCGACCACGAAGGCGATGTCGGCGCTCTCACCGGCCCGCTGCGCCCGCGCGGCGACCCCCAGCGCGGCGTGCAGCACCGCGCCGGTCGAGATCCCCGCGAAGATGCCCTCCTGCGAGAGCAGTTCACGGGTGCGGGCCACGGCGTCCGCCGAACCCACCGAGTAGCGGGTGGTCAGCACGGACTCGTCGTACAGCTCGGGGACGAAGCCCTCGTCGAGGTTGCGCAGCCCGTACACGAGGTCGTCGTAGCGGGGCTCGGCCGCCACGATCCGGACGCCGGGGCGGTGCTCGCGCAGGTAGCGCCCCACCCCCATCAGGGTCCCGGTGGTGCCGAGCCCCGCGACGAAGTGGGTGACGGAGGGGAGGTCGGCGAGGATCTCGGGGCCGGTCGTGGCGTAGTGGGCACCGGCGTTGTCCGGGTTGCCGTACTGGTAGAGCATCACCCAGTCCGGATGGTCCGCCGACAGCTCCTTGGCGACCCGCACCGCGGTGTTGGAGCCCCCGGCGGCCGGCGAGGCGATGATCTCGGCACCCCACATGGCGAGCAGCTGCCGCCGCTCCTCGGAGGTGTTCTCCGGCATCACGCAGACGATCCGGTAGCCCTTGAGCCGGGCCGCCATCGCCAGCGAGATGCCGGTGTTGCCGCTGGTGGGTTCGAGGATGGTGCACCCGGGCGTGAGCCGCCCGTCCTTCTCGGCCTGCTCGATCATGTGGAGCGCGGGGCGGTCCTTGATCGAGCCGGTCGGGTTGCGGTCCTCCAGCTTCGCCCACACCCGCACCTCGTCGGAGGGCGAGAGCCGCGGCAGCCGCACCAGGGGGGTGTTGCCGACCGCGGCCAGCGGCGAGTCGAAGCGCATCAGCGGGCGCCGCCGGCGACGGCGGGGAGGATGGTGACGCTGTCCCCGTCGGCCAGTTCGGTGTCGATGCCCTTGAGGAACCGCACGTCCTCGTCGTTGAGGTAGACGTTGACGAACCGGCGCAGTTCCCCGCCGTCCACCAGGCGCTCACGGATCCCGGGGTGGCGGGTCTCCAGATCGGTGAAGAGCGCGGCGACGGTCTCCCCCTCGCCGGGCACCGCCTTCCGGCCGTCGGTGTAGGTGCGGAGGATGGTCGGAATGCGGACCTCGATGGCCATGGGTGTGCTCCTGGGTGACGAGTGTCGGGCTGGTCGGGGCGTGCGGTCGCGCCCGGCAGGTCATGCCGGGGCGGCGGCGCGGCGCGTACACACGGCGCTCGCGAGGCGGCACAGGTCGACGTGCAGGCGCGCCACGAGCAGGACGCTCGGGGGCTCGGTCATCACGTCGGTGTCAACCACGGGATCATCGTAACGATTCCCGGGGCCGAAACCCGAGGGGTGTCCCGGCATGCGAGCACTTCGGTCCCACCCACCGGACAGCCGGCGCGCAATCCCGCTCGGCCGTCACCCTTCGTAGGCGTCGACCACCGCCACGTCCTCCTCCGTCACCTCGCCGTCCACGATGCGGAACGAGCGGAAGGAGACCGGGCCGTCGTCGTTGGCGCACTCGGCGGTGGAGACCAGCACGTAGTGGGCGCCCGGCTCGCTCGCGAGGCTGATGTCGGTGCGCGAGGGGTACGCCTCGGTGGCGGTGTGGGAGTGGTAGACCACCACCGGCTCCTCGTCCCGGTCGTCCATCTCCCGGTACAGCCTCAGCAGGTCCGCCGAGTCGAACTCGTAGAACGTGGGCGAGCGGGCCGCGTTGAGCATGGGGACGAACCGCTCGGGTCGGCCGCTGCCCGCGGGGCCGGCCACCACGCCGCACGCCTCGTCGGGGTGGTCGCGGCGGGCGTGGGCCACGATCGCGTCGTGGAGCTGCTGGGTGATGGTGAGCATGCCGGTCAGCGTAGCCCGCGGACACACGCCCGCCCGGCCCCCTCCTCCGGAAGAGGAGAGGAACCGGGCGCGGCGTGCGACGGCAGAGCGGATCAGGCGGAGACGCGTTCCTTCTGCCCGAAGGACTCGCCCTCGGCGGCCTCCGCCGCCTCGATCTCCTCCTCCGACTGGCCGGCGTCGCGGCGCCGGATGTACTCCAACGTCTTGTTGAGCTCCCGCTTGATCACCGGCATCAGGAAGTAGAGGCCGATGATGTTGAAGAGCGCCGCCAGGAAGAGGAAGGCGTCGGTCATGCCCACCACCTGGTCCAGTGCCATGACCGCACCGATGACGATCATGAAGCAGAAGATCAGCTTGTAGATGAGGTCGCTGGCCTTGCTCTTGCCGAAGAGGTAGTGCCAGGACTTCTGACCGTAGTAGCTCCACGTGATCAGCGTGGAGAAGGCGAAGAGGATCACCGCGGCCACGAGGAAGCCGGTGAACCACGGCAGCGCCGTCTCGAACGCGTCACGCGTGAGCAGGATGCCGGTGCCGGTGCCGGAGACCGCGCCGCCCTCGGCGACCGTCTCCCGGGCCTCCTGGTACATCGGGCCGTTGACCACGATGATCGTGAGGGCGGTCATGGTGCAGACGATCACGGTGTCGAAGAAGGGCTCCAGCAGCGCGACCAGTCCCTCGGTCGCGGGCCGCTTGGTCTTCACGGCGGCGTGGGCGATCGGGGCGGAGCCGACGCCCGCCTCGTTGGAGAACGCGGCACGCTGGAAGCCGACGATCAGCGCACCGAGGATGCCGCCGGCGACGCCGGTCGGGTTGAACGCCTCGGTGAAGATGGTCGCGAACGCGCCCGGGACCTCGGTGATGTTGAGCAGGATGATGACGGAACAGGCCGCCACGTACATGATCCCCATCGCGGGGACGACCACGGAGGTGAGCTTGCCGATGTACCGGATGCCGCCCATCAGGACGACGAACACGACGACGGCAAAGAAGATGCCGTAGGCGAGCGCACCGGCGTTGCTGTCGAAGAAGCCACCGAGCTCGGCGCCGAGGATGCTGGCCGACTGGTTGGACTGGAAGACGTTGCCGCCGAAGAAGGCGAACACGAGGATCATGATGGGCGCGAGCGCCGCCAGCACCATCCCGAGCTTGGGGCGGCCGATCTCGGCGAGCCCCTTGCGCAGGTAGTGCATCGGCCCGCCGGACACCGTGCCGTCCTCGTGGACCTCCCGGTACTTCACCCCGAGGGTGCACTCGGCGAACTTGGTCGCCATGCCGAGCAGACCGCAGAGGATCATCCAGAAGACGGCCCCGGGGCCACCGATCGAGATGGCGATGGCGACACCGGCGATGTTGCCGAGACCCACCGTCCCGGAGAGAGCCGAGGTGAGCGCCTGGAAGTGGGTGACCTCACCCGGCGCGCTCGGCTGGTCGTACTTGCCGCGCACCAGGCGCAGCGAGGTGCGCACGTGGCGCACCTGCGCGAAGCCGAAGTAGACGGTGAAGACCGCTCCCGCCACGGCCAGCCACAACACGATGGGCATGATGTCGGCCCCACCGAGGTTGAACGAGAAGAACACGACATCCTGCATGAAGGTGGACACCGGCTCGACAATCTCGTCCACACGATCGGAGAACCGATCGGCCCATGTCTGGGTCTCTTCTTCCATGAACAACCTCTGCTGATCGCTGCGGGGGACACCGAGTTCCGGCCCGTGCCGAACTCGGCCTTCCGATCGCGCACCCCGGATCTCGGAGCGGCACGATTAACTGATGTGAGTTCCTATCACGCAGCACGATATTCAGGTCGTGATTGGTATCACACAATCTGATAACAGTGCTTCGACGGCACCAGTCAAGACGACCAAAAGCCACAAACAGCCCAGCATCAGCACGCAGCGTGATTGGCGAGGGGTGTGAGCATCACTCGTGGTGACCATGTATTCGACACGCCGACACACGGGCAGGGAACGGGCACCCCCGCCGAGCACTCGGGGTATTCACGCAGCGGCAACGCAGCGGAAATAGAGGGTCACCCCGGAAAGGCACTAAGGACCATCAGGAAAAACACCACTGTCGCAGCAGGACCGTAATTGCGTCACGGTCCTGTTGTCAGCCGGAACGGCGAAGCTCCCGCCACCGTCGGGTGGCGGGAGCTTCCGACTCCGAGGCGTCCGTCGACGCCGGATCGATCAGGGCAGCAGCGTCTCCACCAGGGTCTCCTGGAGACCGCCGAGCCAGAGGTAGGCCAGCGCTATCGGCTTCACCGGGTCGTCGTCGGGGAGGTCGAAGAGCCGGTCGGTCTCGTCGTCCTCCGAGATCTCCAGCCGGGTGCCGATGGCGAGTCGCAGGTCGTTGAGGGTGACGAGCCACCGCTGCGACTCCGCCGGCGACAGCCGCAGCTCGGCGCCACCGACCTCACCGGCGTCCAGCGCGTCGAGGTCGCGGATGACGGCGAGGCCGTCCTCCCGCTTGCGCGCCCGCAGGTCCAGTTCGGTGTAGCGGCGGAACTCCGAGGACCGCCGCTCGTCCTCCTCCTCGGCCGGCCGGCCGGGGGCGCCGTAGGCGTCGGGGAAGAGCCGCGCCAGCACGGGGTCCGCCGGCGGCCGGGAGGGGCCTTCCGCGAAGAGGGCGTCCAACGGGTCCGCCGCGGGGTCGTCCTCGCCCGGTCCGGGCCCGATCAGTTCCAGCAGCTGCGCGGTCAGGCTGCGCAGAATCGAGATCTCCGCGGAATCCAGCGAGACGACCGCGCCCGCGCCGTCCGCGACGGGCTTGAAGTACCCCGACATCAGCGGTCCTGCGTCAGGGTCGCCCAGAGGCCGTAGCCGTGCATCGCCTGCACGTCGCGCTCCATCTCCTCGCGGCTCCCGGAGGAGACCACCGCGCGGCCCTTGTGGTGGACGTCGAGCATCAGCTTCTTCGCCTTCTCCTTGGAGTACCCGAAGTACGCCTGGAACACGTACGTCACATAACTCATCAGGTTCACCGGGTCGTTGTGGACCAGGGTGATCCACGGGACGTCGGGCGCGGCGACCTCGGACGGCGCCTGTTCGGACTCGGTGCGCTCGATCTCCAGAGGCATGGCACTCACGGCTGTCGTCAACGCTCTCTCTTCGCAGGGTGAACCACCGCACACTCTCCCATGCTGCCACCGGTCACCGCGCATCGCCCGGATCACCCGGGAGCCGCACGGGGGACCGCTCCCACCGGCACGGGGTAATCGTCAAACTGACGATATTGCGCTATGCTCGCCGTATGGACAGCACCAGCGCCCTACGCCCGCCGCACCAGGTCGACGTTCCCTCGACGGCGCTCTTCACGGACCACTACGAGCTGACGATGATCCAGGCGGCCCTGCGCGCCGGTACCGCGCACCGCCGCTCGGTCTTCGAGGCGTTCACCCGCCGCCTGCCCGAGGGCCGCCGCTACGGCGTCGTCGCGGGCACCGGCCGCGTGCTGGAGGCCATCGAGAACTTCCGGTTCGAGCCGGCGATGCTGGAGTTCCTGCGCGAGCGCCGCGTCGTCGACGACCGGACGGTCGACTGGCTCGCCGACTACCGCTTCAGCGGCGACGTCCACGGCTACCCCGAGGGTGAGGTGTACTTCCCCGGCTCGCCCGTGCTGCGGGTGGAGGGCGGCTTCGCCGAGTGCGTCCTGCTGGAGACGGTCATCCTCTCCGTCCTCAACCACGACTCCGCCGTCGCCGCGGCGGCCTCCCGGATGTCGAGCGCCGCCGGCGGCAGGCCGCTCATCGAGATGGGCGCCCGCCGCACCCACGAACTGGCCGCCGTCGCCGCCTCCCGCGCCGCCTACGTCGGCGGGTTCGACTCCACCTCGGACCTGGCCGCCGGGTACCGCTGGGGCATCCCCACCGTCGGCACCAGCGCCCACGCGTTCACGCTCCTCCACGACAACGAGACCGACGCGTTCCGCGCGCAGGTCGACTCGCTGGGCGCCGGCACCACGCTGCTGGTCGACACCTACGACGTCACCGAGGCGGTCCGGATCGCGGTGGAGACCGCCGGCCCCGAACTCGGCGCGGTCCGGATCGACTCCGGCGACCTGCTCCTCGTGGCGCACCGGGTCCGCCGGCAGCTCGACGAACTCGGCGCCCACCGCACCCGGATCGTCGTCACCAGCGACCTCGACGAGTACGCCATCGCCTCGCTCGCCGCCGCCCCCGTCGACGCCTACGGGGTCGGGACCCAGCTGGTGACCGGCAGCGGGCACCCCACCTGCTCGATGGTCTACAAGCTGGTGGCACGCGCCACCAGCGATGCCCCGGACGCGCCGCTCCACCCGGTCGCCAAGCGCTCCACCGGCGGGAAGACCTCGATCGGCGGCGCCAAGTGGGCCGCCCGGCGGCCGGACGCCTCGGGCGTGCCCGAGGCGGAGGTGGTCGGCACCGGCGAGGTGCCCGCCGACCTGGCGGACCACCTGATGCAGGTGGAACTGGTCCGCGGCGGCGAGGTCGTCGGCCGTGAACCGCTGACCGCCGCGCGCGAGCGGCACCTGCGCTCCCGCGAGCGGCTGCCGCTGTCGGCGGCGCAGCTGTCGCGCGGTGAGGCCGTCCTCACCACGGAGTACCTCACCGACCGGGGCTGACCACCCCGCCCACCGGGCGGCGGGCCCGCGTGCGCGCCGCCCCGCCCGGGCCCTGTCCGGTACCTGCCGCCCGGCCCCCGGGGGGCGCGTGCCGGACAGCACCTAGGCTCGAACACCCGCGCGGGAGCCCGCCGCCGGACCCGCCAGACCCGCCAGACCCGCCAGACCCGCCAGACCCGCCAGACCCGCCAGAAGGGGTGTCCCGTTATGCGTCGCGCACTCATCGTCGTCGATGTCCAGAACGACTTCTGCGAGGGCGGAAGCCTCGCCGTCGCCGGCGGCGCGGCCGTCGCCGCCGCGGTGGCCGAGCTCGTCCGTGCACCCGGGTCGCCGTACGACCACGTGGTGGCCACCCGCGACCACCACATATCCCCCGGCGACCACTTCTCCGACACCCCGGACTTCGTGGACTCCTGGCCGGTGCACTGCGTCGCCGGCACGTCCGGGGCCGACTTCCACCCCGGGTTCGCGCCGGTGGCCGCCTCCGGCGCGGTGGAGGCCTGTTTCGACAAGGGTGCCTACACCGCCGCGTACAGCGGGTTCGAGGGTGAGGACGCCGCCGGCGCGGGCCTGGCGGAGTGGCTGCGGGCCCGCGGGGTGACCGAGGTCGACGTCGTCGGCATCGCCACCGACCACTGCGTGCGCGCCACGGCGCTGGACGCGGCGCGCGAGGGGTTCGCCACCCGGGTGCTGCTGGAGCACACCGCGGGGGTCTCGGCGCAGACCGTGGAGCGCGCCCTGGCCGAGCTGCGCGAGGCGGGCGTGACCCTCGTGGGCGAGTCGGCCGTCGCCGCCTGACGCGGCGCTGCCGCGGCGCCGGGGCCCGGCGC
>NZ_JAAVJD010000001.1 GCF_012033735.1 Streptomyces lonarensis | reverse complement strand
GCCCGGGAGCGGGCCGGGCGGGGGGTTGGCGCCGGCAGCGCCGGCTCAGCCTTCGGCAGCGACTCCTCCCCCGCCGCCCGTCGACGGGGCGGCGCCGCCGGCAGCCGCCGCACCACCCGCCGTGTCGTCACCCCAGGTCGTCGCACCCGCCCCCGCGTCCGCACCGCTCGGGGCCGCGGGAAGCACACCGCCGGCGGTGGTCGAACTACCGCCGCAGGGGCCGCAGTTCCGGTCGGTACGCGACGCCGGCTGACGGCGGTCGCGCTGCCCGGCCCGCCGGACGGCGCGTCACGCCCGGGGCGGGGTCAGCGGCGCGCGGTCAGCGACGCGCGGTCAGCGACGTAGCCGGCTGGGTTTACTGCCGCGGCCCCAGGCCATGCCCCAGCCGTAGAGCCGGTCGATCTCCGACTGGAAGCCGTAGACGTACTTCACCTCGCGCCGTGCCACGAGGTCGCCGCCCTCGTGCTCGATCAGCAGCACCGCGCAGGAGCGGGCCTGCGGCGAGGGGTCGGTGAGCGGAATGTCGACGTGGGTGCCGTTGCCGGCGTCGAGCGTCACCGAGACGTCGGCGCGGTCGAAGGCCGGGGTGCCGTCGTAGATGTAGACGAAGATCAGCAGCCGCTTGATCTCCTCCTGGTAGTCCAGGTTGGCGTAGAGCACCTCGCCGGAGCCCCCGCCGAAGCGGTCGTCGCCACTCAGTTTGAGGTACGGCGGCCCGTTGAAATCGCCGAGGAGGTCGCCCAGCGCCTGGACCACGCCCTTGCTGCCGTCGTTGAGCTCGTAAAGGCAGGCGAGGTCGAAGTCGACGTCGACCATGCCCTGGGTGTGGCCCACCACCTCGGCCGGCCGGAACAACTGGAGCGGGTGGCGCCAGGCGTTGAGCTTGCGGTGGTTCTTGCCGCCCATGAGGTCGTTGGCACGCATCCGCCACGTCAGGCTGACGCGGAGCGTCCCGGAGGCGGCGCCCTGCTCGGAGAGGGAGATGCGGGGCGCCCGACGGGTGAGTTCGATGGCGTAGCTGGACGAGCCACCGCTGGCGTCGAACCTCGCCACCGGCGTCCGGGCACGGCGCCAGTAATCCCACAGCGAGACCATGCTCTTGTCCTACCGTCCCCTTCGCCCTGATCGGTGGCCGGGCGGCACGGGGGAACCGGCCCGGTCGCCGTCCTCGGATGGCGGGGCCGGGACGGCGGACCGGTGCCCGCACACGCTGGCGAGGCGCGACCCGTCCCGGGGTTCGACCCGAGCGGGGCCGGCCTCGCCCTAAAGACTTCCGCATTCGCGGCCCGCTCACACCTCGCGGGGCCCACCGGCTGCCGAAGCGGGACGATCGGGCCGGCGGGCTCCGCGCTCCGGCAGGTCAGCCGCCCGCTGCCACCGTGGGTTTGGTCCCGCCCGCGGCGACGTCCGCCCGGTTGGCCCGCACCGAGGACCAGAACGCCGCGGCGATGAGCCCGACACCGAGGCCGCCGGTCACCAGCTCCGGGAGGTGCCAGCGGATGGAGACCAGCAGCATCACGGAGAGCGCGCCGATGGCGTAGTGGGCGCCGTGCTCCAGGTACCGGTAGGCGTCGAGGGTGCCCTCCCGCACCAGGAAGACGGTGAGCGAGCGGACGTACATGGCGCCGATGCCGAGCCCCAGCGCCATCCAGAAGATGTGGTTGGTGATGGCGAAGGCGCCGATGACACCGTCGAAGGAGAAGGAGGCGTCCAGCACCTCCAGGTAGAGGAAGAGGAAGAACGCGGCCTTGCCGGTGACCCCCGCCACGGTGGGCTGCCGCCCGACGCGCTTCGCGGCCTCCTCGGCGGCGGCGATCCGGTCCTCGTCCTCCGCCAGCTTCTTCTCGAAGAACCCCGACAACCCGCCGACCAGCAGGTAGGTCAGGACGCCGGCGACGCCCGAGAGCAGGACCGTCGCGGACTTGTCGACGTGGGCGCCGCCGTGCTGGTAGGCGTGGGTCGCGATGGTGGAGGCGGTCAGCAGCAGGCCGGCGAGAGCGACGCCGACCGCGAACCCGTCGATCCGTCCCAGCTTGGCGAGGACCCGCTCCAGCGGGCCGATCCAGTGCACCTCCCGCTCCTGGAAGACGAAGTTCAGGAAGATCATCAGCAGGAACATCCCGCCGAAGGCGGCGATGGAGGGGTGCGCGTCGGTCACCATCATCTCGTAGGTGTCCGGCTCGTCCGTGGCGAGCCGGACCGCCTCGATCGGGCCCACCCCCGCGGTGACGGCGACGATGGCGACGGGGAAGACCAACCGCATGCCGAAGACAGCGATCAGGATGCCGATGGTGAGGAAGATCTTCTGCCAGAACGCCGACATCCGTTTGAGGATGCCGGCGTTGACGACCGCGTTGTCGAAGGAGAGCGAGATCTCCAGCACCGAGAGGATCGCGACGACCGCGAACCCCTCCCACCCCCAGAGCCAGAACGCGGTGGCGAGCCCGACCACCGTCACGCCGAAGGACCAGCCGAACGTCTTCCAGACCACAGCGTCCTCAATCTCCCCGGCGGCCGGCCCGGCGGCCGGTCGCCCACTCGACGGCGGCGCGTGCGCGGCGGACACGGGCCTGCGCCGCCCGGGCGGGCCGTCCGGACGGCGGGACGGGCCTCGACGACCGATGCCGCACCCGCTCCCTGCGAGGGAAACGAGCGCGGCACCGGTCGCGGTTCCGGCCACTGGGCCGGACGGGGGTGTTCAGTTGTGGTGCGGACCGCGGACCGCGCGCCCCGGGCGGGGCGAGGGGCGCCGGAACGCCTCAGACGTTGACGCCGTAGTCCAGCGCGATGCCGCGCAGCCCGGAGGCGTAGCCCTGGCCGATGGCGCGGAACTTCCACTCGGTGCCGTGCCGGTACAGCTCGCCGAAGACCATCGCGGTCTCCGAGGAGGCGTCCTCGGACAGGTCGTAGCGGGCGAGCTCGTTGCCGTCGCTCCGGTTGACGATCCGGATGTAGGCGTTGCGCACCTGGCCGAAGTTCTGCTGGCGGGTCTCGGCGTCGTAGATCGACACCGGGAAGACCACCTTGTCCACCTCGGGCGAGAGGGTGGCGAGATCGACGATGATCTCCTCCTCGTCCTCGTCCTCCCCGGAGCCGCCGACCAGTTCGTCGCCCAGGTGCTCGACGGCACCGTCGGGGCTCTTCAGGTTGTTGAAGAAGATGAAGTGCGCGTCGCTGAGCACCTTGCCGGCCGCCCCCGCCAGCAGGGCGCTGGCGTCGAGGTCGAAGTCGGCGCCGGTCGTCGCGCGGGCCTCCCAGCCGAGCCCCACGGTGACGGCGGTGAGGTTCGGCGCCGCCTTCGTCAGCGAGACGTTGCCGCCCTTGATGAGGCTGACTCCCACGTGTTCCTCCAGTGTTCTTCAGGTCATCGGGTCCCGCTCAAATATGCCAGCCGGGCAGGTGGGAGCGGGAACGGGCCCCGCCGCCCGCGCCGTCGGCGGGGCGGCGGGGACGGTGTCACAGCGCCTGGAGCGCGGCGACGTACTCGTCGAGGTCGCGGGCGTCGGGCAGACCGTTGACGACGGTCCAGCGCACGACACCCTCCTTGTCGATGATGAAGGTGCCGCGCAGCGCGCAGCCCTTGTCCTCGTCGAACACCTCGTAGGCGCGCGAGACCTCACCGTGCGGCCAGAAGTCCGAGAGCAGCGGGTACTCCAGGCCTTCCTGCTCGGCGAAGACCCGCAGCGAGAACGGGGCGTCGTTGGAGACGGCGAGCAGCTGCACGTCGTCGTTGACGAAGGTGGGCAACTGGTCGCGCAGGGCGCACAGCTCGCCGGTGCAGGTGCCGGTGAAGGCGAACGGGTAGAACAGCAGGACGACGTTCTTCCGGCCGCGGAAGTCGGAGAGGCTGACGCTCTCGCCGTGCTGGTTGCGGAGGGTGAAGTCGGGCGCCTTGGAGCCGGGCACGATCGCCACGCGCGCTCCCCTTTCTGGTTCCTGTGCTGACGGACCTGGGGTCCGGGCCCGAGGGACGGGCCCGGTCGTCACCGGGTGTCGCACACCTGACCACCGCCCGGGTGCGGGCGGTGCGGCCGCCGCCGAACGGGCCGTGGTGGCTGTCGGCGGGCACGGGGTGCGCGCCGTCGGCGGCGGAGGGTGCGGCGGGCGGGGACGTTCCCACCCTACGCGGCCGTCCCCGGCGCCCTACGGGGCGCCGGGGACGGCTGGTTCGAACTCTGCGGGCGGCCGGGCCGCCCGGGCCGGGGGTTCCGGCCGGGGCTACCTGCGGCTCTTGGGCGTCACCAGACGGCTGCCGGACCAGTCCTTGCCGGCGCTGATCGTGCTGGTCTGTGCCAGGCCGGCCGTCTGGGCGGCCTCGCCGATCTCACTCGGCTCCACGTAGCCCTCACGCCCGGTCTTGGGGGTGAGCAGCCACACGGGGGCGCCCGGGTCGATCAGTGTCGTGGCATCCACCAGCGCGTCGGTCAGGTCACCGTCGTCGTCGCGGAACCACAGCACCACGGCATCCGCCACGTCGTCGTGGTCCTCGTCGACGAGTGACTGGCCCGTGATGGCCTCGATTCCCTCACGGAGTTCCTGCTCGGCGTCCTCGTCGTAGCCGAGCTCCTGGACCACCTGCCCGGGCTGGAAACCCAGCCGTTCGGCGGGGTTGGTCCGCTCCTCCGCGTGGTCCGCGGTCGCGCTCACGGATGGCCTCCTGTCCTTGGTTGTGAAGTACTGTTTCAGGCTCGCGCACGCGCGAGCCTGAGCGGTAGTCCACACGGGCGGAGCGGATCACGCAAGTACCGGGCCGACGCGCCCGCCCAAAGGTTGACTTCTGGCTCCACAGTACGTCCGGTTGCGTGATTAAAGACACAGTTTGATCTTCGCTCGCCGCTTCGTGGCGCCTCCCCCGGATTCGGGTGGCGCACGACACGGAGCCCGCCCGGCAACGACCCACAGGTGCGCGCGTAGGGTTGCCGGTCGGCCGCCCCTGCGGCCGCCTGCCCGGCCGGGCACGTCGCTCACGAGGACGGGCGTCTCATCACCTGGGAGTTACCTTCCAGTAGAGATGACGTTTCGCTTCCGGAGGTACACGATGGAAGGCGGCGCGACACCAGCAGAGCAAGACAACTCAGAGC
Source organism: Streptomyces lonarensis (assembly GCF_012033735.1). GTDB lineage: Bacteria > Actinomycetota > Actinomycetes > Streptomycetales > Streptomycetaceae > Streptomyces > Streptomyces lonarensis. The sequence continues at coordinate 89,534 of NZ_JAAVJD010000001.1, read as the reverse complement.
GAAGGAACAGCGTGGCTTCCGCATCCGATCGCAACCCGATCATCATTGGTGGCCTTCCCAGCCAGGTCCCGGATTTTGACCCCGAGGAAACGCAGGAGTGGCTGGACTCCCTCGACGCCGCGGTGGACGAACGCGGCCGGGAGCGCGCCCGCTACCTGATGCTGCGGCTGATCGAACGGGCCCGCGCCCAGCGCGTGGCGGTCCCGGAGATGAACTCCACCGACTACGTCAACACCATCGCGACCAAGGACGAGCCCTTCTTCCCCGGTGACGAGGAAGTCGAGCGCAAGGTCCTGAACGCGACGCGCTGGAACGCGGCCGTCATGGTCTCGCGCGCCCAGCGCCCCGGCATCGGCGTCGGCGGCCACATCGCCACCTTCGCCTCGTCGGCCTCCCTCTACGACGTGGGCTTCAACCACTTCTTCCGCGGCAAGGACGAGGGCGACGGCGGCGACCAGATCTTCTTCCAGGGGCACGCCTCCCCCGGGATCTACGCCCGCGGCTACCTGCTGGACCGGTTCAACGAGACGCACCTCGACGCCTTCCGCCAGGAGAAGTCGAAGGCCCCCGACGGTCTCTCCAGCTACCCGCACCCGCGCCTGATGCCGGAGTTCTGGGAGTTCCCGACCGTCTCGATGGGCCTCGGCCCCCTCGGCGCGATCTACCAGGCCCGGATGAACCGCTACATCCAGGCCCGCGGCATCGCGGACACCTCCAAGTCGCACGTCTGGGCCTTCCTCGGCGACGGCGAGATGGACGAGCCGGAGTCGCTGGGCCAGCTGACGCTCGCCGCGCGCGAGGGCCTGGACAACCTGACCTTCGTGGTCAACTGCAACCTGCAGCGCCTCGACGGCCCGGTCCGCGGCAACGGCAAGGTCATCCAGGAGCTGGAGTCCGTCTTCCGCGGCGCCGGCTGGAACGTCGTCAAACTGGTCTGGGACCGCTCCTGGGACCCGCTGCTGGCCCAGGACCGCGACGGCGTGCTGATCAACAAGCTCAACACCACGCCCGACGGCCAGTTCCAGACCTACGCCACCGAGACCGGCGGCTACATCCGCGACCACTTCTTCGGTGACGACCAGCGGCTGCGCGCCATGGTCGAGAAGATGTCGGACGACGAGATCCTCCACCTGGGCCGCGGCGGCCACGACCACCGCAAGATCTTCGCCGCCTACCAGGCAGCGAAGACCCACAAGGGCCAGCCCACGGTGATCCTGGCGCAGACGGTCAAGGGCTGGACGCTGGGTCCGAACTTCGAGGGCCGCAACGCGACCCACCAGATGAAGAAGCTGACGGTCGAGGACCTCAAGCGCTTCCGCGACCGCCTCCACATCCCGGTGCCGGACAAGGACCTGGAGGACGGCGTCGCGCCGTACTACCACCCGGGCCGGGACTCCGAGGAGATCCAGTACATGCACGACCGGCGCCGCGCGCTGGGCGGGTACGTACCGACGCGGGTGGACCGCTCCAAGCCGCTGGCACTGCCCGGCGACAAGGCGTACGCCACGGCGCGCAAGGGCTCCGGCTCGCAGGAGATCGCCACCACCATGGCGTTCGTGCGGGTGCTGAAGGACCTCATGCGGGACAAGGAGATCGGCAACCGCTTCGTGCCGATCGCGCCGGACGAGTACCGGACCTTCGGCATGGACGCCTTCTTCCCGTCGGCGAAGATCTACAACCCGCTGGGCCAGACCTACGAGTCGGTCGACCGGGAGCTGCTGCTCTCCTACAAGGAGTCGCCGACCGGGCAGATGCTGCACGACGGCATCAGCGAGGCGGGCTGCACCGCCTCCCTGATCGCCGCCGGCTCGTCCTACGCCACGCACGGCGAGCACCTGATCCCGATCTACGTCTTCTACTCGATGTTCGGGTTCCAGCGGACCGGCGACCAGTTCTGGCAGATGGCCGACCAGCTCGCCCGCGGCTTCGTCCTCGGCGCGACCGCCGGCCGGACCACCCTCACCGGTGAGGGGCTCCAGCACGCCGACGGCCACTCGCACCTGCTGGCCTCCACCAACCCGGCGTGTGTGGCGTACGACCCGGCGTTCGGCTTCGAGATCGCCCACATCGTCCGCGACGGTCTGCGGCGGATGTACGGCGAGAACGCCGAGGACGTCTTCTACTACCTCACGGTCTACAACGAGCCGATCAAGCACCCGGCCGAGCCGGAGGACGCCGACGTCGAGGGCATCCTCAAGGGCATTCACCGCTTCGCCCCCGGGCAGGGCGGGGAGATCCCGGCGCAGATCCTGGCCTCCGGTGTCGCCGTGCCGTGGGCGGTCGAGGCGCAGCGCATCCTCGCCGAGGAGTGGAACGTGCGGGCCGACGTCTGGTCCGCGACCTCCTGGAACGAGCTGCGGCGCGACGCCGTCGAGGTGGAGCGGCACAACCTCCTCCACCCCGAGGAGGAGCAGCAGGTCCCGTTCGTCACCCGCAAGCTCCAGGGTGCCGAGGGTCCGTTCGTGGCCGTCTCCGACTGGATGCGTGCCGTCCCGGACCAGATCGCGCGCTGGGTGCCCGGCACCTACCAGTCGCTGGGCGCCGACGGGTTCGGCTTCGCCGACACCCGCGGTGCGGCGCGTCGCCACTTCCACATCGACGCGCAGTCGATCGTGCTCGGCGTGCTGACCGAGCTGGCCCGTGAGGGCAAGATCGACCGCTCGGCGCTGAAGCAGGCGATCGACCGCTACCAGCTGCTGGACGTGGCGGCTGCCGACCCCGGCGCCGCCGGCGGCGATGCCTGACCCACAGCACACCCCGGCCCGCGCGGCCGGATCGGACGCCCGGGAGCCCACGGCTCCCGGGCGTCCGGCGTTCCCGGCGCCGGTGCACGGGTGGGGTGAACGGGGGGGATGCGCCGTTCCGGTGCTCGCGCCGGGCGCGGGTCCGCGACGGCGTGCGACCCGTGGCGCGGCGGGCGGCTCCGCGCTCCCTGCCGCGTGCGCCGGGCGTCCCGTACGGGGCCCGCTGTGGTGCACGACACACCGAAAGCCCCAGGTCGGGGCCTTCGGGCCATGGCGGAACACCGGGGTGGCGCTTCTAGGATGCTGACCGGTGGAACACTCCCGGTCCGTCCTCTCGGCCACCACCGTCCGGCGCGTGGTGACGACCCTGGCGGTGGTCCTCGCCGTGCTGCTGACCTCGGGCTGGCTCCACCGCACCGGCACCGTCGAACCGGACGGCTACACCGGCCAGCTGCAGGCCTGGCGCGAGGACCGGATCACCGGCACCCCGCTGCCGGACCCGCTCGCCGGCCCGCAGGCCGTCGCCGACTTCTTCGGCTCCGTCGGGTACCGCAAGCAGGTGCTGCTGGCCGAACGCCATCCGCTCGTGGTCGGCAACCTGGGTGGTGTCCCGACCGAGATCCGCTACGCCGCCAACCGCAACGCCCTCGCCGCGGCACGCGACCGCGAGCAGCTCCGCAGCCACGACCCGAGACTGTCCGCCGCCGGGCGGCACGACGCGGCCCGCCGGGTCCACCGGCTCTCCTCACTGCTCGCCGAGGGCCGACAGATCCTCGCCTTCGACCCCGCGGGGAGCGGCCGGGTGGCGGAGGTCGTCGGCGACCTGGACGAGGCGGAGCGGATCTCGGTCGTGGTGCCGGGCGTCGACACCGACCTGCTCACCTTCGAGCGGACCCGGCTGCGCTACCGGGCACCGGCCGGCATGGCGCGGGCGCTCCACGCGCAGCAGCGCGAGGCGGACCCGGACCGGCGGACCGCCGTCATCGCCTGGGCCGACTACACCGCGCCGCGCGGGGTGAAGGTCTCCGCCGCGACCGCGGGCCCCGCGGAGGAGGGCGCCCGGCGGTTGACCGCTGCGGTCACCGCACTGCCGGGTAACGCGACGGTCGCGCTGTTCTGCCACTCCTACGGTTCGGTGGTGTGCGGCCTCGCGGCGGGCGGGTTGCCGGACCGGGTGACGGACATCGCCGTCGCGGGCAGCCCCGGCGTGCGTGCCGCCCACGCCGAGGAGCTGGGCACCCGGGCGCGCATCTGGGCGGCGCGCTCCCCGGCCGACTGGATCGGCGACCTGCCGCACCTCGCGGTCGGTCCGTTGGGCCACGGCCCCGATCCGGCCGATCCCGCCTTCGGCGCGCTGCCCGTGGCCGCCCAGGAGGTGCCCGGCCACGGGGGGTACTTCCTGCCCGGGACGGACAGCCTGACGGGGTTCGGGCGGATCGGCGCGGGGCTGGTGGACCGTGCGGCGCGGGGCGGTGAGGGCCCGTACTGCGTGCCGCGGGGGCTCCCGACGTGACGGGGCGGGGGCGCGCCAGCAGGCGTCCGACGCGCGCCACCGGCGGCTCCCGGCCTGCCGTCACTCCACCGGCCCACCCGTCGGCGGACAGTCGCACACCCGCTCTGAGCTGCGTAATGGCGTGAATCGGCCACCTGTTGCCCGCAGAGGGTAGCCAGTATGGGCGCTTCCCCGCATACGATGACCCGTATGGGTGATGTGCTGGCCGGAATCCACTCCTCATGGGAGTTCGACACCGACTCGATGCTCATCCGCTTCGAACGGGGGATCCGCACACCGAAGCTCTTCCACGTGCTGGGAGAGCGCCGCGTCCCGTACGAGGCGCTGAGTGCGGTCGAGGTCGCCCCGGGGTCGAAGCGGGGCACGGTCGAACTGTTCGCCACGCCGCGGGACGGCGCGGACCCGCTGATCGAGGCAGCGGCCGGGCAACTGCGTGCCGCCACCAACCCCTACCGGCTGGTGCTGCCGGAGGAGCGGAGGCAGGAGGCCGAGGAGGCGGCGGAGCGGGTGCGCGGGGCGCTGCGGCCGTACGCCGCCGAGCCGGCCGACCGGTTCCTGGTGGCCGCGCCGACGGCGCCGCTGTCCTTCAAGGCCTACGACGGCAAGGTCGCGTTCGACGGCAAGGCCGTCTCGTTCCGCTGGTTCTGGACCGGCGCCACCTCGGCGAAATGGAAGGCCGGCGACCAGGCGTTCCAGGTGAACGAGCTGGCGGGGGTCGACTGGCGTTCGCCGGAGGGGTCCGGCGGCTGCCTGCGGCTGGTCCGCCGGGGCGCGGACGGGCTGGCGGTGACCGATCCGGCGCCCCCGCCCGCCGACCAGGACCCGGCGGCCGTGGTGTTCGCCCTCGGCTACGGGCTGGTCCACGAGTCGCTGCCGCTCGCGGCCGGTGTGCTGGAGGCGATCCAGGAAGCGGAACCGGAGTTCGGGGGCGTGCCGGAGCCGGCGCGGGAGCAGCGGGGCGACCCGGCGGACATCGCCGAGCGCATCCGGCACCTCGGCGAGCTGCACACGGCTGGGCTGCTGACCGACGACGAGTTCACCGCGAAGAAGCGGGAGCTGCTCTCCCAGCTGTGACACGGCGGCCCGGCGGCTGCGGGCGGGGCAGCGCGTCCCTGCCGGGGCGGCGGGACCGCGGAGGCCGGGGACGGCCTGGTCCGGCCGGCGGACCGCGGCCGCGGGCTCACTCCTGCGCGTCGCCGTCCACGCCGGGGTCGGAGGAGTTGCGACGCTCGCCGAACCACCGCCGGGCGCGGGAGAGCGCCGACCGCGGGGGCGGCGCCTCCTCCTCGGTCGCCGCGGTCAGTTCCTTGCGGCGCGTGACGGGGGCGAGGCGCACGCCGCCGTCGGAACACGGCCGGCAGCGGCCCTCGTCGTCCCAGGCCACCCCGATCCAGCACTGGCTGCACGCCACGGGGGCCTTCGGGGCCGCGACCGGGACGGCCGGCGCCTCGGGGGCGGGCGTCATGGTGAGATTGGCGGGGGGCGGGGGCGGCGTGGGCTGGGCACCTCCGCCGGTGCCGGCGCCCGCCGGAACGGGCGCACCGAGGTTCACGTTGCCGATCGAGCAGGGCCGGCAGCGCCCCTTGGCGTCCCAGGGACGACCGATCTGGCACTGCGAACACATCATCTTCCAGCCCCCAGCAGACCACCGTGTCGACGAACCTCACGGTCACGCCTGGCGTGGATGCTATTCCACCGGCGCGCGGCGGGCCACCCTCGATGTCATGGCCCGGCCATTCGACTCGTCGGCGGGACAAGGGAGAAGGCCCTCCCGACGGTCCCGTCGCCACCGCCCCTCGGCGCCTCCCGGCGCAGCACATAGGGTCGGGGACATGCACATGCAGTCTCTGGCGCACATCGAACAGTGGCCCGTTCCCACGGCCGCGGCGGCCGTGGTCCTCGCCGACGGCACCCTCGTCGGCAGCCACGGGCCGGACGACCACAGCTTCCCGCTGGCCTCGGTCACCAAGCCGCTCGCCGCCTACGCCGCGCTGCTGGCGGTCGAGGAGGGCGCGGTCGAACTGGACGAGCCGGCCGGGCCGGAGGGGTCGACCTTCCGGCACCTGCTGGCCCACACCTCGGGGCTCGCCTTCGACGAGGACCGCGTCACCGCGCCCCCCGGCGAGCGGCGGCTGTACTCGAACGCCGGCTTCGACCGGCTCGGCGACCACCTCACGCGCGCGACCGGCATCCCGTTCGCCGACTACCTGCGCGAGGGGGTGCTGGAGCCGCTGGGGATGACCGCCACCTCGCTGGACGGGTCCCCGGCCCGGGACGGCGTCTCCACCCTCGCCGACCTGATCCGGTTCGCCGCCGAGCTGCAGGCCCCGCGCCTGCTCTCGCCCCGGACCCTGGCGGACGCGACCGCGGTCCACTTCCCCGGGCTCTCCGGGGTGCTGCCCGGGTTCGGCCACCAGAAGCCGAACGACTGGGGGCTCGGGTTCGAGATCCGCGACGGCAAGGCACCGCACTGGACCGGCGAACGGTCCTCCCGACAGACCTTCGGCCACTTCGGGCAGTCCGGGACCTTCCTCTGGGTGGACCCCGAGGCCGGCGCCGCGTGCGTGGCGCTGACCGACCGGGCCTTCGGCCCCTGGGCGGCCGAGGCGTGGCCGGCGTTCACCGACGCGGTCCTGGCCGAGCTGGCCGGGCGCGGCTGAGCAGCCGCGCCCCACGTCACCTCCCCGGTCCCCCGCCGGCGGCGGTGCCCTCCGGTCGCGCCGCCGGGCGGCGCAGCCGGAGGGCGACCACCGCCGCCGCGACCGGCACGCCGGAGGCGGCCACCACCGCCTGCCAGGCCGGCACCGGCCCCCAGGTCAGCAGCTCCTCGCCGGCCTCGACCCGCCGGAACTCCGCGTCGGTGCGGTCCCGGACCAGGTGGTGGTCGCCGTCGATCGCCGCCGGGTCGGGGAAGTCCTGGTGGAGGACGGTCAGGAACCGCCCCTCCCCGACGAGGCTCCGCAGCGGGCCGGGAGCCAGCCCGTCGGGGGTGAGCCGCCCGGCGAAGACGACGTCGACGGGGTCCCCGCCGATGGTGCCCTCGGTCACCGTGCGGTGGTCGGCCAGGACGTGCAGCCGCAGCGCCTGCTGGGTGGCGGCGAGCTGCGAGAGCCGCATCGGGTAGACGGGGCGGTCGGTGGCGAAGGTCAGCCGCAGGGGCTCCAGCGGCCCGGCGAGCACCGGCTCCCCGCCGCCCGGAGCACCACCGCCCGGGTCGGCGCCCCCGGGCACCTCCTCCGGTGCGAGCCGTACCGCGACGTACTCCCACCCTGCCGCCACGTACGGCTCCAGCGCACCGGTGAGGCGGTCGGAGAGGGCGAACCCGTTCTCCGCCAGCCACCGCGCCAGTGCCGCCGGGTCGGCGGCCGCCAGCCGGGCCACGTCGAAGGGGCCCAGCCGCTCCCGCCCGACCACCGCGACCGGGGGCGCGGAACCCTCCGAGGCGCCCGCGGTGTCCGCCGGCGCCTCCCGCGGCCAGTCGCCGGGACGTGGCCAGAAGTAGCGGTCCACCCGCTGTTCCGGCGCGGCGACCTCGGCCAGTTCCGCGAAGAGTTCCGGATCGCCCAGGGTCACCTCAGCCCGATCCGGCACCGGCATGACCCAGGCCGCGGCCGCCGCGTCGCCGTCCACCGTCAGCCGCATCACGATCTGCTGGGTGCCGTCGCCGTCCCACACCACCACCGCGCTCTCCTCGGTGACGCTCAGCTCGCTGCCGTCCGCGGTGACCATGGCGCCGCAGCCGCAGGCGTGGGCGGGCCACGCCAGGGCGGCGAGCTGGCTGAGCGCGAGCAGCAGCGCCGTGGCGAGGAGGGCGGCGAGCCGCCCGCCGAGCGGTCGCCCGCCGCCGACACCGGTCCCCGGCCCCGGCCCCGGCCCGATGGCCGTCCCCCCGGTCCCGCTGTCCGACCGCGCGGCCGCGGTCCCGTTGCTGTCTCCGGCGCCGCTGCCCCGCGCGGACCCACCCCACCTGTCCATCCGTCGCCCCCTTCGCACCGGCGGCTCGATGCCCCCGGTCCTGCCGATCGGACGCCGGCGCGCGACCCGGGGTTCCCGGGCAGCGGCCGCTCGGGCCTCTTCCCGGCCAGGCTGCGGGTGCCGCGGGCGACGCGGCTCGACGCGGTCCGGAACCGGTGCGGGCCGCACCGCGTCGCAGCGCTCAGGCCGCGTGCGGTCCGGTCGGCGGCGGGGCGGGTGGGCGCAGCCCCCACAGCAGGACCTCGGTCCCCGGGGTCGTCCCGACGAGCGCCGGGCGGTGCGCGACCGGCGCGGTGATCCGTGCCTCGTCGCCCGGTGCGAGCCCGATCGCGCCGAGCCGCGCCGCGCCGCGCACCACCTGAAGGTGTGCCAGGGGCGTGCGGGGCAGCGGCACCTCCTCCCCCGGCTCCGGGCGGGCCACCCGCAGCGTCGCGTCGGTCCGCGGCAGCCGGTGCTCCGCCCCGGGAGGGAAGGCGCGCACCACGGTGTACTCGGTGGCCCCGCCGGGGACGTCCGGCACCAGCCACATCTGGAGGAAGCGCAGCGGCAGGGCGCCGTCGTTGCGTTCGACGTGGCGTGCCGCCGCGCCGGTGGTGAGGCGCTGGAGGTCTCCGGGGCGCACCACGGTGGCGTTCCCGGCGCTGTCGCGGTGGGTCAGTTCGCCCTCGACGACCCAGGTGACGATCTCCAGGTCGCGGTGGGTGTGCTCCGCGTAGCCCGCGCCCGGGTCGAGCCGTTCCTCGTTGCAGGCGGTCAGCGGGCCGAACCGGAGGTTCCCGGGGTCGTAGAACCCGGAGAAGGAGAACGCGTGCCGGGTCTCGACACCGGCCGCCGGGTCGCCGCCCCGGTAGCGGTCCCCGGCTCGTCGGATCTCGATCCCGGTCCCGCCGTCCGCATCCATGCGCCCACCGTATCGGCGGGGCGCGCGGACCGCCGCGTGCGCCGGTCCGGGCCGGCGCGGCCCCGCGCCGGGGCGGGCGCCGCGCGTGGCCGGGGCGGACCCCTGGGGATTGCCCTGCGGCGCCGATGAGGCAGTCTGGGACCGTGTCCGACACACCTGAGCAGGAGAACAACGCCACGGCCGACCCGCGCGCGCCGCGGGTGAGCCGTGCGGCCGGGAACGTGCCCGGTGCCCGGGGCCCCGTGGGGCCCGTGCACGCCGCGACCGTCCGGAACCTGGAGCGTTCGGCGGGCAAGCTGGCCGCCGCCGCCATCGCGCGGATGGACGAGAACCTCTCCTGGTACCGCGTGATGCCACCGGAGAACCGGTCCTGGATCGGGCTGGTGGCGCAGGCGGGGATCGCCGCCTTCACCGAGTGGTTCCGGCACCCGGGGGCGCCGCAGGCCATCTCGACCGACGTCTTCGGCACCGCGCCGCGTGAACTGACGCGTGCGGTGACGCTGCGGCAGACGGTGGAGATGGTGCGCACCACCATCGAGGTGGTGGAGACCGCCGTGGACGAGATCGCCGCCCCCGGCGGGGAGGACGCGCTGCGCGGCGCGCTCCTCGTCTACGCCCGGGAGATCGCGTTCGCCACCGCTCAGGTGTACGCGCAGGCGGCGGAGGCCCGCGGCGCGTGGGACGCCCGGCTGGAGTCGCTGGTGGTCAACGCCGTGGTCTCCGGTGAGGCCGACGAGGGCGACGTCTCGCGGGCCGCGGCCCTGGGCTGGGACTCCCCGGAGCGGGTGACGGTCGTGGTCGGGTCGGCGCCCGACGGGGACAACGAGCTGACGGTGGAGGCGATCCGCCGCGCCGCCCGGTACGCGAAGATGCAGGTGCTGACCGGGGTGCTGGGCAAGCGGTTGGTGGTGATCGTCGGGGGGACCGACGATCCGCTGCGGGCGGCCAAGTCCCTGATCGCGCCGTTCGCGGCCGGGCCGGTGGTGGCGGGGCCGCTGGTGGCGGACCTCCAGGCGGCGACCCGTTCCGCGCAGGCGGCCACCGCCGGGCTGCGCGCCTGCGCGGCGTGGCCGGACGCGCCGCGCCCGGTGGCCGCCGACGACCTGCTGCCGGAGCGGGCCATGGCGGGGGACGCCACCGCCAGGGGGCTGCTGGTGGAGGAGATCTACAGACCACTGGAGCGGGCCGGCTCCGCCCTGCTGGAGACACTCAGCGTCTACCTGGAGCAGGCCAACAGCCTGGAGGGCGCCGCGCGGATGCTGTTCGTGCACCCCAACACCGTCCGGTACCGGCTCCGACGGGTGACGGACGTCACCGGCTGGTCACCGTCCGACGTTCGCTCCGCCTTCACGCTTCGTGTCGCCCTGATGCTCGGACGGCTCAGCGCGGGCGAGGCGCGGAGCTCGCACTGAGCACGACTTTTGTCGGAGGGTGACAATTTGCCCCACGGTTCTTGGTGACGGTCCCCACCCGCGCCCGGCACCGCAGCCGCGAGAGAGTGTGAGGGTGCTCGTTCTCGTCGCTCCCGGCCAAGGCGCCCAGACGCCTGGCTTCCTGACCCCCTGGCTCGAACTCCCCGGCGCAGCCGACCGGCTGCGCGGGTGGTCCGACGCGATCGACCTCGACCTGGTGCACTACGGCACCGAGGCCGACGCCGACGCGATCCGTGACACCGCCGTGGCGCAGCCGCTGCTGGTCGCCGCGTCGCTGCTGTCGGCCGAGGCCGTGCTGGGCACGCTGCCCGCCGCCGGCCCGGCGCCCGCGCTGGTCGCGGGCCACAGCGTCGGCGAGCTGGCCGCCGCGGTGTTCGCCGGTGTGCTGACGGCCGAGGAGGCGCTGGTTCTGGTACGGCGCCGCGGGCTGGCGATGGCGGAGGCCGCCGCGGTCACCGACACCGGCATGTCCGCCGTGCTGGGCGGCGACCCGGAGCAGGTCGCGGCGAAGCTCGCGGAGCTGGGACTGACGCCGGCCAACGTCAACGGCGCCGGGCAGGTCGTGGCGGCGGGCACCACCGAGCAGTTGGCCGCGCTGGCCGCGGACAAGCCGGAGAAGGCCCGCGTGAGGCCGCTGAAGGTCGCCGGCGCGTTCCACACCGCGCACATGGCGCCGGCGGTGGCCGCGATGGAGGAGGCCGCGCTCGGCCTCACGCCGGGAGACCCGGTGGTGCGGTACGTCTCGAACGCGGACGGCGCGGTGGTGGTCGAGGGCAAGGACGTGCTCTCCCGCCTCGTCGCCCAGGTGTCCAACCCGGTGCGCTGGGACCTGTGCATGGAGACTTTCCGGGCGGAGGGTGTCACCGCGCTCGTCGAGGTCTGCCCCGGCGGGACGCTCGCGGGGCTCTCCAAGCGCGCGCTCCCCGGGGTGCGGAACCTGGCGGTCAAGACACCCGACGAACTCTCCGCAGCCCGTGAACTCGTCGCGGAGTACTCCGCGGGCGAGCACTAAGCCGAACAGGAGCCCTCAGACGATGGCAGCGTCTCTCAGGTCGAGCAAGGGTGCCCCGTACGCGCGGATCCTCGGCACCGGCGGCTACCGCCCGCAGCGGGTGGTCCCCAACGAGGAGATCCTGAAGCACATCGACTCCTCGGACGAGTGGATTCGCTCGCGCTCCGGCATCGTGACCCGCCACTGGGCCAACGACGACGAGACGGTCGCCGAGATGTCGCTGGCCGCGGCGGGCAAGGCGCTCGCCGACGCCGGCATCGGCCCCGAGCAGGTCGGCGCGGTGGTCGTCTCGACCGTGTCCCACTTCATGCAGACCCCGTCGGTGGCGACCGAGATCGCCCACCGGCTGGGCACCGGCAAGGCAGCGGCGTTCGACATCTCCGCCGCCTGCGCGGGCTTCGGCTACGGCCTGGCCGTGGCGAAGGGCATGGTGGTCGAGGGCAGCGCCGAGTACGTCGTCGTCATCGGCGTCGAACGGCTGTCGGAGCTCACCGACCGGGAGGACCGCTCGACGGCGTTCCTCTTCGGTGACGGCGCCGGCGCCGTGGTCGTCGGGCCCTCCGACGTCCCGGCCATGGGCCCCACCGTGTGGGGCTCCGAGGGCGACAAGGCCGACGTGATCGAGCAGACCACCCCGTGGACCGCGTACCGCGACGGGGAGGTCGCCCGCTTCCCGGCGCTCCGGCAGGAGGGCCAGACGGTCTTCCGCTGGGCGGTCTTCGAGATGGCGAAGGTGGCGGCGCAGGCGCTGGAGGCGGCGGGGATCACCCCCGAGGAGCTGGACGCCTTCATCCCGCACCAGGCCAACATGCGGATCATCGACTCGCTGGCCAAGACCCTGAAGCTACCGGAGCACGTCGCCATCGCCAGGGACGTGGAGACCACCGGCAACACCTCCGCCGCCTCCATCCCGCTGGCGATGGAGCGGATGCTCGCCACCGGCCAGGCCAAGAGCGGCGACACCGCACTACTCATCGGCTTCGGGGCGGGTCTCGTGTACGCGGCGACAGTCGTTACCCTCCCCTAGGACATATCCCCCGACGGATCGGCATCCCGCCGGACCGTCATTCACACCCACGCGGTTCGCCGCGGAACACACAGATTCGAAGGAGCGGCGCACATGGCTGCCACGAAGGAAGAGATCATCGCCGGTCTCGCCGAGATCGTGAACGAGATCGCCGGTATCCCGACCGAGGACGTCGCCGAGGACAAGTCCTTCACCGACGACCTGGACGTCGACTCGCTGTCCATGGTCGAGGTCGTCGTCGCCGCCGAGGAGCGCTTCGACGTCAAGATCCCGGACGACGACGTCAAGGGTCTGAAGACCGTCGGCGACGCCACCAACTACATCCTGGAGCACCAGAGCTGACCCACCCGGTCCGCTGCGGGCGGCTCCCGGCCGCCCGTCCCCCCGTGCCCGCCGCCACCCCTCTCGGGGTGGCGGAGTTCCACCACCCTCGACAAGCGGAGCAGACAATCCCGTGAACGCGACCAATCGAACGGTGGTCGTCACCGGTATCGGCGCCACCACGCCCCTGGGCGGCGACAGCGCATCGACCTGGGACGGCCTGATGGCTGGGCGGTCGGGTGTGCGCCCCCTGGAGCAGGAATGGGCCGCCGAGCTGCCCGTGCGGATCGCCGCGTCCATCGCGGTCGAACCGGGAGAGGTTCTTCCCCGGCCGCTCGCCAGGCGGCTGGACCGGTCGGCGCAGTTCGCGCTGATCGCGGCCCGCGAGGCGTGGGCGGACGCCGGCCTCACCGGTCCCGCCGGTGAGGTCGGGGGCACGGTGGACCCGGACCGGCTGGGTACGGTCATCGCCTCCGGCATCGGTGGCGTGACGACCCTGCTGGACCAGTACGACGTGCTGCTGGAGAAGGGCGCGCGGCGGGTGTCGCCGCACACCGTCCCGATGCTGATGCCCAACAGCCCGGCGGCCAACGTCGGTCTGGAGGTCGGCGCCCGGGCCGGGGTGCACACCCCGGTCTCCGCCTGCGCCTCCGGCGCCGAGGCCATCGGCTACGCGGCGGAGATGATCCGCAGTGGCCGGGCGGACATCGTGGTCACCGGCGGCACCGAGGCGTGCGTGCACCCGCTGCCCATCGCGGCCTTCGCCAACATGATGGCGATGTCCAAGGACAACGAGAACCCCCAGGGCGCGTCCCGCCCCTACGACACGGGCCGTTCCGGCTTCGTGCTCGGTGAGGGCGCCGGCGTCGTGGTCCTGGAGTCGGCGGAGCACGCGGAGCGCCGCGGCGCCCGCGTCTACTGCGAGCTGCTGGGCCAGGGCCTCTCGGCGGACAGCCACCACATCGCCCAGCCGGAACCCACCGGCCGCGGCATCTCGGCGGCGCTGCAGAACCTGCTGGACGCAACCGACATCGACCTCGACGAGATCGTGCACCTCAACGCGCACGCCACGTCCACCCCGCAGGGCGACGTCGCCGAGGTCAAGGCGCTCCGCAAGGTCCTGGGCGACCACGTCGACCACGTGGCGGTCTCCGCCACGAAGTCGATGACCGGTCACCTCCTCGGCGGTGCGGGCGGCATCGAGACGGTCGCCACCGTCCTGGCGCTGCACCACCGCCAGGCCCCGCCCACCCTCAACGTCGACGAGCTCGACCCCGAGGTGGACGCGGACGTCGTGCGCGGCGAGCCGCGCGCGCTGCCCGCCGAGGGCCGCCTGACGGCGCTGAACAACTCGTTCGGCTTCGGTGGGCACAACGTGGTGCTGGCCTTCCGCACCGTCTGACACCGCGTCGACCTCACGGCTGCGGGGCCGGAACCCTCTCCAGGGTCCCGGCCCCGCAGCCGTTGTCGTCTTCCGCGCCGCGACGGGCAGCGCCCTCAGGGCTTGCCGGAGACCCGTACCGGGCCCGCGACGCCCACGGCCATGTGCTGCGTTGTCGGAGGTGCCCGAACACGACCCGGTACGCGGGGCGCCGCTCCGCCGTGCGGCCGACCGCGGCCGACGCCGCGAGCAGACCCGCCGCGGGGTCTCACGCACGCGCTCAGCTCAGACGACCTGGTGCAGCCAGCGCACGGGCGCGCCCTCCCCCGCGTGACGGAAGGGCTCCAACTCGTCGTCCCAGGGCTTCCCGAGCAGCCGGGTGATCTCGACCTCCAGGTCGCTCTCGCCGAGCGCGGCGCGCGCGGTGGCGGCGCGCAGTCGGTCCTCCGGGATCATGATGTCGCCGTGCATGCCGGTGACGGCGTGGTAGATGCCGAGGCCGGGGGTGCAGCTGTACCGCTCGCCCTCGGCGGTGGCGCAGGGTTCGGAGGTGACCTCGAACCGCAGCAGCTGCCAGCCGCGCAACGCGGACGCGAACTGGGAGGCCGTGCCCACCGCGCCCTGCCAGGACAGTTCGGCACGCCAGGTGCCCGGCGAGGCCGGCTGTCTCGTCCAGTCGAGACCGACACGGGTGCCGAGCACCCCGGCCACGGCCCACTCGATGTGCGGGCACAGCGCACGCGGTGCGGAGTGCACGTACAGGACACCTCGCGTGGTCATCTGACCTCCTGCCCTTCCTGCCGGGGCCCGGTCGGCCGGCGGCCGGACCCGAGCCGGCGCGGGGTCGCCCACGCCCGCGCATCGTCACTCAGCGAACAGTAAACACCACAGACAGCCACATCCTGGCAAAATCGGCAGCGTGTGACGGCGAGCGGATCTCTTACGCTGGTGGTGCGGACCCGCACACCCGCAGGCCGGGCCGGGTCCCAAGTTACCGTGCGGCCACGAGTGCCGGTTCCGCGGCGACACCCATGTCAACCCGTCCGGAGCAGGGAGCCGAATGCCGGTCAGCCGCCCCACCCGTCCGATCCGCCCCGCGCTCGCCGCGCTGCTCGCCGCAGCCACGCTGGCCGCGTGCTCCTCCTCGGAGCCGTCCGCGACCCGGGGCGACGCCGGGGAGGACTCCCGGCACGAGGACCTGGCCGGCCCGCGCTGGAACACCGAGCCGGCCTCGGTCGCCGCCATCGGCGACTCGATCACCACCGGCTTCGACTCCTGCGAACTGCTCGCCGACTGTCCGGAGGTCTCCTGGGCCACCGGGACCGAGGCCGAGGTGGACAGTCTGGCGCTGCGACTCGGCGCGGCACAGACCTGGAACGAGGCGGTGGCCGGCGCGATGATGGCCGACCTGCCCGGCCAGGCCCGACTCGCCGCCGCCAACGAACCGGAGCTGGTGACCGTCCTGGCGGGCGCCAACGACGCCTGCACCAGGACACCGGAGCGGATGACCGCGCCGGAGGAGTTCCGCGCCGCCTTCGCCGAGACGGTGGAGGTCATCCGCGAGGAGGCGCCGCAGGCGCAGATCTTCGTGGCCAGCGTTCCGGACCTGATGCAGCTGTGGCGAACCGGCCGCGAGGAGGACCGCGCCCGGATGGCGTGGCAGTTCGGGATCTGCCAGTCGATGCTGCGGGACGCCGCCACGGACGACGAGGAGACCCAGGAGCGGCGGGCGGCCGTCGCCGAGCGGGTGGACGCGTACAACACCGCGCTCGACGAGGTCTGCGCGGCGGACGTGCTCTGCCGGTACGACGACGGCGCCGTCAACGGGTACGCCTTCGCGCTGGAGGACCTCAGCGAGTGGGACTGGTTCCACCCCAGCCCCACGGGCCAGGCCGCGCTGGCGGAGCTGGCGCACGCGGCGGTGACCCGGGAGGACTGACCACCGGCCGCCTCGCGGCGCTGCGGGGCCGGTCCGGGATGCCCGGCAGCGCGACCGTGGCCCGCGCTCCACGGCAGGGCCTCAGCCACGGCGCGACCCAGCCGCACCTGCGCCCGGTCCGCACCTCCGCCGCAGGGGTCGACGCCGACACGTCGACCCCGGGGCGCGGCGTGCGCGTCCCGGGGTGTGTCGGCGCCGACCGCCGCGTCGGCCGCGCGGCGGCAGGGGTCAGGCGTGCTGGTGCCTGCCCCCGTGGTGCGCCGTCCGGCCGGTCACCATGCCGTACAGCCCCAGCAGGATCAGCGAGCCGACAATGGCGCAGATCCAGGTGGAGAGGGAGAAGAAGCCGGCCACGCCGACGCCGAAGATCACCACTCCGAGCCAGCCGCCGACCAGCCCTCCCGCGATGCCGAGCACGGCGGTCAGGATGATGCCGAAATTGGCACGACCCGGCAGTATCGCCTTCGCGATCATGCCGGCTATCAGACCGATCACAACCCACGCGATAACACTCATGTCCAGACTCCTCCTCTTACGTGGCCTGATTCCACTATCCCCCTGTCGGGCGAATCCGGCATGAGGAGCGCACCGGGACAAGCCGTCGGGCCCGTCGGAAACCGTCGCCGTAACGAGACCAGGCAGACCTTCTGGCAGAGCGGTGAACTTTGGTAACCATGGGTCGTCCCCCCGCCTTGTCCCGCCTGTTCCCCGTAAAACGCCCGGAGGGGCCGTGCCCGCACCATCGTCGGAAGCGCAGACCGCGCAACCCACCATCGAGGAGGACCGCCTCACCGGCGCCGTTCCCCAGCGACTGATCCAGCACGGCGGTCTCGCCGGCGCCGCGCCCCGGCTGCTCGCCGCGCTGGCCGACGCCGGGTCGGCGTCCGAGGCGAGCGCGGTCGTCTCCCGCCACGGCCGCTCGCTGTGGCGGGAGGCGATACGCCGGCTGCGCGAGGGTGACGGCGACGACCGTCCCCTCTACTGGGCGCGGCTGGAGCTGGCGCGCGCGGTCCGCGGCTGGCGCCCCGACTTCCCGGTGGACACCGGCGAGCTGCTGGGCGTCCTGGGCCGCGAGTCGCGCGGTATCGGCCTCAACGGCCTGCCGGCCGGTCCGGACCGGCTGCGCGTCGTCGTCACCGGCTTCGACCCGTTCGGGTTGGACAGCGACGTCCGCCGCGGCAACCCGTCGGGGGCGGCGGCGCTCGCGCTGCACGGCACCGTCGTCCGCACCGACTGCGGGCGCTCGGCGCACATCGAGGCCGTGGTGCTGCCGGTGCGCTGGCGCGACTTCACCGACGGCGTCGTGGAGCAGGCGCTGCGGCCGTACCTGGAGCCGGGTCCCCGCCAGGTCCACCTCTTCATGACCGTCAGCCAGGGTCGGCCCGGCGTCTTCGACATCGAGCGCCACAACGCCGGGTGGCGGGGCGAGGGTGCCGACAACCTCAAGGAGACCGCGCCGGGCCCCGTGCCTCCGGTCCCGGGGGCCGACGGGGTCCCCAACCCGCCGTGGACCGCCGGCACCCTGCCGCACGCGGAGATGGCCGCCGCTGCCACCGGCCCGCACCCGGTCCGCGGCAACCCCGCGGTGACCGAGGTCCCCGCGGGCGGCGGTGAGCCGGTGGTGCGCGAGGCCGGACCGACGGCGGGCTCGTCGGCGCGGGCGGGAGGCGGCGGGGACTACCTCTCCAACGAGGTGGCCTACCGCGCGACCCTCCTCCGCGACCGGGTGGCGGCGGGCGTGCCGGGCGGGCACCTCCACACCCCCGTCCTGCGGTTCGCCGAGGAGAACGCGTCCGAGGCGTCCGGCCGCTTCACCGACGGGACGCTGGTCGGCAGCCGCATGGACATCACCGCGCAGATCCGTTCGCTGCTCGCCGTCGCCGCCGGGACGCTCCCGGCCGGTGGCGCTGCCGACTGACCGCCGTCCCGCCGCAGCGGGCCGGCGGGCTCGGGCCCGGGTGGACATCCCTGCGGGGGTCCACCCGGGCCCGAGCTGCTGTGCGGCCGCTCAGAGCTCCACGATCATCTTCCCCGTGTTGTCACCCCGCAGGACGCCCAGCAGGGCTTCAGGGGTGTTCTCCAGCCCCTTCAACACCGTCTCGCGGTAGCGGAGTTCCCCGGACTCGACCCAGGCGGTCACCTGCGCCAGGAACTCCGGCCGCGACGCCTCGTGGTCGCCGACGATCATCCCCTGCGCACGGACGCGCTTGCCGACCATCAGGGCCAGGTTCCTGGGGCCGGGCGGCGGCTCGGTGGCGTTGTACTGGGCGATCATCCCGCACAGCACGATCCGGCCGTGGAGGTTCATCGCCGTGAGCGCCGCCTCCAGATGGTCGCCGCCCACGTTGTCGAAGTAGAGGTCGATCCCGTCCGGCGCGGCCTTCGGCAGCTGCTCGCGCACGGGCGCGTCCCGGTAGTTGAAGGCGGCGTCGAAGCCGTACTCCCCCGTCAGCAGGTCGACCTTCTCCGCCGAACCGGCGCTGCCCACGACGCGGGAGGCGCCCATCAGCCGCGCCAGCTGGCCCGCGGTGCTCCCCACGGCGCCGGCGGCCCCGGAGACGAGGACGGCGTCGCCCTCCTTGATGCCGCCGATCTCGCGCAGCCCGACCCAGGCGGTGAAGCCGGGCATGCCCAGCACGCCCAGATAGGCGGAGGGGCGCGGGGTGTCGCGCGGCACCGGCGCGGTGCGGCGCGCGGGCAGCGTCGCGTAGTCGCGCCAGCCGAGGCCGTGGAGCACGAGGTCGCCCGGCGCGAGCCCCTCGGCCTCGGAGGCGACCACCTCGCCGACGGCTCCGCCGTCCATCGGCTCGTCGAGGGCGAACGGCGGGACGTAGGACTTCTGGTCGTTCATCCGGCCGCGCATGTACGGGTCGACCGACAGATGGGTGTTGCGCACCAGCACCTCACCCTCGCCGGGCGCGCGGACCGGGACCTCGCGCAGCGCGAAGTTCTCCGGGACCGGGGTGCCGTGCGGACGTGAGGCGAGGTGCCAGGATCGGCCGGTGGCGGGCAGCGACATCGGGTTCCTCTCGTCGTGCGGATCGTGTCGGCCCGTCCGGTGGACGGGCCGGGTCGGTGGTTCCCCGGGGCGGTCGGACGCCACTGCGCCCGGCGGCGCGGGAGGCGGCCCGCGTCGGGCCGCCCGTCCCTCCTACCCAGTGGCCCCGGCGGGACGTCGACCATCGCGGGGCGGGGCGTTCGCCGCCGGTGAACACATCGGGCGGCAGGGGCTTGGCGGAGGCGGGGGCGGAGACGGGTTGGGGACGGGGACGGTCAGCCGTACTCCTCGGAGAGCAGGCAGAACTCGTTGCCCTCGGGGTCGGCGAAGACGTCGACGTCGGGGTCGACCTGCCCGAGATCGACGCGACGGGCGCCGAGCCCCAGAAGCCGCTCCACCTCGGCCGCGCGGTCGGAGCCGGGGGGCGGGGCGAGGTCCAGGTGCAGGCGGTTCTTCACGGTCTTCCGCTCGGGCACCGGCACGAACACCAGTCGGGGACCGCTCCCCCGGGCGCCCGTCCCGGCCGAGCCGGAGGGGTCGGCGCCCCCGTCGGCGGGTGGCGCGACGACGGCGCCCTCGGCCGACTCCTCGGTGACGCGCCAGTCGAGGAGCTGCGCCCACCAGTGCGCCTGGGCCACGACGTCACGGCAGTCGAACACCGTGGAGTACCAACGGACGGACATGCGTACCTCCTCGTACCGGTGGGACCCCGCCACGCGCCGCGGCAGGGGCAGGGGCAGGGGCAGGACAACACGACGGGGGTGGGACGGGTTCCTGCCCGTCCCACCCCCGTCGGGCCCGCCGTCCCGCGAGTCCCGGGCCGGGTGCGGACGGCGGACGGTTCGACACCGCGTCAGGCGGCGCCGCTGCCCCAGTCGTCGTCCAGCGGGTTCTGGCGGCCCTGCACCGAGCGCAGCTTCTGGCTCAGCGAACCGGGCAGCCGGTCACCGGCGCGGTCGGCGACCGCGTGGCCGGCGCGCACCGCGGCCTCACGGCCGTTGTGCGCCGCGGTCTCCACGCTGTTGCGGACGGCGGGGTTCTCGGCGACGCGCCGGGCGGACGCGGCGATCCGGTCGTAGCACCCCCGGCCGGCGCGCGCGCCGAGCACGAACCCCACTGCGGCACCGGTGATGAACGTGAGCTTCCGCATCGGAACGCCCCTCTTCCCTGCACTCGTCGTCGCTCCGGACCGGTCGGCCCGGAGCCCTACCGTCCGGGTACCCCGATTACCGATTTCAGAGCACCCCCTGTCATGCGCTAATGTATTGCTCGCAGCGAGGGAGCGCCCCCGGCAACGGGAAGCGGTACCCACGCGGAGCAGTCCCCTGTAGCTCAATTGGCAGAGCAGCCGGCTGTTAACCGGCAGGTTACTGGTTCGAGTCCAGTCGGGGGAGCATCACCCGAAGGGCCCCATCCGGGGCCCTTCGGCGTTTCCGGCGCATAGCGGCCGCCCAGGAGGGAACCGATGTCCTCATGGCCTCGGCGGCGAGCTCGGTCGAGCACCCCCCGACCCGGGCGGGAGATCGTATGAGCGGCTATGCTGCGGCAGACGACGCGCACTGATGTGCGCGACGCGCCGCTGATGGGGCGGTAGCTCAGCTGGTTAGAGCAACGGACTCATAATCCGTCGGCCGTGGGTTCGAGTCCCACCCGCCCCACACAGCGAAACCCCCCGTGACCTGCGAGAACGCAGGCTTCACGCTGACGGAAGCGCCGCGTTCGCCGCACCAACGCCGCACCGCACCCCTCGTAAGCTGCCCCTATGGCTTACATCAAGACCAACGCCCGGCTGTCCGGAGCCCCCTCGTTCACAGTCCTCTGGCGGGCCGGCGGAACCCGAACAGGGAGCTGGTGCCGCGAGACCTTCGACGACGAGGATCAGGCGAAACGGTTCCGCGACCTCGTCAACGGTCACGGACAGCAATGGCCGCCGGGGTGGGTCAAGGGTGAGGGCTTCGTCGAGCCGGGCGAGCCGCCGATGCCGGACTCGGAGAAGTTCGCGCTCTATGCGCACGCTTACGTGGGGCTGCTGACGGACATATCCGAGCACACGAGAACCAACTACACCAGGTTCATCGACAACCACCTGAGCCCGTGGTTTGGCGAACTGTCAGTCTCCGACCGAGGGCACAGAATCACGCGCGATCACATCAGCAGGTGGGTGCTCGACCTTCAGGCCGGACGACCGGGCCCCCAGCATCCGTCCGGCACCGCGCGTCGGCCGTACTCCCCGAAGACCATCGCCAACCTGCACGGGCTGCTGTTCAGCATCTTCCAGTCGGCTGTTGAGGCCGACCCCTCCCTACGCGACTCGAATCCGTGTGCCCACACGAGGCTGCCGAAGCCGGATGCCATCGAGGACGACGAGGTGTTCCTTGAGCACGAGGAGTACGCACTCCTGCGGGCACACCTCCGCGCGGACGCGGTTGACATCGTGGACACCCTGGTCGGCACGGGCCTTCGATGGGGCGAGGCCACCGCCCTGCAATGCCGAGACTTCAGCCTGGCCTCCAAGCGGCCGACACTCCGGGTACAGCGCGCATGGAAGCGTCGCGGCGAGGGCGGAACGTTCCTGGGGGCGCCCAAGACCAAGAAGTCACGGAGAACAGTCGTACTCACCCCGGAGCAGGTGCAGGTCTTTCGACGGCTCTGCCGCGGAAAGGGCCCCACCGACCTGGTGTTCACAGCCCCCGAAGGCGGTCCGTGGCACTCGGGGGTGTTCCACGCACACCGCTGGAAACCGGCGCTCAAGGCCGCGAACGGCGACGGCCTGACCAAACGCCCGCGCATCCACGATCTACGCCACACCCACGCCTCCTGGCTGATCGCCGGCAAGGTGCCCCTACCCGTCATCCAGGCCCGCCTCGGGCATGAGTCGATCACGACGACCGTCGACCGCTACGGGCACCTCCTGGAGTCCTCCGATGACGAGGTGGTCGCCGCTATCGAGTCGGCCATGGGGTCGCCGCTCTAGAACGCCCCGCCACAACCGACTCCACCACCTCATGGCGGCTAGCGCGGTCGCGCCACTGGGCACGAGTGCCGGAGCAGCCCCTGCGTGGCCTCGCAGACCAGCGCTTCGAGCGGTGACCGAACGGCCAGACGCGCGGAAGACGACTCGGGCCCCGCCGACCGGCACGAGGCACCAGCACGCGGACTGGACTGGCGCGT
This sequence comes from Streptomyces lonarensis, assembly GCF_012033735.1. GTDB lineage: Bacteria > Actinomycetota > Actinomycetes > Streptomycetales > Streptomycetaceae > Streptomyces > Streptomyces lonarensis. Next base: position 67,119 of record NZ_JAAVJD010000001.1, on the reverse strand, counting down.
CGGCCACTTGGCCGAAGCAGCACGGCCCACCCGCCCGCCGCCTCTCCGGGCGGCCACCTCCGTCGCCTTGACTAATCCACCCATGTGCCCTAGCTGGGGGCTTTTGTGAGGGGAGAGCGGGCCGAGAAGTATCGGGTCTATAACAGAGTTGCCCAGTAGCCGACGGAAGACGAGTCACACCCCCCGGACACTAAACGTGCAGCTCATGGCGCCGCACAACATTCAATGTGACCACTGTGCGCCGCTCTGACTCGTTCCAGCTGCTTGGGCCTCGCGGAATTTGATCATGACTTTTCAGCCATGACCGCCTCAAGCGTCACGTACTGTCAAAAGACGTTCCCGGAAGCTTCACGGACAGCTCCGCTCGGTGTCACGTGTGTGCGATATCGGAGTCAGGCAGTGACCTCCTCCTCCAGGCGCGCGCCCTTCACGAGGTGTGCGAGGTCGCCGTCCTGGTGGGCGGGGGCACTTCGGGACCAGGAACAAGACGTCATTGACGCGGGCGCGGTATGCAGCCCGGCTCGGGGGAGCCATCACTTTCCGGTTGGAGGTATTACTCAGTGTGGTCGGATAAGAGTGGTCGAGAGCCGGTGGAGTTCGAGACCCCTCGCCAGAGTGCGGCCAGCCGTCAGCTCCTGCGGCTCTGGCGCAGAGCCGCAGCACAGACAGTGGAGAAGAATCTGCACCGTCTGATTCGGCGCGAGCTGCAAGACCTCGGTGTCACTCCCCCGCTCGACGTGGACGAACTCTGCCAAGCCCTCAGCCGACGGCGTGGGCGGCCCCTGTACCTGCACGAAGCTCCTCTGCCGAAGCCCGGACCTTCGGGTATGTGGGCGGAGTGCGACACGTATGACCTGGTCCTGTACCAGCAGGAGACGACGCGCCTCCACCAAGAGCACATCATCCTGCACGAGGTCGGGCACATCCTTGTCGCGGAGAGCGAGGATGCAGCCGCCGGTTCCTCCGGTGAGCCGCGGGATCTCGATGAGGGCGATGCCGCGGCCCTGGACGTGGAGGGTTGGGCGACGCTGATCCCGGCCTTCGGCACCGAGTCGATCAAGCGGGTCGCTCAGCGATGCTCGTACGACGAGGACGAGGAGTGCGCGGCCGAACTCGTGGCGACGATCATCTTGGAGTGGTCGACGCTTCTTGCGGGCTCCACTCCTCCGGCTGACGATCCCTCTCTGCAACGAGTCGAGTCGGCGCTCGGGGACCGGCGAGGGTGGCTGTGACCCATGACGTTCCTACTCCTCGGGCTCGTGGCCGCTCTCGGCTGGAAGCTCTACCAGTGGAAGCGGAGCCCCGGTGACGCACCTCTTCGCTCGGTCACCCTCTGTCTGCTCTGTGCCACGCTCTCGTACCCCGTAGCGATGCCCGGTGGCGCGACCGGCGTCGACACCGTTGCCGGACACGGAACGGCCAAGCTGATCCAGAACGTACTCCTGCTTCTCGCGGTGTACTTCCTGATGTGCTTCTACCTTTACTCCGCCGCGGACAAGGAAGCGGGCCGACGTAGGGCTCGCAGGGAAGCCGTCGTGGTCGGGATCTTCGTGGTGGCGATCACCGTGGCTGCCGAAACGGTGCCAGGTGATGTCTTCGCCGGCTCGTTCAGCACAGCGGACATGACGATTCCACAGATCGCGTTCTTCTACAGCAGTGCCGGCCTCTACCTGATGTACGCGCTCGGGATGGCGTGCCGGTGGACTGTCCGCTATGCCCGCTTGTCCCGTCGACCGCACTCCACCGGGCTCTGGATGACTGCCGTGGGGCTGGGGGTGATGGCGCTGGCCTGCGCGATCCGGGCTGTGTTCGTCGCCTTCCGTGCAGCAGGCACGGAGGTACCGCAACCGCTGATGGCCGCAGTTGCCTTCCTCCTGGTGGCGTCGATCCTCACGTTCGCGGCGGGGGTCACGTACTCCGGGGCGCGAACTCGGATCTCGTCTCTGCGTCTCTGGCTCCAGCACCGACGTGATCACCGGCGGCTCGCGCCGCTGTGGGAACTTCTCGCGGAGGCGTACCCGGACACCGTTCTGCGGCCGGCGTCCGATGCGGTCATGGATCGATGGCGGGCCCGCGGCGTGCACCGGCGCTACCACCGTCGCATAGTGGAATGCCGTGACGGGCTGGTGAACATCAGCCCCTACCTGCTGGAGGCCGACGAGACCACCATCCTCAACATCGACTCCGCCGAGCTCGCTGACCGGCTCCGCCGAGCGTCCGCACGGATCGGGAAGGGTGTACCCGCTCCGCGCCCCGCGGTTCCTATCGCGATGGCGCTGGGCAGCGACCGTGAGTCGGATGTGAAACAGCTGATCGCGGTGTCCGACGAACTGCGCACAGCCGCATGACCTCGCACAGCCAAGGAGGCAGGATGCTGATTACCGGTGGGCGGGTTCTCGTCGACTCGGGGACATACCTGGAAAACGGCGCTGTTCTCGTCGACGGCGAGTCGATCGCTGCCGTCGGGTCGCGCAAGGCGATCGAAGAGCAGGCCGGGGCCGACGTACCCCGATTCGAGTTCGGTGGCACCATCCTGCCCGGCCTCATCGATGCGCACGTGCACCTGGCCTTCGACGGCAGCGCCGATCCCGTAGCCACCCTCCAGGACTCGACGGACGACGCCCTGCTGGAGGACATGCGGTGCCGCGGCGAACAGCTGCTGCGCAGCGGCGTCACGACGGCCCGGGACCTCGGAGACCGCGGCGGGCTCGCTCTTCGCCTCGCTGCGGAGATTACGAGCCGCCGGACTCCCGGGCCACGGATCGTATCCGCGGGCACCCCAGCAACCTCGGTGGGAGGCCACTGCCACTTCCTCGGCGGGGAGGTCTCGGGCGAAGCGGAGATCCGCGAGCTCGTACGGCGCAACCTGGCGGCCGGGGCCGGAGTCATCAAGGCCATGGTGACCGGCGGTGGTTTGACCAAGGACGGCCCCAAGAGCCACCAGTCTCAGTTCACCGCGGAAGAGTTGACCGCCCTGGTGAACGAGGCCCACGAAGGAGGCGTGCCCGTCGCGGCACATGCGCACGGCGCCGATGGAATCGCCGCAGCCGTTGAGGCCGGGGTCGACACCATCGAGCACTGCACCTGGATGTCGAGCGACGGCCTCGACTTCCGTCCCTCCGTGGTCCAGCAGATCATCACGAAGGACATCGCCGTGTGCCCGGCCGTGAGTCCGCACTGGCAGATGCTGCCTCGCTTCTTCGGTGAGGAACGCGCCAACGCGATGTTCGACCTGGTGCGCCAGATGGCAGACGCGAGCGTTCGTCTGATCGCGGGCACGGACGCCGGCGTGCAGCGGGCAGGCTTCGACGGCTTGGTGCCGGCTCTCGCGTTCTACACGCACCTCGGCTTCCCGAACACCTCGGTCATCGACATGGCGACATCGCAGGCAGCCGAGGCTCTGGGCCTGGCGAACGTCACGGGCAAGCTTGCTCCCGGCTACCGCGCGGACCTGCTCCTGGTCGACGGCGACCCACTCGCGGACCTCTCGGCGCTGAGCCGAGTCCGAGCGGTGTTCGCTGCAGGCCTTCGGCACGAGTCTGTGTAACTGCCGGAAGCCAATGAGCTGTTGCCGCCCCACCTCACAGGTTGGGAACAGCTCACTGCGGAGGGAAATACGAACCCGGGCCTTCTGGTCCGGCTTCGCCCGCAGCTCGGAGATCAATCCGGATCTGCTCAATGCGGTCGGACAGGTACTCGGCGAGCTCTCCAACTTCTCGAAACCACTCAGTATTCCCGTCTCGGTACTGCCCGAACCGCTGATGGAACTCACGCTCCAGAGATCGCCCTCCCACCTCAAGGAGCACCACGTTCTCTTTGCGCAGCGCCAGGCTGCGAATACGACTCCGAAGATTGGTCGTCGTCCCAATCTTGATACGGTTTCCGTTCCTCATGAAGTACACGAGCGGCGCATGAGCCTTTTCTGGTATCTCCCATGAGACCGATGGACGAACTGGCTCGACAGGCTGACCTATCCCATCTGCTAGCTCATGCCCGTACAGTGCCGCGATCTGGGCAAGTCGAGCAGACCTACGAATATCCCGCTCCCGCTCCCAGCGCTCCCTTTTCCGCATACGGTCATTTCGAATGATCTCGTCCAGGACCACCTGATCTTCCGGCTCTAGCGCCAGATGCTGAATGTAAAGATGCCAGACAGTCACGCCCATCAGGACAATTGCGACAGCTAGCAATGGGGGCCAAAGTGAACCCCAGTGAGCCAGGGCAACCATCAGAACCAGCACTGCTTGAACAAACCAACCGGCTTTACGGTAAGCCCTCGCCACGTCATGCTCAAAATGCCGCACCCGCTCTTGCGCAAGAAAGCTTAACCACACGCAAGGAAGCATCACTGCCTGGGCGTTCAGCATCCAGTACGAGAAAGAGCTATCCACGTGTCGGCCGATATCGGGAACAATCAGAAGTACCTCAAATACGGCAATCCCCAGCACCATGAAGATTGCCAATCCGGCAACAATTCTTTCACCGGTCTCTTGGTGCGTCTCGACTGCGGGCTGATCAGGGAACACGGCGCTCCTATCCAAGGATCGCCCCTCGGATGCTCCTCGGGGAACGTCACCGATGATCCTCCCACGAGGGTCCGACAATACGCTGAGTCACACCTGCGTTCCGTTACCCGCCGGACCAGGCGACCGGCCAACTCGGCGCTCGGCAGCCGGGTACAAACCCAGAGCGTGCCACGTAGGCGAAGGCGGCACGCCCCACCTCAGAACAGCTGATGGCCGGCCAGGGGGACTCGCTGGAGTGACGCCGGACCGGGAGGGAAGCCTGGCCCCCGGGGCCAATACTGATCAAGCCCACTGATCCAGCTCAATCCCCAGGTGGAACCCTCGCACGTGGCTGCCACCCCTAGCCGCTCCTCCTGCTGGGTTGGGCAACCCTCTCAAACCGAATCGCAGCCCTGAGCACAACCACCCTGAATACGTTGAGCCCCTGGGGCGATCAGATTCGCGGCGGCTAGGAGTCGCCCCCCGCACGGGGAACTCTCTTGTCCAGCTCGCCAGCGACCTCGTTCAGCATCGACAAGACGTCGGCTGGCAAGCCCTCGGCGCCCATGCCGCGGGCCCGGATTCGTCCGACCTTCCCCTGCTTGGCGTCCGACATGAGGCGGAGCCCTTCGTAGACCTGGCGGGCGATGGCATCGCTCGGCTCGAAGTACAGCTTGGAGACGTCGAAGAACTGGGCGAGACCTTCGAGGACCACCGGCGCTGGCGCGTCATCGCTCCCCTTCCGCAGGGCCTCGACGCCCTCGGCCGACGTGACCGCGGAGCCCGCGTAGGCGTTCACGGCGTCCGCAATCTCTTGATCCCCCGGTGCGGTTCGACCCGGGTAGGTCCGCTCCAAGAGGAGCGTGATCTTCTCGGCCAGCGTCTCCGGACGCCCCTCGACCTCAGCGGCATCCTCGTCGACCTCTCCGAAGGATCGGTCCTGGGCGCGCTTCAGCTCTTCTTCGGAGACCCCGTAGCCGGCCGCAAGAGGCGGGATGTACCGGTCCTTGAGCCGCCGGACTCCCTGTTCAGCTCCGGCCACGGGCCCATCGCTCTTGGTGCCGATGATCGACTTCGTCTCGTAGCGGTAGAGGCCGGCGTCGCACCGCAGGTCGGCCAGGTCCGGCAGGCCGTCTCGCGGGAAGAGATCGTCCAGCGGTCGGTTGAGGACTTTGGCGAGAGCAGTCAGCCTCTCCAGGTCGGGCGTCGTCGCCCCCGACTCCCACCCCGCGACGGTCGAGTCCGCAGCGCCGAGGGCGGACGCCACGTCCGCCTGCGAGATGTCCGCGGCTCGACGTACCGCGCGCACGCGTTCTCGGTCGAAACGGCGAGCTGGCATCGGACCTCGTTTTGGGGTGAACCGAGGAAACCTCGGACTGTTGACTTTTCATGCGAACCAAGATAGATTCATCTTAGCGAAAAAGGAGGGGGTTCGCACCTCCCTCCGCCTTCGCCCACCCGTGGTTCACATCGTGGACCGGTGAGGTGGAGGGAGGGCCGCGCCTCAGCCAGGCGCAGTGCCCTCATAGACGCTGGCGCCCGAGAGTTCGCACCTCTCGGACGCCAGACGGCTCGTGATCCGCAGCTCCCAGCAGAGGCGGCGGTCACTCGCAAGGCCCCTCCGTGTCCTCTTGCACGGCGCGACGGAGCGGCCTACCACACAGAGGAGTCTCGCATGTCCACTACTCCAGGCTGCACCCCGGAGGGGAAGAGCCCGCCGAGTCCAGCAGCGCAGCTGGCGACGCAGGTGGCGTCCATGCTGCCGGAAGCCGCCGTCGTACAGGTGCGAATCCAGGGGCCTCACACCCTGTGGCCCCACCTTGGGCTCACCGCCGTGAACAGCCACGGACGGCACGTTCCTGTACCCCGGGCGAAGGCGCTCGTCCTCGCTCGGTGGATCATCCGGTCTTTTCCTCAGGCGCAATGGGCCGCGTCCGGCGGCCACGCCTTTGACCTGCGCACGGCCGAGCTGCGCGGGCTGGAAGCGTGATGGCAACCATGGCCTCGGCAAACGCACCGGCCCCCCTCGGCAGCCTCGACTTGCAGGGCTTCGCCGCCATCCTCGATCTCCTGGCCCAGGCCGGCGGAATGAACGGCCTGCCGGGCGCGCACCGCGCACCGGAGACCAAGCGCTTGCACCTCGGATATGACGAAGCGGCGGAACGGTTGAACATCCCAGAAAAGTGGCTGCGTGAGCGCATCTCTACACTGCCTCACCGGAAGCTCGGGAAGTTCGTACAGTTCACCGAGGACGACCTCCGCGCCATTTCCGATATGCACTTCGTCAATCCGGGCAAAGAGGATCAGAAGAGCGTCGACCCTAAGCGGTCACCGCTGCAGCCCTCACGGCGCTCTCGCAGAAATCCCTGACAACTCTCCCGTGCCCGAACCCAGCGTTTGCGGCGCCGCGAACAACGCGAGACACCAATGACCACTGCCATATCCGGCCTCATCGAGGCCGCACGCCAAGGCAACTGGCTACCCCTGACAGAAGAAGCCAAAGGAGCCCCAGGGAAGCATTGGGCAGAATCCGCCCAGTGCACCAACCAGGACATCAACCTTTTCGTTCCCCCAGGGGACGGGCCGCGAGAAGACGCTAATTCCGTGAAGAGGAAGTTGGGCTTCTCTCTCAATCGCCCGCGCAACCTCTGTGCCTCCTGCCCATTGGCTGTTGCCTCCCGGTGCCTGGTGGAATCCTTGAAGAACGACGACGAGTTCGGGATCAGAGGCGGCCTCCTGGCTTCGGAGCGCTCGGAACTACGGCACGCCTGGCAGAGACGGGCTAGCGAAGAATCGGTAGAACGGGCACTCCAAGGATGCAGTGAGGCACTGAGTAAACGCGAACGAAGCGCCGCAATCGCGCGCTTCGCAACCGATCCATCCTTGGACGCTACAGCTGTCGCTCGCGGGCTCGGCGTAACACACGAGTACCTGCTGAAACTCGCACGCCGCTACCGTAAATCGCAGACAGCTCAGACCTCGCTTCGCATCGGCGCGGGCGTGGCCTGACACTTTATCTGCAAATTTCCCTCCGGGCGACAGTCGCCAAGTTCCCGGGAGTCCCCCATGCCTCAGAACAGAATCTCTGGATTCGACGCTGCGAGCATCAGCGCCGCAATCCGCGAAATCGAATCAACAGTCGTACTCGTGCGGGTGCATCCTGCGCGCCCCCCTGTCACCCACCTATTCGGAGAGGACTTCTACCGCATGCTTATCGATCGCAGGGCCAAAGACGAAGCGACGCGCATTGTCAGGTGTGGCTTCGGTGAACTCGTCAACTGGCGCCGCGCGCATGACTTTCATGTTCCCACAGAGACACTGTACCTGACTCCAGAACCGCATGAGAGCGGCTATATCCCTGAGGACGATCACACCTTCGGCCTTTCTCCCCGTCGACGCATAACGATACCTGGCGGTGAGCGGCGATGAGCGATGTCGCGACCGACCTGGTCTGGTCACAGTCCAAGGCGTGTAGGGGTTCACGGCTCGTCATGCTGGCACTCGCCAGAGAGGCGGACGAGTACGGTACGGCCAAGCTGAGCCTAGAGGAAATCTCTACGCTCACTCGACTCACTCCTCGATCGATCACGAAGTGCCTCGCAGAATTGACACGACTTGGAGAACTCAGCCACGAGCGTGGAGGGGGCGCCTCCAACCCGAACACCTACTCAATCTCCAGACTGTTGCGCAGAGCGGCGACTGCAGACCGGTCCGGTTCAGGGAAAGAGGTACCTGATCCCCCCTCTCAAGAGGCAGGATCAGGAATAGAGTTCCGGGAACCTACGCCCCAGAACTCCGCTACGGAAGCTGGTAGTAGGCACTTCCAGCCCCCAGAGTCGGAAGTATCGTCCTCGCGCGTGCGTGGTGGTAGTACTCCCTACGGGAGTACTACCACCACAACCGAGCAAGCTAGCTCCCCGAGGTCGGGGAGAAAGAGCACCACGACCCGACAGGACATGGTGACAATCCCAGATGGGGCACGGGACCTGGTGACGGCCTTGACGTCCGCCGGCATGCTCGTGGGGTGGCGACTGACTGATTCCGAATGGAATCGGGTAACAGCTCTCGTCACGCGTTGGGGAGTTGAGCGACTGGTTGACCTAGTGGCCCGCCGTTGGAACGCCGAACGTCCACCCCAGTCAGCCCGCTACTTGCTGCGCATCTGGGCAGATCTGCCCTCGCACGCCTCCGAAGCGACCTCTCAAGGAAATGTCGTGCCGTTGCGTCGGCAGCCCGGAGGCTGGGTGCCGTTTCAGAACACCGCTTCCGCCAGCGCCTACCAGAACGGATTCTGACAATGGCCGAACCCGAACGCATCGGCAGCTCCAGGTCGATGCGCGCACTGGAACGGATACTCGCCGCGAGAGGACTTCAGGTCGTGCCGGGTTCTGAAAACGCCCACGAACCGCCGGAAGACAACCCTGGGAACAGGGAGTGGCACAACCGGGCTCGGGCCGACTACGCGCTGAACCGTTGGCACACGGCTACCCCTCCTCGGTTTCACGATGCGGAAGCAACCCTGCCGGGAGTCATCGGCTGGGCGGACCGCGCACTCGCGGATAACGCTGCCGCGGGCGGCCTGCTGCTCACCGGGCAAACGGGAACGGGAAAGACGCATCAGGCGTACGGGGCCTTGCGGAGAATCGCAGCTGGCGCGCCCAGCCGCTTCGAGCTGATTGCTGTGAACTCGGCTGACATGTACGGCAACCTGCGTCCGTCACCCGTGCTCGGCTCAGCTGAGCACGAGCTGCAACGGTTGGGTCGAGTGCAATACCTGCTCCTCGATGACCTGGGCACGGCGAAGACTTCGGAGTGGACTGAGGAAATCACATACCGCCTGATCAACTTCAGGTACAACCACTGCCTTCCGACGATCATCACGTCCAACCTTCCGGCTCGCGATTCACACGGGCCTGATCTGACGGACTTTGTCGGGGCCCGAGTGGCCAGTCGCCTGGCGGAGATGGTCACGACCCTCGTCCCCATGGTCGGGGCCGACCGACGCCGTGGCGGGAGGGCTGCGTGATGCCCGTCCGTCTTCGTGGCGTCCCCAGCGACGCGGCTGCGCTCTCCACAACATGTGCGTACGTCGGCCCACGCAGCCCGTACGCGAACCCCTACGTTGCCGGGGCGCGGTCCCCACTTGGCCCCCCGATGAAGGCCGAGGAGTCCGTGGACCTCTTCGAAGCCACCCTCCGCGGTTCGGTCGGACGCCACTACTCCACCCAGTTCGCCCGAGCGCTGCGTGGGCTCGACCTCATGTGCACGTGTCCGCTCGATGCCCCGTGCCATGCCGATGTCCTCCTACGCCTCGCCAACAGCCTGGGCGATGGCACCGCACCGCGCACCACTGAACTCCTGGAAGACCCCCGATGAGTCATCCGATCATGTCGGCCGCACTGAGACACCTTGCCGCCACGGAAGCGCGTCACAAGACCGCACGGGAAGCAGCGTTCCGCACCTGGGGACCGAGGTCGGTCACCGCAGCGTCCAAGTACGCTCGCGCTCTCCTGGGAGACGCCGCAGTCACACTCGGCTGGGAAGCGCTGAGCCTGCTCAGCTTTGATGAAGACCTCCAAGCATCCGCGCAACTCGGCACGCTCAGCGGGCAGCGCTTCGAGCTGCACTACGCCGACCAGGGCGGAACAGAGCGCATCGTTCTGCGCGTCTCGTGCACGAGCTGTCCGCGAACGGAAGCGCACCAGGTGACGTCCTTGGATGGGCTCGGCCGGCTCCTGTCGCGCTCGCCGGCCTGGCAGGACATCGGCTCGCACGACGGGGGCAACCTCTGATGCCTCATGCCCGCGTCGGCGCCGTCGAGGCCACAGAGCGGCAGGAGAGCCGCAGCCCGGGTGGCATGACGGTGTGGGACCGCAGCGTCATCATCCTGCTCGGCGTGGCCGGCTTCGCCTTTTCCTACGACGCGCTGCGTCAGATCGCCCTCGCGATCCATGCCAGAGAGACCTTGTCCTACCTCTTCCCGGTGTTCATCGATGGGTTCATTGCCTACGGCGTCCGCGCGATCGTGCACCTGAGGCACGAGCGGTTCGCCGCGCGGCTGTACGCATGGTTTCTGTTCCTCGCGGCGACCGGTGCAAGCCTCGGCGCGAACGCCTTGCACGCAGTCACCGTAAACGGCTCTCCCCACGCGGAGCAATCAACTCTGCATCTCACGGACAACATCGTCGGTGCGCTGTCGATGCTGGCGCCCCTGGCACTGGCGGGGTCCGTCCATCTCTACATCCTGATGGCGCGGACCGCAGAGAGAGCAGTCCCGGACCGGTCCGACGCTGTTCCCGGACCGGTCCGAGAGCAGGCCCTTCCACCTCAACGCGGCACGGCCGAGCCCGGCCCTCGACCGCAGCGAGCACCAGCACCGATGCCGACGAAGCCGTCGCAGAGTGGCCCGTCCGATCCGCGGGGCTTCGCCACAGCAGCGTGGGCCGCTGACCCAGCGGCCCGCCCCTCCGCAGTAGCGCACGTGGAGGGGGCCGGAGACAGAGGCGCGGACGGACCGGATGCTGGGAGTGGGGACCAGGCGCCGGCTACGGCGGCGCCCGGGGACGCCGAATCCACAGGGTCCGCAGCGGTCCGCGCTCCTGCGGACGGAGAGGAGTCGACCGTCCCGGACAACGCGGAATGTCCCCAGCCCCGAGACTCGGTCGACGACTGGTTGGAGGAGCTGCTACCAATTGCGCGAGGCGCTACCCGACAGGCCGGACGGACCAGCCGCGAAGTCGTTGCAGGCGCCGTCCGCAAGCACCAGGCGATCAGCAACGACCGACTTGGCGTGCTGCTGGCCCGCCTGAAGGAAGAGGACAACGAGCTTCTTCAGCCGTGACGCTCCAGGGCGAGGATGGCTCTGGCGATTGACGTCATACGGATGGGGCTGCAGCGGGACCTGCGGAAGATCTGCCAGGACTTCAGCCGAGCGGCGCCGCGTTCAACAGGTGCTCGCGCTGCGGCCAGTACTTAATTGAGGGTCTTTCGGTGGGGGTGTTTCCCTGCGGGGCCTGCGTTTGAAGTTGGTGCTCAGCCACGGGCCGGCGCCCTGGTAGGCGAGATCGGCCAGGATGGGAACGCCCTGACGCTCGCAGATCCCGATGAACCGGTGGGTACCGGCCGCGGTCAGGTCATGGGCGCGGCCCGGCAGGGCGGGCGAGAGCCACAGCATCCGGCCGACCGGGCTCGGTGACGACCTGCACGTTCACACCATAGCGCCGGTGTTTGTGGGAGTAGTCGGCCCGGCCGTCGCCGCCCCTGTCGCACTCGGCGAGGGTGCCGTCGAGTGCGACGTGGTCGGATTCGTGCTCGCGCAGCGTCTTCAACAGGCCGGGGGCACGCTCGGCGAGCAGGTCGACGACCGCGTTGGTGTAAGCGTGGGCGGTGGAATCGCTGATCCCGAACCCGACGGCGATCTTCGCGAGAGTGGTGTGTTCGCGCAGGTACACCAGTGCCACCATCGCGCGCTGAGACGGACGGAGCTTGCAGCGCCGGTCGCCCTCACGGGTGACGATCAGCATCGTGACCGCCTCCACGAGTGCATGCGGCAGGTCGAGTGCGCCAGGATGGACGACCAACGAGGCCCCCGAACAACGTGATTGAGACGTCAGACATCTCGATCAACAGGCCCGGGGGCCTCGCTCGTTGCGCTTCACGGCTCATCACCCGATCGGTGGCAATTCGAAGAAGCTCAATGAAGCAGCCCTTGACCGATCGAGAACAGCCGGCACCGCTCACAACTTGGAACAGAACTCCCCGGACGGTCTGACTTCGCTCTCTTTGCAGTCCCACGGAGACGCCGGTCTACCAGCTGCGGTAGAGGGCTTGCTGCTCGTGGGCTAGGGCCTCTTCAGCATCGGTGAGGTCTTCAACGCTGTAACGCACAGTCGGAGAAAGCCCGGCGCTCTCTACCTCTTCCGGACCCACGAGGCCAAGGCCACAAAGCCTGCACAGCAACCCCTCAACCATGAGTTCCATCTCGAAGAGCAAGGCATCGTTGTCAGCGCAGAGGAGGAGCTCAGCAGCCTGTGTGTCACACGCGGGACACCTGACCGGGGTACGGAAGAGCACCCCACTGGGGACGCGCCCATCAATGACGAACCCTGGCTCTGTCACGGCAGTGGCGAGCTGTTCGGCAGCCCCTTTTGGCATTCTCTCGAAGCGGGTTTTCATCCTGAAGCGGGCTTGCGAGATACGTCGCTGGGTCTCTCTCTGAGCACGGCCGAGGTTCTCATCGACGGTGGTCTTGACGAAGTCTGCCCACGGTCCCCAGAAAACGGCAGGCTCCTGGTCTGTGTGTTCCAAAAGCTTTCCGTTGGCCTCAAGGAAGGGGAGGAGGTAGTCCTCAGCCGTGCTTGCCCCTAGGTGGGCGACGCCGTTTCTCAACTCGATCAGAGCGTCCAGATCCCCCGACCTAGGCAGGACGCCCATCTTCCGTAGACGACTGATCGCGACTGAAGCTCCCACCGTGTGGAAGCGGCGGGGAGGGGCAGAGGTCGCACCCGCAAAGTGCAGCAGCATGTCGTCGCTCCCCTTCACCTCCGCGAGGAGGGTGGGATGCACCTGGACCAGCGTCGCCTTGGCCATGCGTTCAACGCTGACGCCTGCGTGAAGCAGAAAGACCTCGGTCGCCTCATCTGCATGCGCGGCCAACGCTAGATGCGCGAAATACTGTGCTCCTGACAGCAGTTGTTCAAAGGTGATCTGCGATCTCATGGCAGTGATCATATCGGCAATCGAGCGTGTTGCGTTCGTCGGCGAGGGCGACTCCTACCTGCCGAGCCGTACCGCAGCCCCGAGGGCTGCCACATGTCGCGACTCCCCGTTGCCGCTGCAACCACTCGCCTACTGCCGCCCTGAAGTGCCGGCCGGTGGAACGTCTTGTGAGAGCAGCGGTCCGCCTGCCGCTGCTCTCGCAAGACGGCCAGCAGAGAGGCGCAGGGCGCCCAATCTGCGGACCCCGAGCGGAAACGACGGAGCCCACTCGGGCCCCACTCATCGCGCACGATGGACCTGAGCGTCCCGTAATCGAGGATTGCTAGCCAAGCATTCTGGAAGTTAGTTCCAGGAATCAAGTTCCCGCTTGTCGTCTACCTCGAGTTGTCCGCGCACTCCTGCCATGATTCAGACGTGACGAGCACACCAAGGGCTTTCGGACGTCGAGGCCAGCTCGCCGCCAACCCCGATGCGACACCGTCCTGTTAATAAGCAGGGCCCCAAGCATTGCGGGGCCGCGCCGTTCGAAAGTCCGACTTCCCGCATCAAGACCTTGGTACCGACATGCCTAGATCTATCAGCTTCGTACCCATATCAGCTTCTATAGGAGTGGCAGGTTGCTTGGTTGCCTTGTCGACGGGCTGCTCCAGCTCGACTCGCGGTGAAGTCATGAGCCCGCCAGCGCAGTCGTCCTCCGGTTCGACCGACGCCCCAGAGCCGTCCGCCCCGAGTACCGAAGCTGCGGCCACATCGACGCCTGCCGTCCCCCGGGAGGTTGAGCGCGTGGCGCGCTCCTTCACAGCGGCCTACGCGGAACACGACGCGCGGGACGGCGGCGACAGCTCCTACGTTGACGCCGGCACGAGAGCCGCTGAGCACGCGTCCGGTCCCCTGGCTTCAGTGTTGAGGCAGAAGCGCCCGAGTCAGGGTGCCGCTTGGGCCGCCCTGCGTTCCGAGGGAGCCCGTCAGACGGTAGAGATCACCTCGGTGCGCGTCCCCTACGGTGCCCCCGCTGTCACCGACTCGGCTGCGATTGTCCGGGTCGGCTACACGCTGACCACGACTCCGGAGTCGGGTCATGTTCGGACGAGCAGCGTCCACTTGGCCCTGCGCCTGGAGGCCGGGGCCGACGGCTGGCAGGTAACCGACCTGCCATGGGCGTGAGAGCCAGGCATGAGCAAGGGTTCACAGGTAGCCGCGCTGGTGTTGGTGGCGGGGGTCGTCCTGTCGGGGACCACACTCCTGACGACTTTCGGCGGGGCGGACAGCGCTGCCGCCGGCGCCGCGGGGCCGGGCGGGGCCCTCTCCGCTGATGCTCCCGTACCCGGCTGGGTGCGCGAGCTGGTCAACCGGCATGCAGATGAGTGTCCTCAGGTGACGGCGTCGCTTCTCGCGGCGCAGCTCTGGCAGGAGTCGCGGTTCGACCCGGAGGCGACGTCCCCTGTCGGCGCTGTCGGTATCGCTCAGTTCATGCCCGCGACGTGGCTGGCCCACGGTGTCGACGGCGACGGCGACGGGATCAAGGACGCCCGGAACCCTGCCGACGCGGTCCCCGCGCAGGCGAAGTACAACTGCATCCTGGCGCGCGAGGTTGAGTCGGTTCCCGGGGATTCGACCGACAACATGCTCGCTGCGTACAACGCCGGTGGTGGGGCGGTGCACAAGTACAACGGAGTTCCACCCTTCCCTGAAACACGTGACTACGTCCGAAGTATTCGTGAGCTGGCAGCCGAATGGGCAGCACTCGACACCTCGGATTCTCCGCCCGGGGAGAGCGCGAGTATTGCGATTTCCGCGGCCAAGACCGCACTGGGCACTTGGTATCAATGGGGTGGAACCTGCGTTGCGCCCTACGTCGGGCCGACTGGATGCGATTGCTCTTCTCTCACCAAAATGGCCTGGTCGGCCGCCGGGGTAAATCTGCCCCGGGTCACGTACGACCAGGTGCACGCGGGGACCGCGGTCGAGAGCATATCCCAGCTTCGTCCAGGTGATCTCATTTTCACGGTCCCTGGTACCGCCGGGCCAGAACACGTCGGCATGTACATCGGTGACGGCCGCGTCATCGACGCCCCACGCACCGGGGCACAGGTGCGCATCAAACCACTCAGCTACTGGAAACCGCAGATCATCGCCATGCGGCACATCGGATAACCTCCCCAGTTCAGCGCACGATAATCACGAGGTGAAACATGTACGACATCTTGTCCATGGCGGTCGACCACTCGTCTCACTCACTCCTGGCGTCTGGCGCGGACGTCGTGAGCGGCGTACGGCCGGACTGGGGCCCGTTCGGGGAGCTTGGCGCGACGGCAAAGGTCATTCTCGGTGTGATCGCGGCTGCTGTTCTGGTTATCGGCGGCGCGGCTTTCCTCGCAGGCATCGGGAAGAGCAGGGGGTGGTTCGGGGAAGGGCACAG
Source organism: Streptomyces lonarensis (assembly GCF_012033735.1). Lineage (GTDB taxonomy): Bacteria > Actinomycetota > Actinomycetes > Streptomycetales > Streptomycetaceae > Streptomyces > Streptomyces lonarensis. Next base: position 51,477 of record NZ_JAAVJD010000001.1, on the reverse strand, counting down.
CACAATGGACAGTTCACGCGGAAAGGGGATGATGGTCGGCGGACTTGTGTCCGTGTTCCTCGTGGCGTCTTTCGGGACCATCTTCGCCATCACCTACGGCATGGGTGTGTGACCTATGGTGTTTCGATCCCGAACGAATAACGGCAGCTACGCGGGTCGACCCGCCAGACGTGGACGGCCGACGAGGTTCTGGAGCTTCGCGGCCGGCGGCGCCGCTGCGCTCACGGCAGGAGGCGTCGCCGTCAGCCTCGTCACGGGCAGTTCGACAACGGCCGCCCCTCCCCCGCCTCCGGTGCCTGAGTACGTTCAGGACGCGGTAAGCAGCGAGCGGCCTCGTGTCGTGAACGGCGTCCCCGTCGGTCACCCCCGCACAGAAGCAGGCGCCAAGGCTGCGGCGGCCAACTACGTGACGACCGGCGGAAGTACCGACGTCCTCACCAAGAAGGCTGCTCGACATCGCGCGTTGTCGGTCATGGCGGCCGACAGCGCCAAGGAGACGCTGACGGCGAAGGCGGACCGCGACGCCAAGAGCGTGGCCGATGCCCTTCAGGGAGACTCCCGTCGGCCGGACAAGGCAATCGCCAGAACCGCGGTGCTCTCTACCCACGTTCTGGGCCACGACGAGGACGAAGCGATGATGAGGCTGTGGACGACGAACGTCCGCGGGAACCTGTCCGGGCCCCCGCCCACTGCCGCGTTCGAGTCAGTCACGGTCACGCTGGTCTGGGAGTCCGGCGACTGGAAGCTGCACGACATGTCGCGGACCACCGGCCTGGTGACGCCGATCGACGTCCGGCAGGCGTCGAACGTCGCGGAGGACTTCTCGGACTACGTTGCGACATCCGCCAGTGACCCGGTGCTGAGCGGCAGTACCGGAGATGACGGCTTTCCCGCGGGATACGCCCGAGAGGAGGTCGGAGCCCAGGCAGCGGCCGTCAGTGCCGTGATGCTGTACGGCGATCCGCGGTTCTTCGCGGACAGCACGTGGAGAAGCCGCATGCTCGCGGCCACGGCGGCACCGAGCGTCCTCGACTCAGCCATGTCGGACGCGGAGGCCACCGGACAGCTGGTGGCCGAGAACCGGGGGCTGGGCACCGACGGGAAGACCAGGGACGGCAGTGAGCTGATCACGAGGACCGCGGTACTCGCCACGCGAACCATCGCCCAGTCGCGTCACGCCGCGAGTGTCGAACTGTGGACGGCTTCTGTCGGCGGCTTCGCAGGCAGCGACGAAGCGCAACGCCCTCAGATCGGCTTCCTCCGCATGACCGTCGACCTTGTCTGGAGCGACGGCACCTGGAAGACGACGGCCGTGACACCTTCCGAACCGCTTGTTCCTGCACCGCCCGCGCTGCATGAGTCCGCGCCTGCCGAGCGGTTCGCCGGCATGGGAGGTGCCAGCCATGCGCCTGCTCTTGCGTGAAGACGCTCCCGGACTCATCACGATCGAGCGCGGCGAGCCGGGGCCGTGGCAGCGGCGTCTCCGAACGGTGCTGTGGGCAACGGTGACGATCAGTTTCGCCTTTGTCCCCGTCGCGGTTGCGAACCCGCTGTGCTACATCCCCATGGTCTGCGAGGTGGCGTCGGCTGTCGATTTCGCAACTGACCCGCTCGGCTTCCTCCTGCAAAAGCTGACGGAGGCGAACATCTGGTTCCTGCACAAGATGCTGGAACTAATGCAGAACACCACGAGGATTGACCTCACCAGTCCCGAGTTCCTGAAGCAGTACGCGATCATCTTTGCTGCGTCGAGCATCTTCACCGTGGCTCTGTGGTTCATTGCCGTAGCCAAGCGCGCTATCCGCGGCGTTGCCGTGACCACCGCAGTCTCCGAGGCGATCGGCTTCCTGCTGCTGCAATTCGTTGTCAACGCAATGACACCCGGCGCGATCGCCCTCCTGATGCAAGCCATCGACGAAGTGACAGCGATCTTCGAGCCATACGCCGTCTCGAACTTCACGCCGTTCCTGGAGAACGTCCTGGGAGTCATGGCATCCAACCCCTCCGAGGGGATCGGCCAACTCTTCGTGGTCAACCTTGTAATGCTGCTCGGCGCACTGCTGATGTGGGTTGAACTGCTCATCCGCAGCGCGGCCATCTACGTGGCGGTTGCCCTCGGCCCCGTGGTCAACGCGGGTCTCGTCGACCGAGATCTCTGGGGTAAGAGCAAGAAGTGGTTCGGTGCAATCTTCGCGATCGGACTCAGCAAGCCGATCCTTTTCGCGCTGCTGGGGCTCGGAGGCGCAATTCTCAGCGACTCCACCGGGGACATGTCGGATGCTGTGTCAACGACGCTCGTGGGTGCGCTGATCCTGCTCTTGGCGGTGTTCGCCTCCGCCACCCTCTACAAGTGGCTGCCCGCGTTCGGTGACGAGATGGCATCGCTGAACCACGACCGTAGGCGCGCGCAGATGTCGGGCCCTGCGTCCGCTATCGACGGCCCCGGCCAGCACGCCAACAGGGCCATCAACTCCCACGTCCAGGACTCCTTGGTGAGAGGCAGGGCCGGGGGAAGCGCAGCCAGAGGCACCGCGTCCGTGGGTCGCGGCGGCACTGCTGCGGCAGGCCCGGCCGGGGCTGCCGCAGCCGCAGCGAAGGCCGGAGTGAACCTCGCCAAGGACAAGGCGGCCGGGTCGCCCGGCGCGCAAGGAGCCGGGGCCTCCGGTGAGGGGCCCGGCCAGGGCCAGGGACGCGACCACTCCCGTGGCGCGACGCCGCAGACGCTCGGCGGGCAGCCGGCGACGGCGAAGGGCGCCACGCCTCCGCTTCCGTCCAGCACGGGAGCGCCAGGGGGGACGAGTCAGCCCGCGGGACGCCTGGGGGCGCCCCCTCTTCCGCCAGGAACAGCACCTCCGGGTGCCGGCAGGTTCCCGTCCGCAGCTTCGGGGCCGGCCCCTGGAACACGGCCAGCAGCAGCTCCTAAGCCGACGAGTGCGCCGCTTCCCGGTGGAACCGCCGGTCGGCCCCCCAACACCAAGGACGCTTCATGACCGCGCGTACGTATCAGTTCGGCCGCCACCGACCGACAGGTCTCGTCGGCCGCCGAGACCTCGGGGAACAGGTCGTCCTGGGCGGTGGAGCGGCGGCTGGCGTGGCACTGGGCTACCTGTTCAGCGGAGTGACCGCGCTGGCCACTGCTGGCCTCGTAACGCCCATTTTGGTGGCGCTTGCCGTTGTGTACGCGCCCTACCGCCCACGTGGCACCGGTCAGCGTCGGACCCTCTACCGCTGGTGGCGGATCAACCGCTACCACCGGCGTGCGCTCGCCCGTACCGGAGGGGTGTGGGTCTCGCCTGCTGTCGAGGCGGGGGTTCGGCGAGGTGGTACACCCCCGGACGCAGCGCTCGCGGCGCCGGAGGGGGTATCGGGGATGACCTGGGTTCCCGTCGCAGTGCGCGGACAACGCGCTGTCGTCGTCCTTCAGCCGGAGGCCCGCTGCGTGACCGCATCGTTGGAGATCGCATCACCCGGCCTGGGAGGCAAGGAGGTCGAGGAGCAGGTCGTCGCGCTGGAGCGCTGGGGCGAACTGCTGGATGCCTTCGGCAACGTCGAGGAGCATCCGGTCAAGCGGGTGCAGGTGCTCGCGCGGCAGATGAAATCCGACCCGCACGCCCACCAGCGGTTCATCGACCGACGTGATGACTCGGCGGCGACCGACAGAGCACCGCAGTGGCTCAAGGAGTCGTACGAGGTGCTGGCAGACGCTGTCTCGACCAGCGCTGAAGAGCACCGGTACTTCGTGACCATCCATGCGAGATTCACGCGGGACCTGGCGGCGGACGGCGCGGCGCGGGGAGCTGGTGACCACGGCGTCGCGGCAGCAATGGCGGCCTATCTGGACGAGCTGTGGTCCCGCGCGGAGGACGCCGGTCTGTCGGTGATCGCGCCGCTCGACGAGGGTCGACTGACCGCGTTCATCCGTAACAGCTACGACCCTGACCACGCGATCTGGGACACGGGCCTTCCGCAGGCCCACGCCTTCCCGCGGAACGTCGATGTCCGACCGGGCACACACGTGGCGACGCGCGCGGCAGGCTCCGCCGGCAGCTGGTTCCACGCCACAGCCGCCGTTGTCGGATGGCCCACCACGCCGGTGGGCCCGGACTTCCTCTCACCTCTGCTCATCGGCATGCCGGACGTGATCCGCACCATCGCGATCACTCAACAGCTGGAACCGAACGACAAGGCCGTGGAGCGCATGTTGGCCGAGGACACGAACAACCAGGCGGAGATGCACCGAGACCGTCAGCGCGGCAAGAACGTGGACCCGCGCGACCAGATCGCGGCAAGCGCGACCGGTTCGCGGGGTATGGCGCTCGCCTCGTCGGGAGCGGCCGGCGCCGCGGTCGTCGGCTACATCACGATCTCCGCACGCAGCGCCGAAGAGCTGGACCGCACCAAGCGGACCACGGCATCCCGCGCCCGGAACGCCCATCTGCGCCTTGAATGGCTGGACCTGGAGCATGCCCGCGCGTTCGCGACCACTCTGCCGTTCGCCGGAGGCATCAAGTGACGGATCTCCTCGAAGTCGGTGTGCTGACACCGATGCACGAGACGGCTCGGCGCCCGCTGTACACCGAGACGACCACCAGCCAGGCCCTCTACCTGCCCATCGCACCGCCGACCCTGGGCACAGAGGGCGCCATCATCGGCCGGGAGCTCTACAGCGGCAAGGCGTTCATCTACTGCCCGTTCTCAGCTTTCGGCGACGGGCTTCCCGGCGGCAACATGATCGTGATGGGCGACACGGGCCGCGGCAAGTCGGCTCTGACGAAGACCTACACGGCACGACAGATACGCCTCGGCCGGCAGGTCGTGGTGCTGGACACCAAGGAGCAGAAGGAACGCGAAGAAGGCGAGTGGGCGGCGCTGGGCCGGTCCATCACGGGTAAGGCCCCCGTCCGGTTCACCCCAGGGGGCGGGGCTGGTGCGTCCTGCATCAACCCGATGGACCCGGCCATCTCCGGCAAGAGGCAGATCGAGCTGGTGCGGACGATCGTAGAGGTCGGGCTCGGCAACCGTCTCGACGAGTTCGCCGGCTCCGCGCTGCGTCTCGCGATCCGCAGGGCGCGGGAGCGAGCGGCCGAGGCGGCCCGGCAGCCGGTTCTCGCAGACGTCGCGGCAGCGCTGCGGGCCCCCGACCCCGCAGACGCGGCGGCCAAGCAGCGCACGCTCGACGAACTCCTCGCCGACGGCCTCGAAGCTTCCTACGTCCTGGACCGTCTCTGCGGGGGTCAGGACGCGACAGGCGACCTCACCGGAATGCTCGACGGCCCGACCAGCATCGGTGTCGAGCTCGACGCCGACATGGTCGTGTTCGACCTCACGAAGGTGCCCAGCGGCGGCGTAGCGACGACGATCCTCGTCGCAGTGATCTGCACTTTCCTTGAAGAGGTCTGGCTCCGGCCCCTGTGCGAGTGCGGGACCGCACCCAGCCGCCACGAGCGCATTGTCGTCGACGCCGACTCCGGCGCCTGGGAGATCGGCCCCAACCCGGATTCGCAGTGCCGACGTTACACACAGCGCAAACGAATTCTGGTGTGCGAAGAGGCATGGCATATTCTCGGAACACCTCAGCTCGCCGCCCTGCTGGAGAAGTTCCTTAAGTTCGCACGAGGATACGGACTATCCTGCATCTTCATCGTGCATCACCTGTCGGACATCGACGACAGCCCCGAAACTCAAGCATCGCTGAAGATGGCAGACACGATTGTCATCTACTCGCAGAAGAAATCCGAAGCAGAGGAGACAGTTGCTCGCCTGGGCCTTCCAGCGTGGACAGCAGAGCACATCATGCGCTTGCGTCGAGGTATCGCCCTATGGAAGGTCGGCGACGTCATATACCCCGGCGTCCAGCACCTGTTGGTCGAGGCAGAGCAACACCTCTGTTTCTCCTCAGGCTCCATGACGGATCTCGCCACCACAGCCCCGGACGAGACATGAGCCCCAACCACATCCAGAAGCCGGGTGCTTCAGTCGCCCAGAGGGAGAAGACTCCGATGCCCGCTCCGCTCGCCCCCGACAGCTTCCGCGTGCGCGACGACCTCGACCAGCTCCACTCCGACGCACTGTCGCTCGCGCGCCGTACGGGACAGCTGGCCGGCGAGCTGGACCGCGGCGACTACTCGGCGGCGGGAGGCCGAGCCCGCACAGCCGTCACGCACTTCTGGCGCGCGGCGGAGGACCTGCACGCCGCGTTCCACAGAGCGCCGCCAAGGGCCGCCGGCCCAGCTGCGTCGATGGCGCGACTCTGCGGACGCCGGATGCGGTACCTGGCCGCGAGAGTCGCCCGGAGGACAGGCGTGTGAACCCCCTACCGGACTGGGCCACGCTCGGCCTCTATGCCCTTTCGGCACTCTGCGGTCTCTCGCTCATCGCGGTTTGGCTGCTCGGAATTCGCGACCGCCGCAACGCCGGGTTCGCGACCAAGAGACTCCTTCGCCGCCACATGTCGGCCCGAGCGGTACTTCAGGCCAAGGAAATCCGCCCCTCACCTGACAGAGACAAACCGAAGAAGAAGTGACCGCAAGACCACGGCCGTATCCTCACGCAGAACGGAGGCGAGATACATGCGACGCAACGCAGCCGACCCACACAGGTTCGGATACTCTCTCGGAATATCTCAGAAGCCGAAGGGAGCGAAGCTGTGGTCACGCGCCGACAAGGCATGTCGAGTTATCGGCCCCATGGGCAGCGGAAAGACGCTGCGCTTCTTCGCTCCCACGATCCGTCATTGGGACGGTCCGGTCGTCGCCACGTCGACCAAGCCCGACCTGGTCGAACTCACGGTGGACGCGCGGCAACGAAGCGGACCGGTCATGGTCTTCGACCCGCAGGGCATCTCGCCATCGCTCCCCCGTCTCCGCTGGTCGCTGATCACCGGTGCCGCGGATACGGAGATCGCCATGATGAGGGCCAAAGCGTTCGTTGCCGGCTCACGGATTCCTGGCGCAACCGCTCAGTCCAGCGAAGGCAGCGCCTTCTACAAGGGGCAGGCAGCCAAGGTGCTCGCGGCCCTGCTCCACGCCGCCGCACTGGACGGGGCGTCGCTTGAGCGCGTGCTGACCTGGGCGCGCAAGCTGACAGATCCAGCACCGGTCGGCATCCTCGACGCCCACCCCGGCGCCGGCCCGGGGTGGTCGGACATGCTCCGGACCGCAACGACCGGGGACAGCCGCACGGTGGGGAACACGGCCAGCACGCTGGACGCGGCGCTCGAACCTCTCATGCACGAGTCGGTGGTCCGCGCGCTTCAGGGAAGCGGGGAGCCTCCCACCGACTTCCGCCAGCTCCTCGACGAGGGAGGCACCGTCTACCTGCTGGGGAAGGACTCGGAGGTCAACTCCGTCGCCTCCCTCACGACCGCCGTCACGGAAGACCTCCTGGACGTCGCCGAAGCGCACGCACTCACCTCCCAGGCCGGGAGGCTGGACCCACCTCTCCTCGCGGCGCTCGACGAGGCACCGAATACCGCGCCTATCCCCTCGCTGCGGCAGCGGGTCGCTGACGGCCGGGGCCGCGGCATCACGGTCATCTACGGCCTTCAGGGCTGGGCATCGGCGCGCGCCCGCTTCGGAGAGGACACGGCGAACGAGCTCGCGTCCTTCACGAACCACGTCGTGGTGTTCGGCGGCGCGAAGGACCCCTCGTTCCTGAAGGACATGTCTGACCTCTGCGGTCAGGTCGAGCGCGCACGGACGACGAAGACGACCACCGGTGGAGACCGAGGAGGGCACTCCACAGCAACGCACATGGCGGTGGAGCCGGTGCTTCGCGGTGACCAGATCAGGGCCCTCGCCGACGGGCACGCCCTTGTGCTCGCCGACAACCTGCCTCCCGTCATCACCCGCCTCGACGGCATGTGGACGTGGGACTCCTGGGGAGCCATCCAGCAGCACGTCGCCGCCCTCAGGGCGGCCAACGAGGCTGAACGATCGCGTCGAGCCAGCGCGGAGAAGCAGCAACTGGGAGCGCATGCAGCCGAGTGGAAACTCCGTAGAGAAGGAGCAGTCCGGTGACGCCGCCCTCGACCGCCCTCGCCCGACTCGCCCCGTTCCCCGAGCCGCCGGCACTCGTCGTCGACTACATCGCGGCGTGTGCCGCCGAGGAGTCCCTTGTCGACGGCCCGGCGCCTTGGGACCTCGGCGCGCTGACAGTCGAGCTGATCACGCCCTTGCCCGCATGGCTCGACTCGGTGTGCCGATGGCTCAACCAGACCTACGCCTGGCAGCCACAGGACGTCATCCCCCCGTGCTGGAGACATCACGGGAACCTGACCTACGAGATCGCCGCACTGGCCTTCGCGCGGCCCGACGCCTACCGAGACGCTGGAGCGGCCATCGTCTGGCACGAACAGTACGACCGGTTCCTCACCCGCATGAACAAGGTGCTGGGGAAGGCCGCCGATGAGTGCAGGGTCGGCCGCCACGAGGATCGGCCCTCACGGTTCCAGCTCGCCGCCTGGCCGGCAGCGCCCGCTCATGGCATTGAGGACCAGCAGAACGACCAGAAGGGGCCGAAGTCGCAGTGATGCCGGAACCCGACGTGGTGTTCGCGTCCGACCCGCGCCGCGGTCTGGTCGCACGAAGCGGATGGGAGCGTGAGGAGGCCCGCACCGTGCTGCGCGACCTCGGCTGGGAATGGAACGAAGAGCTGCATGCTCTCGTCCCACCGTCGGACGCGCCGGAGCCTGAGGCCGGCGTGCTCGCCGTGGAGGAACTGCATCGGCACGGACACCGGACCGGCTATGCCGTCGGGCCCTATGGGGCCACACGGTTGACCCTCGGCCGCGCGGAGGTGGTGTTCACGAGGTTCGCTGAGCACCAGGCGACGCAGGCGGCTCCAGACATGCCCGAAGCGGTCCGCGAGACTACAACTGGGGCGCGCGGTCACCTCTACGAACGCCACGGCGGTCCCTTCGACCACCCCTCCCTGGCCGAACCAGGCCACGAGGCCCCGCCGCTCTAGGTCAATACACCAAGCATCTGGTCATCTGATCGTTCCAGATTTATGCCATCACTCGGTTACGTCACACATCCGGACTGTGATAAGCCTGAGGATCTTCGGCTCACCGACACCCATCAGGGCTCGGTGCGCGTACGGCTTGGGGGTGGTTGTGGTCGACGTGACAGCGGACGCAGTGGATGACGCCGACGACTTCGTGCATCCGATCTTTCAACGGGCGCCAGGCGAGGATGGCGGAACCGACACCTCACGGCTGTATCGGTACCAAGCCGAAGTGGCTGCTCAGGCATGCCTGGCCATGCTCACACGGGACGAGATCGAGTACGTCGTCTGCGAGTGGCACGAGGACTTTGCCATCGCCTTCAAGGATGGCACCGTCGAACTTGTGTCGGTGAAACACCGCCAGTACCACCGGACCCTGTGGAATGTCGGCGATCTATGCAAAGACGGGGGCCTGGCACACCTGTTCAACACCTGGCGCGCGTGTGGTTGCGCAGACAACGTTCGGTTGCGCCTCACCACGAACGGCGCCTTGAACACCGGCAAGGGCAATGCCGCTGTGCTCGCGAGAATGTGCGGCCCCGATCCAGAGGTCACTGCGGACGTCGACGCGATGGCAACGACCGTCGCGCGGCACTTCCTGAAAATTCGCTGGAAGCAGCCGTACCCGCACATCCCCGAAGTGCCGGAAACCAAGGCGATGGCTGACATCGCCGTACCCGACGGCTTCGTCACCACGATCAAAAGATTTCTGGCCGTGCTGCATATCGACTACAAGAACGTGCCTTCGTCCAGGTTCATCACCGACCACAACCTGCAGCAGCTCCTCCGGCCGGCCGTCCTGGCTCTGGAGCTGGACCACGTAGACGACGAAGCCACCTACCGCCAGATCGTCGAGCGCATCGAGCAGGCCAACCGCGGCGAGGGCGAGCGTGGCCAGTTAGCCGAGTACATCGTGACGCCGAGCAGGGTCCTCCAGAACGTGCAGATGCGACAACGCATCGCCCGCCGAACGCTGCACGCCCGCACCGTGCGCGAGCAGTTCGTCTACCGCGAAATCACCGTTCCGACCTTCGCTCCTGGTCGACTCCCCATGGTCGCTCCCGGAGGAGTGAATCTCCGCAAGAAGCTGGTCCAGGGGCAGGTTCCGGACGACGAGGTCGCGCACGCGGAGAGTTTGCGCTCGGCATGGTACGTCGCCTGGAAACAGCACCAGTCGGGATTGCCAGGAGACAGTTTCGACCTCGCCAACATGCGCTTGGAGGTCTTGGATACCGCCTTCGACTGCCGTGCGGACGCCCTGAGCGAGACGGAGGAGGGCAAGCCGTACGGGGCGCGGATGAACCGGCTCTTGAGGCAGCGACTGACTCCTGAAGCGATGTCGGCGACCCTGCCGTTCAAGGTTAACGGCAAGCACCTTCGTGGCCTGGCGTATCAGCTGTGCGACGACTGCGACTACTACTTCTCCGACGTCTTCACGATCTCCGACGAGGAGGCATCGTGAGCAACGCCTCTGAGCGTTTGACTTCCGAGACGCGCATCAAGGTGCAGGCTCGCAGTGAGGAGCGCCGTGAGGCTCATTACCACGACGCGAGAGTTCTACTGCTGGTCGGACGCTTCACTACGTCACGCAAGGGCCTTGCGGGACTCACCAAACTGGCCAAACTCGACTTCCTACTTCGCTATCCGGCGATGCTGGAGCGTCTACTCGACGAGACCGGCTCCAGCTGGCCCCACGGCATCGAGCCCACAGCCGCCGAGCGGCGGGCCGTCGAGAGTCGCATGACCCGCTACAAGTACGGGCCGTGGGATCAGCGCTACTACAGCGTCCTCGGCTCTCTGGCGGCCCGTGACCTCATCACGTACGCGGGTGGCGACCAGACTGAGTTCCGCGTCACGGCCAGAGGCGCTGAGGCCGCGGCGGCTCTGTCCGAGACACCTGACTGGGTGCTCGTCTCGCGACGCACGGCGCTCTTGAAGAAGCACTTCGACAAGTCGGGGTCAGCCCTGAAGAACCTCATCTATGAGCGCCTGCCCGACGCGGTGGACAGGCCCTGGCGGACGGATATCTGATGGCGGTCAACCTGAAGTTCCTCGCCCTGACTCTCACCACCGCAGACGCGGAGCAGACTTACCGTTTCGACCAGCCGGCCACCGTGATTAGTGGACCGAGCGGCAGCGGCAAGTCCAGCCTTCTCATGCTGCTCAAGCACGCCGTCGGCGGTGACGCCATCCTCACTCCTGCCGTGCGCGATCACGTCCACTCGGTGTGTGCGGAGGTCCTCGTCGGCGACGAGCACCTGGCGCTCCGAAGGCTGATCGGCGAAGCTGGCAGCAACCGGGTGGATGTGCTCGACCCCGTCACACTGGAACTCCGCGAAAGCCTCGTCATCCGCGCGGAGGCCGGTCAGACAACCCTGTCCGACCGTTTGCTGAGCTCCTTGAGGTTCCCTCGTGCGTCAATTCCCGTGCGTCGGGAAGGCAAAGCAGCCAAGGCCAACGTGACCTTCCAGGCCCTATTCGTGTACGTCTACCTTGAAGCGATCTACATCGACACCCAGATCGTTCGCCATCAGCAGACCTACTTCAACGGAATGCGCCGAGCTCTTTTCGAGATCATCTTCGGACTGACGGACAGCGTGCTCCTGGACCTGAAGCAGCGCTCGGCACAGCTCCTGACAGACATGAAGACGAAGAGATCTGAGCACGACAACGTCAGCAACTTCCTCCGAGAGTCGGACTCGCGAAGTGATGACGCGCTCCGTGCGGAACTCGTTCAGCTACGGGAGATGCTGTCCCTCGCTGAACGTGCCCTCAATGATCTGCGCTCAGAGCTGGAGGAGAGCAGCGCGGCCGATGCCGTTCTCCGGCAGGAGCTCCGTCGGGCCGTCTCTGGCGCGAGGGACGCCAACCAAGAAGCCGAGGCCGCACGCGAGCTGCTCGAAGCCCGTGAATCAGTCGTCGCGCAGGTCGAACTCGATCTTCTGCGCCTGGAGCGCTCCGCGTCCGCGATCGAAAAGCTGTCTCCCTTCGACTTCGTCGTCTGCCCTCGCTGCATGCAGCGGTTGGAAGGACGGCCGGTCCAAGAGGACCACTGCATTGTCTGCCTGCAACACGATCCCCCGGACGAGTCCGTCGACCCTGCAGCCATCCAGCAAACCCGGGAGGCCCTTGAAAGACAGCTCCAAGACGCACAAGCTGTTCGCGAAGCTGATGCGCAGGTTCTTGCAGCTGCGCGTGACCGCGTCCAACAAGCAGACTTCCTCACCACCACCCTTCGACGCGAGCTGGACGTGCAGACCCGGGACATAGTCGCGCCCCGGTTCGACGCGATTGCCAGTTCCAGCGCCCGCGTAGCTTCGCTCGGAGCGAGCATCGACGCCGTCACCCAGCTGCGTGATGCCTGGGCTCGCGCACGATCCATCAGCCAAGAGGTCAAGGACCTCACGGCGACCCGCACGCACGTCCAGGCCGACGTCAAGAGTCGCACCCTGGCCCTCGCAGCCCGCGGTCAACTCGTAGACGACTTGAGCCAGGAGTTCTTCACTCTGCTCGCCGAGCTGCATCTACCTTGGGTACAAGCGGCGGCCATTGACCCCAAAACCTACCTGCCGGTGATCGACGGCAGTCCCTTCGAGAGTCTGCAGGCTTCTGGCGGCGGCATCACGACATGCGTGAGCATCGCCTACAGCCTCGCCCTACTGGAGTTCGGGATCACCCACCCCGATGTCCTCGTCCCCTCCCTGCTGATCATCGACTCCCCGCGCAAGGCATTGGGCAGCAACCCAGACGACCAGGAACGCGGAAACCGCATCTACGACCGCTTCAAGGCACTCGCAGACGCCTACGGCGACCAGCTACAGCTGATCATCGCTGACAACGACACCGCTCCCATCCCTAGCGACACCTTCAGCACAATCCCCCTCGACTACAACCGCCCCATGGTTCCCGGCGTCGCACACCCTGGGCCTGAACATGTTCACCGTGCCGAACACGGCTATGAGGCATAGGCCCGCGGACACCATCGGCCGTTGCAGTACGGGCCCGGCCGTCGGGACGTCGAACGGAGCTCCTTCGTATGCCGGTCGACCGGTGGTCTCGCAACGGGCGCTGAGACCTACGCAGGCGGGGCCGCCGTGGTGAGGGAGCGGTCGGCAACGCTTTGAAGGTGGTGTGTGAAGACCTTCCCCGCGTCGGGGTTGACGGTCGCCAGCGCGACCATGCCAGTGAGGATGACGTCGCAGAGTTCCTTCTCGACGTCGGTCCAGGTGTGGCTGGCGCCCTTGCGGGGGTTCGATCCCATGGCTCCGTGTACCGCCTCGGCGACCTCGCCGGTCTCTTCCTGCAGCTTCAGCACCCGGAGGAGACGTGTCACCTCCGGGCTGTTGGAGTCGTGGGAGTCGAGCCATTCCACGAGACGGTCGATCGTGGTCCAGGTCGCCGAGTCCATGTGTGCACCGTTCGTGATGGCGGGCGGGGTCGTCAGAAGAGAGCTTCCGCCGGCGGGGGGTCGGAGGGGTCGGACACTACCAAGGCGTTGGTGACGGGCAGCTCCAGCCGAACTGTCATCGCCGAGTGATCGGTCAGTCGTGCCGCCCGTGGTTCGTGCAGGTAGCTGCACTCGACAACCGTCCGCGTGAGGGGGTCGGAGACGAAAATGTGGTCGTAGCGGTACCCGTCTCCGGTCCGGCCGACCCAGCTGTACGCGTCCGCGTCCGGGTGGCGCAGCCTGAAGGCGTCGTGGTAGCCGGCTTGGGTGAGCCAGTCGTAGAACTCGTACTCGAAGGCTTTGAAGAAGCGGTACCGGGGACGGTGGTCGGGTTCGAGAATGTTTAGGTCGCCGAGGACGATCCGTGCGGCGGCCTGGTCGGCTCCGGTGGGGATGCTGTCGCGGCAGGCTGCCAGGAAGCGGCGCTTCCGTTCCGTCTTCGCGGGTGTCGCGTCGCGGGAGGGGACGTAGAGGCCGGTCACGTCCACCGTGTCGGACGCGGTCTTGACCGTGACGGAGACGGCGCGGCACGGGAGGTAGCCGACCTCGCAGGGTGGAGGGCCGGCGAAGGGGAGGCGGCTGACGATCATGGCGCCGCGTTCCCGGTCCTGTGGTTTCGGAAAGCTGACCTCGTAGCCTGCCGCAGAGAACCTGGCGGCCAGGAGATCGCACCCTCTGCTCGGGGCGGTCTCGGTCAGCACCAGGACGTGTTCCGGTCGGGCCGCGAGCCAGGCGAGCTGCCGTTCGGCCCGCTCGGGTGAGGGGTTGTTGAGGTTGAACGTGAGGACGCGGAGGTGATCCGCGTTCGTCTCGGGTGTCATGGATGTCCCTGGCGGAGTGCGGCGACTTCGGCAGCGATCGTACGGGCCAGGGCCTGGGGCGTGGCCCTCGTTGCGTCGAGAACGAGCGTGTGGATACCGCGGACGTCGAGCGACGCTATGGCTCGCTGGTAGAGCTCGTGCTCGATGCGGCTGCTGTCCGGCATGCGTTCGTACCGGCTGTGGGCGCCCCGCCCTGCGAGACGATGGGCGATCACCTGGGGCTCGGCGGTGAGGACAACGGCCAGGTCCGGGTGCTCGGCGTGCCGGTTGAGTTCCCAGATCGTGTCGAGTGGAACGTCGTCCATGCGCTGCAGGACGAGGGACGAGGCGAGGTATCGGTCGCACACCACGACTTCGCCGGCCGCCAAGGCCGGCCTGATCTCGTTGGAGAGGTGCTGGTACCTGTCGGCTGCGATGAGGCAGGCCATCGTGAGGCCGCGGTAGGTCTCGGTACCGTGGCGGGCTAGGTTGCCCAGCGGGGTGTCCGTGGGCTCTCGTGTGGAGAGGACCGGCAGCCGCTCGGCAGCGAGCTGGGCGACGGTGGCGGCCACGACGGTGGACTTGCCGACGCCCCCCGGGCCGTCGACGGTCACAAACAGGCCACGCCCGGTCACTGAGCGACCACCGGCAGCAGCGGCCGACCGCCCGAGGAGACAGGGCACACCTCCACGTCGACGGCCCCGATCCGCTCGCCCGCCGAGACGACCGCGGCGGGGCAGCCCTTCCCGCAGGCTGAGGAGATGGAACACGCGCCGCAGGTGTCGTTGGCCCCCAGGGTGTAGCGGCTGTGGAAGTCGTAAGTGTCCAGCCGTGTCCCGATGTCGGGGTCCCGGAAGATGTTGCCGACGATGAACTCGCGGTCGCTGTGCTGGGACTGCGGAGTGCGGGCGGCGAACACCAGGTAGGGGCAGACCGTGACCTCGCCCGGGGTGAAGACGTAGATGATGCGCCCGGCCTCGCAGCCGGCCAGCGGCTTGGTGTCGTTGGGGAAGCGGATGTGGACCAGCTCCATTCCGTCTCCGTCGAATGCCTCGGTGACTGCCTGGATACGCCGCATGTGCTCGACCGGAGTGGCAAGCTTGCGCCGCGCCTTCACACCACGTCCCATGCTGCTGAGCGGGTTCATCAGCACGTAGCGTGCGCCCTGCTGCTTGGCGAAAACGCACAGCTCCCGGTACTCCTCGTCTTCCGCCAGGCTGTTCGGTGTGCAGAGCAGGCCCTGGAGGACGCCCGCTGCGGCGAACTTCCTGACGGTGTCCACGGTCGTGTAAAACGACTCGCGATTGCCTCGGAACTTGCCGTGGGACGAGGCGGCGAAACCGTCGAGACTCACGTTCACGTGAACGCCCATGCTCGCCAGCGCGGCGATCTGCTCGTCGGTCGTGACCGTGGCGTTCGTGCACACGCCCACGCCCATGCCGGCCGACCGGAACGAGTCGACCACCTCGATGACGTCCGGGTGAGCGAAGGGCTCGCCGCCCGTCAGAGTGACGCGGGTGACGCGCGCGTCACGCAGGCGGGGCACGACCTTTGCACGGATCTCATCCAGCGGCATGGCATCGCCGTAGTCCCCCGCGCTGACGAAGCAGTGCGCACAGCGCAGATTGCACCGCTCGGTGATCTGTACCAATGCCTTCCGGAAGGGCTCTTCCACGGAGGTGCGGAAGTAACAGGAAGAGCTCTGACCGGCGTTGACGATATTACGTCCGCTCATGACCTTGACTCCCGTTGGGTTCGGGTCGGAAACCGGGAATGGCGCCGTTCCTTGCGGTCACGTCGGCGACCGGCGTGCCGTCGGGGAGGGGCTAGATGGCGTAGGTGGCAGTGACGAGCCCGCTGGGGGCCTCCACTGTGCCCGCGAAGCCACCCCTGCGGAACAGCGCGGCCACCTCGGCGGGACGACGGTGCGCCCACAGCATGCCGGCGGTCTCCCATCGCAGGGAGAGGTCGCGGGTGGCATCGGTCGGGGTGGGGTGGGTGAGGGTGAGGATGCTGCCCGGTGCGAGCCAGTGGTGGAGGGTGGCCAGGGCGTGGCGTGCTTGGTCGTCGGTGAGCCAGGCCAGGGTGCCGGGTAGGGCAACCACGGTCGGCTGCTTCGGGTCGACGTCGGTCGCTTCGATGTGGGGTGAGGTGAGAAGGGTGTCGATGTGGCGGGTGTCGCCGAGGATGATGTCCGCGCACCCGGGTGCGATGTTGGACTTCAGGCGCAGGAGGGCCCACGCCACGGGGTCGTCGGTGACGTAGACGACCGTGCAGTCGTCGCCGTGGTGGCGGTCGAAGACCTCATGCACCTCGGGGCAGGCACGTCGTGGGATGGGTAGTCCGGCGCCTAGGACCAGGGCCTGTCGGATGCCCTGCCGGGCTGCCTGCTCCGCGACACCGGCGGTGTGACGGTCGCTCGCCCCGATGGCCTCGCGCAGTTCTCCGATCGCCTCCGTGACGAGACCGTCGAGGAGTTTGCGGTCCACGGCGTAGTTGTCGATGCCGTTGCGCAGCCGGTCATCCACGCGGGCGGGTGCCGGGGTCAAGCACATCGAGGTCCATTCCTCCCGCGTCCGGCGCACGGGGGTGGCGGGCTCGTCGTGAAGGTGAGGGCTCATCGTGTGCGGGTCTCCTGGGTGCAGCACGGCCGCGGGGCTCAGGGATGGGTGGGGAGGAACGCGGTGGTGCCGGCGTGCAGGGAGAGCAGGGAGGCTTCGACGCGGGTGCGTTGCTGTTGGTCGAGGATGTCGAGGGCGTCGGGGCGAACCCAGCCGTACCCGGTGACATCACTGAGGTCGAGGCTGAGGACGGCCGGCCCGGGGATGGAGCCGAAGTCGAAGACGAGGGCGAGGCCGGAGTGGAGCCGCAGCGCGCTGGTCGGGAGGTGGTCCGCGCACAGCAGGCGCCTGGCCCGCAGACGGAGGCGGAGACGATCCCGGACGGCGCGTTCGGCGGCGGTGAGAGCAGTCTCGCCGGGGTCCGCGTCTGCTCCGACGAGGCTCCATCGACGGCTGGGTGCCGGGCCGGCTCCCTCGGTGAGGAGGACCGCGCCGGCCTCGTTGCGCAGGAGGGCCTGTCCGGTGATCCACCGTCGTGGTGGGTCGGTCGGGTGGGCGTCGGTCATCGTGGAACGTTCTCCGCTTCGTCGGGAGGTTGGGCCCGTCCCCAGGCGGCAGGGCGCTCGGCCTACTGCGGCCCGGGGACGGGGGCGGGGGCGGCTCGGGGTCAGTCCGTGCCGAGGGGGCGGCCGACTCGCCGGACGGCGTGGTGGCGATGCTTCTCGCGCGCGGCATCGATCTGTTGAAGGGTCGGGTGGGAGAGCCGCCCGGGGACGGACCGGAACGGCTTGCCATCGGCCAGCGCTTCGAGGTGCACGGCCCCGCGTGCGACGTGCAGCACCACGCCGACCGTGCGGGCGCGGCTGCACCACGCCACCGCTCCCCGTTTCGGGACCGTGCCCCCCACCCGCGCGGCGACGCCCAGAGTGTGAACGAGCGCCGCGGCGCCGACCCACCCCAACCGCACCGTGAAGCGATGGCTCTCCCCCACGTAGGACGTCCGGGCCTCCACTCCGGCCTCACGGAGCGCGAGGATGAGGTCGACACCCAGCCGCCGGCCCTGCACCGTGCGGTTGCCGTCCCAGGTGAGCGAGCGAACCGGCTCGACGGCCTCCTGCGCAGGTCCCTCGGAAACGTCGTGCACGGGTCTCCCTTCAACTATCTGTAGGCGGTGGGCTGTGGGTGGTGACGCCGAGGTCAGGGGCGGAACAGTGCGGCCAGTGCAAGGGCAACCACCACCGCGGCGCACGGCAAAGCGACATGAAGCGCCTCCCGCACCGCCGCCGCCCGGGTCTCGCGAACCGCCTTGGCCGATTGCAGTCCAGGCTCGCCCCGGGACCGCGAAGTGCCGTTCTGCGGACGCGACGCCCACCCGCGCAGTGGTCTGGTCACGGCGATGGCGGCTTTCTCCGCGGGTGTCGCGCTCGCAGCATCTGGGCGGCCCGCATCTGGGAAAGAGTCGCCGGCACCAGGCGAGCCGCAGGTGAGCGGAAGGTGGTGCCGTCGATGAACGCCTCCAGGTCGACCATCCCGTCCGTCACGCCCCGCACGATGCCGACCCGGCGAGCGCGGCGGCACCACACCAGGGCCTCCAGCGCAGGAGCGGCAGTGTCCGCCGCCCGGGCAGCCGCCCGCAGTGCGCGGATCAGCGCGGCGGCGGCGACCCGATCCGCCCGGCACAGGAACTCCCCCTTCTCCTGGTGGAGGAAGACCCTCGCCGGCACCCCCGCCACGGCCAACGAGGACTTCAGAGCGCTCGCCAACTCGTCCACCGGCGCCTCTGGACTCACCAATCTGTGCATCTCGTCCCCTTTCACAGGTCAGATGACCCGCTCTGCCCCCGGCGCCTTCCGGCGTTCGGGGCAGAGCGGGAGCTTGGAGCGGTCGCTCGAACCGATCGGAGAGCGCGACGAAGAGTTCACGATGCCCGCCTTGACAGTCGGCCCCCCGAGCCCCATGAGGGACCGCGGCCCCTACTCGTCTCCCCGCAGCCGGGGTGGTGCCCGAGGGGGCCCGAACTCCCCGCACCGCGGCCACGGGCTCATCGGTCTGCCGGTTCTTCACCGCGACCGACCACCTCCTCCCAGTGAACGGGCCGCCCGGAGACGAAGCGGTGGAACAGTCGGCCAAGCGGGCTTCTGGGGCGTCGCGTCGTTCGCCGGAACGACACCGGTACGCCGGAGCCGTGCTCGGCGTACAGGGGAACCGGCCGGCCCCAGTGGTCCGAGGGGAGGTCGCCCAACGCGTCGTCGTAGTCCCACGCGCTGTCGTGAAGCCGCCTCAGACACCCGCCGCAGGCGTACAGCGGAGCCGAGGCCCCGACGCTCGTGATGGTGCCCAGCCACAGCACGTCCGTGAACGTGTGACCGCAGTAGAACCAGCACCAGCCACGGACCCACGAAGCGCCATCACCCGGCCGAGCCGCGCGCGGGCGCACGAACTCCATGGCGTCCCCGGAGCTGTTCATCCGCTCGTCCCGTTCGCGGGTTGGACGAGCGGACAGCGGAAGTACACCCGCTTCCCCGTCCCCTCCTCCGTCCGCTGCCACCCGATCCCACCCGCCAACTCCGCGACCAACGCCAGGCCACGCCCGGACTCCGAAAGCTGCCCCGGCTGGTAGAACTCCGGGAACCTCGGGTCGGCGTCGATCACCTGCACCTCCACCTCGGCCCCGCAACGAACGAGCCGCAGATAGCAGCGCTCGTCAGCCACGTGCTTGACCACGTTGCCCAACAGCTCCGAGACCCCCAATCGCACCAGCTCCACCGACGACACCGGCGCACCCCACAGGGTGAGGACTCCAGCCGCCTGCCGACGCCAATGCCCGATGCCATCCGGGCGAGCGAGTAACGACCAGCCGAAGGATCGCTTCCCCACGACCTCGCCGTACCTGGCCCGCGCAGAACTCGTCATGGCACCTCCCGGACTATCGGACGCACATCCGGCTGGAATCGCACAGGGGAACACCGCTGGTCACACGGCGAGTGCGCTGCGTCACGCGCCCATCATCGGCGCGGCCCCGTCAACGCGTCAAGCCCCTGCGTGGCAGATTGCCAATCTTCCGCATGGCAGTTCTGGGGAAACCGTGTCGGCTCGCAGCCTGAGCGGCGATACAGTCGTTCTTGTCCGACCACACTGGGGGTTGCAACCGATGGCTGTTGTCGCGAGCGGAAGCCCACTGGCCGCCCGCAGGAAACTTGGCGCCGCCCTGCGCCTTCTACGTGATCAGCAAGGCATGACCACCGAGGAGGTTGGGACGCATCTCAACTGCCACAACTCCAAGGTGAGCCGGCTGGAGCTGGCCAAGCGTGCCTGCACCAAGAAGGACTTCGAGGCGTTGATGGACCTCTACGAGGTCCAGGGCGACAAGCGGGCTGATCTCCGCGATTTGATGATCCGAGGCATACAGCGCGTGCCTCCCTGGTGGCACACGCACCAAGAGGTGATCTCGGCGAGTTACGCAGAGTTCCTGGCCTACGAGGCCGAGGCAGCGAGGTGCCGCGAGTACCAGCCACTCCTGATCCCTGCGCAACTACAGACGGAGGAGTACGCCCGCGCCATCACCAGTCCGGGCTTCATTGCCATGGGCCCGGACCAGGTCGATGGACTCGTGGAGGTGCGGTTGCGTCGGCAGGAGCGACTGCGTGAGGACGAGCCGCTGGCGCTGGACGCTCTGGTGATGGAAGCCGCCCTGCGACTTCAGGTGGGTGGTCCGTCAGTCCTTCGAAACCAGCTGCAACACGTCGCGAACCTCGCCGCAGAGCCGCACATCACCTTCCGCGTGATCCCGTACACCGCGGGCGCTGAAGGCGCCAGCACCGGAGCGTTCACGCTCTTCGGAACGGAGAAGGACTCTCCGCCCGATGCCGCCTTCGTCGAGTCTGCTGAGGCGGTCAGCTTTCGAGATGACCCGCTGACCCTACGACGCCTGAATCGGCTGTTCGCAAACTTGTCGCAGGTTGCCCTGACCGAGGAAGATAGCTATGAGCTGGTCAAACGGATCGAGGGAGAGCTGAATCATGAGTGAGCTGACTGGCCGCGACGCGGTAGACCTTGCCGGCGTCACGTGGCGCACGAGCAGCTACACGGCCAACGCGGGCAACTGTGTCGAGGTCGGATCGGGTGCCGCCGATTACATCGCCGTGCGGGACACAAAGGACCGCGGGCGTGCCCCCGCGCGGGCATCGCACGCTGCCTGGTGTGCGTTCATGGCCGCCACCAAGTCGGGAGCTTTCTCCTAGGCGCACCTCTACTGACCCGGGCAGGCGTACCTCGCCGCCACCGTTACCCCTCTGCCGGGTCCCTGCCGCGGGCCGTAAAGGCTCGACGCCGCCCGCCCGGCACTCGGACGCTAGCTCGTAGGGACAGCCCCGGCCCTGTCAACGGTGTTTCGCTGTCTGGCTCGTACGCCAAAACGGCCGCAGCCCAACGGTCGTGCCTGGCCCGCCCCCCAGTTGCGGTTCAGGCACGACCGTTCGCAGTGGCCGCCCATCCGGGCTGGCTGTGGCGAGCTGAGTACGGCAATCAACACGGATCGTCAGGCGCGCTCCACTCACGTGGGAGCGGACGCCTTCACCGTCAGACGCTGTCGAGCCGTTTGGTCATGGCCCGGTTCACCTGGAGGTCACGTCCGGGAACGTACGACCGGCAAGGCCCGTACCCAGCGCGGCGGTAGAGAGCCAGGGCGGCCATGTTGTGCCGACCGGTTTCGAGCAGCACCTTGTCAGCGCCGAAGCTCGCAGCGTGACGTTCGAGGTGATCGAGGATGCCTGTGCCGATCCCGTACCCCCGCGCGTGGTCGACGGTGTACATCCGCTTGATCTCGGCGGTGCGCGTGTCGAGACGACGTATCCCTCCACACCCGACCGGTTCGCCACCGACGTAGGCGACCACGAACCTGCCATCCGTGGAAGCGTCGAAGACCACGGACGGGGTGTCAGCGGGGTCGTCGGCGAAGCCGTACAGGCTGGCCTGCTCCGCCCGCAGCGACTGGGTGAGGCTGCGGGCATCGGGGTGGTCGTACGGAACTTCACTCAGCACGGGATTCGCCCCGAGAACAGAACCGTCCGAGGCGATGGGCACGAGGGTCATGGCGTCGATAGTGCCGTGTCGACGGCGGTCAGTACACGGGTGCCGTCTGGCATCTGCATGCGGGTGCCGGCGAGTCCGCGGAATCGGCGAAGGAGGTTGCGACAGCGGATCGACTGAACCCCCTCGACGCAGTCGGTGAGCCGCAACAGGGTGCTCGCGGTGGATTCCGGGTCGCGGGCCATCAGGTGTGCGCGGGCGAGGTGGATGCCGTGGAGAAGGGCGGAGCGCCGGAATCCGGCAGTGGGCCCCTGTTGGGCGAGGGGCGACAGCAGCGCGGTCGCCTCGGCGAGTAGAGGTCGAGCGCGAGCGGGGTTTGTGACGGCAAGTTCGACGAGGGCGTGACCGGTCTCGGCGGCGACCTGTTCGGGGGTGTAGTAGTAGAGCGAGTGTGGGTCGTCATCACGGCGGCGTTCCAGGAGAGCGCGGCAGCGGTCCGTGGCCTCCCTGAAGGCGCCGATCTCGCCGGCTGTGGCGTAGGCGGTGGCCATGCGTCCCCAGGCCCGCGCGCGCACGACAGAACTGCTGCGGGCCGATTGGTCGACGGCGGCCTCGGCGTAGCGGAGAGCGGCGACGGGCTTGCCGGTCGCGGCGTGCTGATAGGCGAGCATGCCCAAGGCGTTGGCGACCGTGGCGCTTTCGTCGGCGGCGCGGGCGAGGCGGATCGCGAAGAGCTGGTATCGCTGGGCGGCTGCGTGGAGGTCGGCGTCGAAGGCCATCCATCCTGCCAGTTGGGCCATGCCGCTGGCGGTGGCCAGGAGGCGGTTGCCTACGTCGCTGGTGTACCGGCTGTTACGGACCAGGTCGAGCACACCGGCCAGTTCCATGCGTACGTAGCGTTGTGAAAGCTTGCCGCCGCCGGTGGTGTCGTCTAAGCGTCGTAGGCGAGCGAGTTGGCTTTCGAGGACGTCGACGAACGCGGGCGGAACCTGCTCGTGCCGGCCGGGCTGGACGGCTAGCAGGGTGTTCTGCCGCGTGGCGTCCCACACCGCGCTGAGTAGCTGGCTCTCGCTGGCGGGGTGCAGGACGGCCTGGTCCTCGGCGCCGGTGGCTACCCAGTTGGCAGCGGCATCCAGGACGTCGGCGACAGAGCGACGGCCGACGAGGTCGTCGGTTGCGGTGTTCTGGGTCTGCCCGCCGTTCGCCGGGGGATCTCCCCACAGAGCGGCGGAGCTGTAGAACACGCCGGTCGCCTCTGTGAGCACGGTGGCCGCGAGTCGGCGTGCCGTCGCGCAGCGCGGTTGCGAACCGTTGAGCCAAGCGCGGCCGGCGGTCAGATGCAGGGTAGGCCGCCCGATGGCTTCGAGCCGGGGGTTGAGGGCACGAACGAGATCACGGGGTGTCCATCGGGCTGCCCGGAGAGCCGCAGCGAGGGTCTGGTTCAAGGGGTGTGCGAACGCCTGGCGGCCGTCCACCGATGCCCCTTCGCGGAGGGTCGTCACGCCTGGAAGCTACGTCGTGTATGGGCGTAATCCGAGAGTTCTCACCTCTTCTCGTTCTCACCGCTACAATCTCGACTTTCTCTCCGATCCCCTCTCCCGCGGTGGAGGCGACGGCGGTGTCCTGGTGTGCCTGCCGTCGGCCTCATCCGCCGACGGCGCGGCGGACCTCGTTCTTGGCCGCCGCCGCCATTCGTCATGACGCGTACAGCCCCTGACCGGCTTGTGCGCGCGGGAGTTGGAGAAACCACATGCCCCGTCGCTCCGCGCCGTCTCTGCGGCGCGCCCACATCGCCCAGGCAGTCGCGGACTACGTTCGCGCAGACGGGGCCTTGTCGGTGGCGAACGGCTCCGGTGTGATCGGCGAGCTGGAACGGCGGATCGAGCACCTGCTGGGCCTACCGAACCCGTTGTCGTTCTCCTCGGGCACGGCAGGGCTCCACGCGGCGTATCTCGCGCTGGACCTGCCGCCCGGATCGGAGGTGATCGGGCCGGTCAACACGTTCCACGCCTCGGTGTCCCCGGCCCTGCACTGCGGCCTCAACGTGCTGCTCGTGGATGTGCAGCCGGACACCGGGAACCTGTGCCCGGCGGCGCTGGAGGCAGCGATCACACCGCTGACCCGGTGCGTCACGGTGACCCACCATCTGGGGCACCCCGCCGCGATGGAAGAGATCACCCGGATCTGTCGCAGACGGGGCCTGTACTTGATCGAGGACATCAGCCACGCCTACCTGTCCACTCTCAACGGGCAGCCAGTCGGAACCTTCGGTGACATCTGCGTCGGCAGCATGCAGGACCGCAAGTCGTGGTCCGCAGGCGAAGGCGGACTGTTCAGCTCCCCGCACCCGCAGTTGCGCGATCGGGCGGTGCTGGCCGGTCACTACCGCGGCCGGGCCCTGGCACTCGACAACCCGGAGCTGGCGGCGTACGGCGAGACCGGTCTGGGCCTGAAGATGAGGATGCATCCGCTGGCCGCCGTGGTGGGCCTGGCCAACGCCGAGGGCCTGCCGGAACGCCTGGCGTCACGTCGCGCACTGCTGGAGCGGCTGGGCCGACGTCTGGTGGGTCTGCCGGGGGTCCGGCCGCCGGTTGTGCGGCCCGGTGCCTCGATGGGCGGCTGGTTCTCCTACCGGCCGCAGATCCAGCTGGACGAGTTGAGGCCCGGGGTGACCGTCGACGCCTACCTGGCGCGGGTGCAGGATGCCGGCGTTCCGGCGCACTACCCCTCCATCGGCTCGCTGGCCCAGATGCCCTTGTTCTCAGAGGCTGTCCCGTTGCGCGCTGCGGCGAGGACCTGGCGTCCGCGTCGGTGTGGGCCCTTTCACGGAGAGACGTCCTACTCCACGGGCCGGATCAGCGTGAGCGTCGCCGAAGGCGACACGGAAGAGACGATCGACGCCTACGGCGACGCCTTCGCCGACGTCTCGCGTGCCCTCGCGGACGGACCGGTGGCAGCGTGACCACTCCTGCGGTTGTCGATGTCGCATCGACCCCGGCGCCCGAGGACCTCGTCGCGAGCGTGGAGCCGGCGGCGCGGCGTAGGTTGTTCAGCTGGTCGCGGGAGATGGCCGCCCAGCGCCGGGTGCTTGATCAGAGGTGGACGGCGGCCCTCGGGGCAAGCGGCGCCGTCGGCCCTCCGCCCGCGGGGGTACCGGCTGCGTTGCATCTGGCGGACGGGGGCGGGTTCCGGCTCCCTGAATCCGCGGCCGACCGCTTGCCCCCGGCGGCGTGCTCCTTCTTCGCCGACCGGGTCACCCGCGAGGGCTGGGTGTACTTGCGAGGGTTCAGCTACTACGCGGCTGACGAACAGATGTACCTGCCTCGCCGGGCGCCTTCGGCCGGTCATCGGTTCGACGCGATCCGCGAGCGCTGGCCCCGGTACGCGAAGTTCGCCGAGCAGTTGGCAGAGCCGGCAGCGCGGCACCCAGCCGACTGGTACGCATGGCTGGCCTGGCTGGCGTTTCTGGAAGCGGCTGTGCAGGACGTGTGCACCGCGCGGTGGAGTGCGGCAGTGCTCGCGCGGCGGGAAGCCGCCGAGGTGCTGGACGAGGCGCTTCGGAGCCTCGGGGCACTGTTGGCTGAGGCGGCCTGGAACCGGTGGCAGCCGACGGGCCTCCCGTCCGCGGTATGCGATCCGGCGAGCTGGGGGGCCCGAGCTGCGAAGGTGACGGGTGGTCCGCGGCTGCTGGAGGTTCTGGATGGTTTGGCCGGGGCGCTGTGCGAGCCCGGAGTGGGGGCGGATGCGGTGCGCGCCATCCGTGAGGGCGACGTCCTCTGGCAGGTTGCCGCGGCATTCGCCAGCCGCTGGCCGGCGCTGGCAGACGCGCATCCGGACCGCCCGGTGCTGCTGGTCAGCGAGGCGTTCGGCGCGATGGCCGCCGGGCCGGTGTGGGCGGGGATGCTGCCGCCGGGGCAGCGCTCGCGTACCAGGTTGGCGCTCGCCCGGTGCTCGGTCCACGAGGCGGAGATGTCCCGGGTGTCGGGCACCGCGTGGAGGACCGGGAGCGTTGACGCGGACAATCAGGTGGTGGTCCACCTGGACGACAGCGTGTTCACCGGACGAACCCACGCCCGCCTGCGTCAGGCTCTGACGGGCGACCCGGCCGCGGTGTACCTGGTGCCGCTGACGCTGGATGTCGGCACACCGTTCAACCACCCCGAGGAGATCACCGCCGTCGGCCACGACGTCGGCGCGCACCTGGCCGCCCTGGATTCCGTCGTGCGGGCCGTGGGCGGGGTGCTGCCCCCAGCCCCGAGTCTGTGGGCGCGCCGCAAGTCCCCTGCGCCCTCGAAAGCGGCCGGCGACCGGGACGCCGAGCGGGCCTTCAAGCGCGTGGCGGGCGGTTCGGACCGCCTCCTGGCGCTGCTGTGGGATCGGTACGCCACGGAGGTCCGACGTGCCTGACCACCCACGCCGACGAACCGGGGCCGAAGTTCCGACGTCCGACCTCGTGTTCACTGCGGCTGCCGGCCGCCGGGCCCGCATGGTCTCGTGGCGCGCCTACCAACAGATGGTCTCCGACGTGGCTGATCAGATCCGCCGCGCCCATCCGGGTCGCTCAGTGACGCTCGTCGGAATCATGCAGGGCGGGTGGGTTGCCGCCCAGTCTCTCGCCGATCTGCTGCCCGGTTCGACGGTGCTGGCCGCCGCCGCACGCCGAGGCGGGGAAGGGCGCACCGACGGCGTGGAGCTGATCGCCGCGGCCGACGGCCTTCTCCGAGCCGGGGAACCGCAGACCGGGAAACCACTGATCGTCGTGGACGAAGTGGTCGACTCCGGTCGCACCGCTCGCTTCTTCCTCGACCACCTCTCGCACTACCAGCCGGAGTTGGCCTGTCTCGCTGCCTCGGACACGGCGGCCCCGGGGCCGCACTTCGCTGCCTGGACCATGTCGGACCTTCCTGCGCTGGTTCTTCCCTGGCGGGTCCTGCGTGATGCCGACCAGACCGCGGCGTGCCTGTTGGCCGCCGGCCCACTGACAACCGCCCAGTTCGACGAGAGGCTGCGTGACCTCGGCCATGACATCGGTTCCGATCTCCTTGAGTTCCACCTCGCTCGACTCGCCGCTCGACGCCGACTCCAGCGTGAAGGGGATCGCTGGTCTCTTCCCGGAGGGACGGGCACCGGCCACCAGCGTGACCTGTGACATGCAGGAGGTGGCCGGCTACTACGACGCCGATCCTGAACGGGAGTGGCAGCGGACCCGCTCCGGGCCTTACCACCGTCTGGAGAACGAGGTGATTCACCACTCGGTCCTGGCGGATCTCCCCCGCGCCAGTCGCATTCTGGACCTCGGTTCCGGCCCCGGCACCCACGCCCTTCAACTGGCACGTCGCGGGCACCAGGTGGCGCTGGTGGATCTGTCCATTGCCAGCTTGAACAGCGCACGTGCCAGGTTCGTCGAAGCCGGCTTGGACGGGCAGCTTCTCGGCACTCAGCACGCCGCGGCGCAGCACGTGACGGTTCCTGCGGGGCAGTTCGACGTCGTGCTGATGTTCGGTCCGCTGTACCACCTGCTCGACGATGCGGATGCCGCCGAGGCAGTGCGCCGTGCAGCGTCGGCGCTGGCGCCGGGAGGACGTCTTCACGCGATCTTCCTGACCCGCACATCCATCTTGCGAGACCTGCTGAAGCGCGGCCGGTTCGCAGAGATGTCCGCCCTGGTGGACGGTGGCTACCTGGAGCACGGCCGCTACCAGCCGCTGCCGCGGGTGTCGGCCGAGGACTACATGCCGCCCGCCCGCACGCACCACCTGGTGGAGGGCGAAGCGCTGCTCGAAGCGGCCGGGCTGGAGATCACCGACCGGCACTCGCTGGAAGGTGTCGCAGCGTGGATGCGACCGTACGTGGACCACAGCGCTGCCGACGAGGCGGCGTTCACCGCGCTGAGTCGGGCCGTGCGTTCCACCACGCGGCTGGCCGAACTCCTCGAAGCCGGTGATCACTTCTTGCTGTCCGCTGCCGCGGCGAGGCTACCCCGCGCAGACCGGCGGTCCCGGCGCGCGGCGGGCCGAGCGGACATCGTCGGGGCTGGTGGCCAGCTTCTGGCCGGTGCCGAGGGCCGCGTAGCCTTTGCGCCGGCCGTCGTGAACCACCAGGGTCGGCGCCTGATCGCCATGGCCGTCGGCCCCGCGGACGCCCGTGTCTACGCTCCTCGCCAGCTGCCCGGCCGAGCGCCCGAGCCCTGGTACACCGGTGGCCGCAACCGCGTCGTGCTCGCCCGCCTTCCGGCGCCGGGCGCCGGTCCGGTGTCCTTGGCCGATGCCCGGCCCCTGCCGACCCCCGACGGCTGCGACGACGTGACCGGCGTCAGCCTGACGACGCACCGCAACGAGCTGCATGCCTACCTCAGCGCACGCCCTGACGGCGGGCGCTGGTCGATCTACCGCACCATCAGCCGCGACAGCGGCGCAACATGGGGCCCGCCTCGGCTCATCCTGGCCCCCAGCACCCAGGCGGCTGCTACGGACAGCGAACACGTTCTGCTGCCCACCGTGCTGCACCGTGACGGCACGTGGTGGATGTGGTACGCGGGGCGCGACGGCCACCACCGGCGCATCCACGTGGCAACATCGCCCGACGGCCTGACCTGGCAGCGACACGGTGTTGTCGTCACCACCGGCCCAGCCGGCGCCCCCGACGCATACGCCGCCGACTGCCCCGCCGTCACCGCAAGTACCAACGGCGGCCTGCTCATGTTCTACGGTGCCGGCTCCTCCCGGTCACTGGCCGCCGCGCACTCGCGCGATGGTCTCAACTGGCGCCCGCTCGGCCTCGTGCTGCACCGAGGTGGCCCCGACTCTCCCGACTCCCGCTACGCGTTCTACCCCGCCGTCCTCCCCGACGGCGCAGGTCGCGTCCGGCTCCTGTACTCGGGCGAGGACGACCAGGCCCGCTGGACCGTGCTCGACGGCGGCCTTCTGGACACGGCGCTGCTGCTCGAACGACCCGCCCCGCTGCCGCTGACCTGCTCCATCGACGCAGCCGTGGAACGGGTCCGAAGTGAAGTCCCGGGCCGCTACTGGGAAATCCCAGACGACTGCCATGACGATGCTCCCGCCTACACCTCGGCGGACGGGCGCCTCACCCAGCTGCGGCCGAGCAGCACCCCGGTCTTCGCCGTCAGCACCACGGAGGGCAGGGTCGTCATCAAGCCCGGCCGCAGCCGCGCCTTCGCCGAACGGGAGCACACCGGCCTCCAGGCGCTCGCCCGCCACCTGCCCGTGCCGGCCACCGCACTGCACTACCGCGGCGAGGAGGCCACCCTGGTGGCGCAGAATCTGGACGGCGTCCCTCTACGGACCCTGTCGAACACCGCCCCGGACCGCTTCCTGCGGGTCCTGGGCGAACTGGCCACCCGGCTGGTGCACGGCGCCACCGCGACACTGACACCGCGCACAGATGCGGCAGTGGACCACTCGTTGGAGACGCCCGCTGTCCTCTCCGGCTGGGTCGAAGACCTGGCACGTCGACTCCAGCCCTGGTCAGGGCACACCCTGCACCTCAACGGCGCACCGACCCAGCTCAGCTGCGGCAGCCTCGTCCACCTCGCCCGGCGTTCCCTCACTCCGGCCCCCGCGAGCGGCTGGCTGGTTCACACGACCGGCGACCTCCACCTGGGCAACGTGGTGGTCCACCGGAGCCAGCCGGAGTGGTGGGTGATCGACGCCGAGTTCGCCGGTCTTCACGACCTCGACCAGACCCTCGCCAAGCTGGCCGGCTCCTGCCTGAAGCACACCGACCTGTTCACGGAAGCAGCCGTGCACGAACGCAACGGCACACTCCAGATCACCTGCCAGATGACTGGGGCAGTGGGCGAACAGGTGCTCAACAGCACCTGGTTGCTCAACCGCTTCGACGGACTCCCCCTGGACCGGGGCCGCATCCTCGGTCTGCTCGTACCTGACCTGTACTTCCGGCTCACCCGCGGCGAAGAGCCCCCCGCCGCAGCCGAGGGGCTGGCCGCCCTCGCCCTTGCCGCACGGATGACCGGCCACGGAGCGATCCGGTGATCCACCCGAACCAGGCTCACGTCCTTCCGCCGACCGTCACCACCGTGCTGTTCGACATCGACAACACCCTGATCCCGACCCACCAGGTCTGGCAGCGCGCCCTCGCCGACATCGCCGCCGACCTCGCCGGCAACCATCTCGCCGTGACCGCGGCTGACATCGTCAGCTCCTACACACGTACCTCCGCCACCCTGTGGGGCGACTACGACCGGGCCCTCGCTCCACTCGGCTCGCACACCGCAGCACGGAAGTACGTCTGGCAGCTCGCTCTGCAGCAGGTCGGCATCGACATGCCCGAACGAGAGCTGACCGCTCACGCAGCTGACTTTGCCGAGAGGCAACTGTGCGGTCTCAAGCCAGACCTCGCCACCAGCGATTCGTTGCGCAGACTCGCGCGCACCGTCCAACTCGGTGTGATCACCAACGGCGACACCGACCAGCAGCACGCCAAACTGGTCCACAGCGGTCTCGCGCACCACTTCAGGACCGTTGTCTGTGCCCTCGGCAACAGCCGCCGCAAGCCGGACCCCGCGCCGTTCCAACAGGCATGCGCCGAGATGGCAGTCCGGCCCGAGCAGTGTCTGTACGTCGGCGACGAGTGGGCAACCGACGTCGTTGGAGCCCGCAACGTCGGCATGCACCCGGTGTGGATCAGCCCCGCCGGCGAACAGCCCCCAGTAGGAGCGCCGCCCACCGCACGCTTCAGCGACCTCGCCTCCTGCCTGGCCGCCCTGTGCGACCACGCCACGAACAGTCCGCACCGGAGAGCAGAACCCACGTGACCGCCACCGCCACCACGCCGCATCGCACGCACCGGTCAACTCCGCCCGGCACGTCTCGACTCGCCGCAACTCGAATCGAGCACCGCCCCTCCTGCGACCTGTTGGGCCTGGTACACATCCCCGAAGCCGAGTTGCGCCGGGCCTCGCGCGCGGGGGTGGACCTCGGCCGCCTCGACACACTCTTCCCCACCGTGAAAGACAGCACCCTCACAGGCGGACGAAGAGTCCGACTCAGCCGCGGCCGGGCCTACTACCTGCCCCGCGGATCGCTGTCGACCTGCACGACGCTCGGCACAGCGCTCTCGCGTCTGGACCGCGACGCGCCGGACCGAACACCCGCGCTGCGGTACGCGCTGCTCGACAACCTGCACAACCTGACCGCCGCTGCGGTCTATGCCCTCTGGCAGGACCTCACCGACCACCCCAGCTCCGAGAGCGATCCGCGGCCCGCCGCGCTCGACCGGCTCCTGGACTGCGCCACGGCAACGACCGCCGTACGGCACGACGTACTCGGGGCCATCCCGCGTCCCCCGGCCCCCGACGACCTCGCGCTGCTGGAGTCACTGGAGACGGGGTGGCGTAGCTTCCGCGAGCTCGACAGCCCTGACAAGATCACAGACGAGCTGCGCTTCCTGGCTCACCGTGTCCTGGCGCCCCGGCCCGAGATCACCGCCATCCTCGCCCCGCTCTACGGGTCGCTGTCCTTCGCGCTGGCCGCCCGGACTGTGCTTCCCGCGGTGCTCGGGCGGCCCATCGACGTGCATCTGGTCCGCCTCGGCTTCCACGACCAGGCAGCGATCAACTACCTCGGCGCCTGCGGAACCGTTCGCCACCGCGCCACCGCGCCCCTCGCGTACCGGAACCACCTGGCCGCCGCAGTCAAGGGAGCAACCGCCCTCGTCGTCGACGACAACGTGGGCTACGGAAGCACACTGCGCGCCACGCGGGCCCTTGTCGAACAGCTCGGCGGCCGAGCCATCACCCGAAGCGTGGAGTCCGCCTGGACTCTGTACCACCGTTCGGGCCGGCACGACATCGCCAACGCCGCCGACCTGCCCAGCCTGCGCCCCAACCTGCACCACAGCATCCAGCACCGTCTGATCGACCACCTCCTGCGCAACGACGCAGACGCCTACCTCCGAGACCCTGCCCACCACGTCCCGGGCACCCTGCACCAGCAGATGGAGACCAGCTTCGACCTCGCGGTGAGCACCGGCGCATGGAGCACAAGCCAGCTCGACGCCATGCGAACCGAACTCGCCGACGCCGCGTACTGGCGCGAACCACCCGTGCCGCGCCCGGCCCCGCCCACCACTCCCTGACCCGGAGCCGCCCGCATGCTCACCACGACGCTCACCACGACCACCGGCGCCAGCCCCGCCCCCTGTGGCGACTGGCGGGTCAACCTCGACGTCCACCACGGAAGAGTCCCCGCCCGGCCCGGGACACAACCGTCGCAGCTCCTGGCCGCCCTCCTCGCTGAGGACGTGCCCGCAGCCCTCATCGACCTCGACCGCTCCACCGGTGCCACCACCAGTTCAACGCTGCTGGAAACCGCGGTGCGTCGCCACCCCGGACGCCTGTGGGTGGGAGGCCGGCTGACCCCACGAGACCCGACCGTCCCCCGCCTGCTCCAGGCGGGAGCAGCCGGGGTCCTACTCGGCTCGACCGGCCTGTTCCCCGACGGACGCCTAGACCCGCACGCGTGGCCGAACTTCACCACCCTCGCCCGCGACGGACAGCTGATGCTGTCCGTCGACATGCACGAAGGGCGAATCATCACCGACGGCTTCACCCGTCCCACCCAACTACTCCTGTCAGACGCCCTGAACGCGCTCCTGGACGCCACCGGTGGCCTCCAACCCGTACTGATCACAGACGCCCGTGCAGCAACCCAGCGCACCCCGCCGCCCTGGCAGACACTCGACAACATCGCGAGTCGACATCCGCACGCTCCCCTGTGGTACGCGGGCGGCCTGAGCAACTGGAGCGACCTCCACCGGCTGTGGCACGCCGGCTGGGGCGCCGTCGTCGGCCGCGCCTACCTGAGCGCCCCTCTCGGCCTCTCCGGCCCAGACGGCCGCACCCACTGCACGCCTCCCGGGGAGAAGCACACATGACCCAGCACGGCCCCCATCAACCCTCCGCCCCAGACGAAGAACCGTGGTGGATCACCAACTACCGCGGCAGCGCCTACGTGGAGCGGTACGGCAGCCACGACGCCGCCACAACCGAGCGAGACGTCGACTTCCTCGTCAGCCGGCTCGGGTTGCGAACCGGCCACACGATCCTCGACCTGTGCTGTGCCTTCGCCCGGCACACCCGTGAACTCACCCGGCGAGGCTATGGCCGCACCACAGGTGTCGACCTCTCCCAGGACATGCTCCGCCACGCTGCTGCCACTGCCGAAGCAGCCGGTGAACGGCTCAGCCTCCTCCACGCCGACGTCCGTGATCTGCCCCTGGACGACGGCCACGCGGACGCTGCTCTCCTCCTCTTCAACTCCTTCGGCTTCCTCGACACACCGGAGGAGGACCTGGACGTGCTGCGCGAAGCCCACCGGGTTCTGCGTGCCGGTGGGCGCTTCGCGATGGACCACTTCACACCCCACCCCAACACCATCGCCATGGGTTCCCGCAGCGTGCGGAGCGGCAACGCCCACACGGCTCAGGACGTTACGTGGGACCCCGTCTCGCGCAGGCTGAACCGAGAGACCACGACCACCTACGGCGACGGCACCACGGAGACCAGCTACAGCTCCGTCCGCCTCTACACACCTGATGAACTCACCGGCATGCTCCAGGCCGCAGGATTCAGGATCGACGCACAGTTGAGTGGCTACGACGGCAGACCACTCAGCGCAGACAGCAGCCGTCACCTCGTCCTCGCTCACCGGCCCTGACCGCACTCCGGGACGGCACCGCGACAGCGAACAGAAACTGGGCCCGGCCGCACACCGCGACCGGGCCCAGTTCACTGTCAGAGACAGAGAGCGCTCACGTCAGGCGAACGGGAAGCCCGTGCCGCTTCGCGAGCTCGGTCTTGATCTCCCCGACCGGGAGAGTGCGCTCCATCCGTGGCGAGTACAGCAGCGAGCTGACGATCGCCGCCGACGCCCCTGCTTCGGTGAACGCAGCAGCCGCGTGCTCCGGCGAACCGGCGCCCCCGGAGGCGATCACCGGAACATTGACCGCGTCAGCAATCGCACGTGTGATCTCCAGGTCATACCCCTCGTGGGTGCCGTCCTGGTCGATGGAGTTGACGCAGATCTCGCCTGCGCCAAGCTCCTCGCCCCGTCGCGCCCAATCGATGGCGTCCAAGCCCGTGGCCTGCCGGGCGCCGTCAATAAACACCTCGTAGCCGCTGGGAATCGCAGCCGTGGCCGGGACGCGCTTGACCTGCATCGACTGAACGATGCACTGGCGGCCGAACTCGTCGGAGCCCTGCGTGATGATCGAGGGGTTGCGCACTGCCATCGAGTCAAGACTGATCTTCTCTGCCCCAGCAGCGAGCACCGCGTGCATTTCTTCCACCGATCGGATTCCACCGCCGACCGTGAGCGGGACGAACACGATCTCAGCGACCTTGCGGATCGTGGCGAGATCTGCTTGGCGGCGTTGAGCGGAGGCGAGAATATCGTAGAAGATGATCTCGTCGATCCCGTCGGCGTACACCGAAGCGGCCACCTCGGCCGCATCGCCGACATCGATGTTGTCCGCGAACCGGCGCGCTTTGGTGACCCTGCCGTCGACGATGTCGAAGCAGGCGATCAACCGCGTGGTGAGCCCCGCGGGGGCTGTCATGGCAGACACAGTTCCTCCTGCGGAGTCGTGGCGAACCGGCTGAGCAGGTCAAGCCCGAGCGGGCCGGACTTCTCCGCGTGGAACTGCGTGGCCATGATGTTTCCGCGTGCGACGGCCGAGGTGAAGGCTACGCCGTACTCGGTGGTCGCCGCAGTGTCCCCGGTTTCGGCAGGCACTGCGTAGAAGCTGTTCACAAAGTAAAAGTAAAAGTGACCGGCTTCCGGTAGTCCTGCCAGGAAGGGGTGACCAGAAGTGCGACGTACCTGGTTCCAGCCCATCTGTGGCACTCGAACATTGAGCCCATCGAAGGCTTGCACGCTGCCGGGCAACCAGCCCAGGCAATCCGTATTCTGCTCTTCGCTGTACTCAAAAAGGATCTGAAGGCCGACGCAGATTCCGAGGAACGGGGTGTCACCATCAACGACGCGACCCCTCAGCTCCTCGGGCCAACCCGCCGCAGACAGGTACGCCATCGCGGTGCCGGCAGACCCGACACCCGGTAGAACAATACGATCTACGCCGATCAGTTCCTTCGGCGAGGTGAGAAGACGGTTCGGAACACCGAGGAAGTTCAACGCATGAACCACGCTCTGGCTGTTTCCGGTTCGGTAGTCGATCACGCCGACCACAGGCCGGTCGTCCTGCATGCTACGCCTCAATCTAAGGGTCACGGATGCGAACCCCGGTTGAATTGCCCTGCCGCTGCCATGCGCACAGCAGATGTCTCAGCGAGTCTATCCGGCTCCAGAAGCTGGTACCGGCCCTCCGCTACATCGAGAGGGCGCCCGGCTCGACCTCCGGAAACTTCGGGCTCGCCCACTGCAAGCTAACGCCTCGCAGCAGGTAGCGAGGTGTTTGGCTGGGCTGCCGGGGACTCGGGGAGCCATGAAGGACTGCGAGGAGACGCGCGAACGCGGCGCCCCAAGGACACCCGTCGTCACCGAGCGTGGCGAACATCGTTGAAGGGCCGGACGAGTTTCCGCGCTACGACCGCCAACATGGCCGAGTCGACACCGGCTGGAAGGCGGAGAACGGGACACCAACCGCATGATCTTCTCCTCCTGGCCCGCGCTGCTGGTTGTCGACATCGAAGGCAAGGGCACCAACCCGCCCGATCTGGTCGAGGTGGCCGCGCTTCCGGTGCGCGACGGGCGGCCCGACAAGGACACCGCCGGTGCTTGGCTGACCAAGCCGAACCGCCCCGTCACTCCCTTCGCCGCGCGCGTGCACGGTCTCACCAACCAGGTCCTCGACGGCAAGCCGAGCTGGCGAGAGATCGAGGGCGTGGTCCACGGCCTACTCGGTACCGCGTGGGTCGCCGCCCACCACGCCCACGTGGACTACCGCGTTCTCCGCGCTCACCTGCCGCAGTGGCAGCCGGCCGGGGTCATCGACACGCTCCGGCTGGCCAAGGCCGCCTACCCGGGGCTGCCGACCTACCGCCTTGACGCGCTGATCGAGCACGCCTCGCTGGACCTGAGCGATGCGCCTGGGCAACGCCACCGCGCGGCCTTCGACGCCTACGCAGCCGCCCAGCGCCTCATCACCATGGCCGACCAGTACGAGAGCTGGGATCAGCTCGTGGCCATCGCTGTCCCGCCCGGCCTCCCCGGAGCCACAAAGCCAGAACAGAAGCCCACCCTGTGGTGACCTCTCCCCCGGATAGGGCCCACCGCTTCGGGGTGAGCTGGTGGCGCGAACCGACCGTCTGCCCGAGTTCCGCTCCGCACTACCGGCGGACCGGACCGACCGTTCTCGATGCATCCGACACAGTGCCTCGCGCCCCGACACCCGCTTGCTGACTCTGTGGGGTGCCGCGAGGATGGGCGCACGCAACGGCGAGGGGCGCGGGCAGCGCCACCGAAGGAGGGCGTGTGACGCGTCAGGCGGACCGGCCGGAGCCGGGCAGACGGATCGACACCTCCGTGCCGCACTCGGCACGGATCTGGAACCACTGGCTCGGCGGCACGGACAACTACCCCGTCGACCGAGAGGCCGGCGACGCCTACGCCGCCACCTTCCCCGCGGTCCGCGACGTCGCACGCGCCAGCCGGGGGTTCCTCGCGCGCGGGGTGCGGTACCTGGTCCGCGAGGCCGGGATGAACCAGTTCCTCGATGTCGGCACCGGGCTGCCGACCGTCGACAACACCCACCAGGTGGCGCAGCGCCACGACCCGGGCGCCCGGGTCGTCTACGTCGACCACGACCCGCTGGTCCTGATGCATTCGGAGGCGCTGCTCTCCTCGACCCCCGAGGGGGCCACGCAGTACGTCGAGGCCGACCTGCACGACCCCCACCACATCCTTGCCGCCGCAGGCGATCTCCTCGACCTTGACCGGCCGGTCGCACTCGTCCTGTCCGACGTGCTCGGGCACGTCCCGAACGACGCCGAGGCCCAAGCAGCGGTCGACCAGCTGTTGGCAGGACTTCCGCCGGGCAGCTACATGCTCCTTTCCCACGCCGTCGTGAGCGCGGGGGCCTCGGTCGCGCAGCAGGAGTACGACGACACGGGGGCTGTTCCATACAAACTGCGCACGCCGGAACAGGTCCGGACGCTATTCGCGGGACTGGACCTGGTCGAGCCTGGAGTGGTGCCGCTGACGGAGTGGCGCCCGGACTCGGCGATGCCCGCCACCTTCGATGGGGTCGGCTGGGGCGGGATCGGCCGGCTGCGCTGAAGCGATTCGGCTTTCGCTTCAGCGGCCAGTCGAGTGAGCCCTGGTGCATCGCGTGGTCGGCAGCCGAGGGCACGCCCGCTTGCCGAGGTGCCGTCTTCGGTCAGCTGTCCGTGCCGTTCGTGGGGCAGTCCTCAATCGGTGACGACGAGCAGCCCGCGGTCGACGCCGCCTGCGGTTTGGCGTGCGATCGGCACCGTGTAGCCCTCGCCTGTTGCGAAGCCGCGACTACCGCTCGACCACGGATGACCACTTCGGAGCGCTTTGCCTAGACGGTCGGTGCGTCCTGTGCGGGGTCCGGCGGAGTCCCGTGGCCTGCGAAGTCCGCTGTGGCCCGGTTGATGTACGGCGTTTCTGGCCGGGGGGCTGCGGGAGCCACGCTCTCGCCTTCGTCGGGGTGCACGACCGCACCCTGGCTCCGCAGGGCCATCTCTCGGTGAAGTCGGGAGACTCGGTGGCTGCTCGCTCGATCACGGTTCCGTGCAAGCCCTGCTTCGGCCCGAAGTCTCGTAGCCGCCTGGCGGTCCTGCTCGTTCGCGCGTCGTAGGAGCGCGGTCTTCTGGTTCTGTGGCATGGCCGCTTCAGTGAGCAGAGCTTCGTGCTCATCAACCGGTCCGGCCAGCCGGGCGACAGCTTCCATCCGGCCTGTGAGCTGGTCCAGCTCGTGTTCGGTCTCCTCGCATGTCCGACGCAGTTCCTCGTGCGCGGACTCCACTGCCTTGCGGTTGTCCCCACGAAGCGCGGGGCGCCCGAAGCGGGTGGTCGCGGCCAGTTGGAGTTCGAGCTCTTGGACCCGGGTTCGTTCGCCGTGCAGGCGATCCGTGCCGACCGTGATCGTGTCGTCCAGCGCTCGAAGTTCTCGGATTGCCTCGGCGCGGTGGGCGGCGTCCCGCTGTCGGTGCAGCAGGGCGAGGGTGTTCGGTCCGGTCCCGGCTGCGGCTGCCTGTTCGGCTCGGGCGGCGGCGGCCTCGGCGTTTTCTGCCGCCGTCCTGGTTGCGCGCGCCGCGGTGGCAGCTTTCCGTACTGCGTTGCGCAGGGCTGAGTCGCTGAGGTGGCTGTGGGGACGGTCGGCCGTCGAAGTGGGTTGCCCAGGTGTGGTCGGCTCTCCGTGCGGGGCGGGGCTCGCCCCTTCGGGACGGTCCTCGCGCTCGGGAACCTCCGCGGGTGTGACCGCGTCGTCGGCGGCGGTGGCCTGATGTGTTGGGAGGTTCGCTGCGGCCTGGCGGACATGGGCAGGCACCGCTTTCTCTGGGAGCTCGGTGAGGATCATGCGTTCCTCGGCGCCGTTCTCGATCTCGCGGATGAGGCCGGCGACGGCGCGGTCAAGCTGTTGCTGGTCGGTGAGCGCGTCGCCGTCACGGGCTTGGTCGGCATCGGTCTCGTAGACGGCGAGCGGCAGGAAGAGGTGGGATTCCTTCTTGTCCCGCGACATCATCGTGTAGAGGGCATTCGCTTGGGCGCCGGGGCCGTAGACCAGGGCTTCTTGGACGCTGAGTCCCTGAGACTTGTGGCCGGTGATGGCGTACCCAAGGCTGAGGCCGCCCTGTGCGATGTAGTCGGCGTCGACCCATTCGGCCACGTCGCGGTGGCCGTCGGGGGTCTTCTCTCGCCACTCGACCAGGACTCGGCGTTCCTCGTCCACTGCGCGGACGATGCCGCGGTGGCCGTTCAGTACGTCTTCGTTGGCGCCTCGGCTCCGTTTCCCCCGGTAGTCGTTGATCCGAAGGAGAATCTGGTCTCCGACGGACAGCGTCAGCTCGCCGCCACCGGGCAAGGCGTAGGTGTGTTCAGGACCGGTCACGTCGCCGGTCTCCTTGCGCAGCGCGCGGGCCCCGATGTTCAGTTCCTCGACGACCTCGTTGGTCGCGGCGAGCATGAGGAGCTGCTGGACGGCGGTGTGGTCGTCGGTGTGTGCCGCGCGCTTGTCAGCCCAGACGGTGAGCATCGCGGCCAGGGTGGTGTCCTTGTCCGCGAGGGCGTGTACGCGGCCCGTTCCGGCGAAGGCCCGGAGGGCGTCTACGCGGTTGTCGTCGCGCCACAGCTCCAGTGCTCGTCGCTCGATCGCGTCTCGCTGCCGGAAGTTCTGGTTGAGGGTGAGTCCGTCGACGACGTGGTGCACGGCGGCGAAGGACCCGCCGATGCCGGGCGAGTGCAGCTGCTTGGGGTCACCGATGGCGACGATCTTGGTTCCGGTATCCGCGGCGTGGGTGAGGAGTTCGGCGATGTCACGGTCATCGCACATCGCGGCTTCGTCGACGACCAGTACGTCCACACCGTTGAGGCCGGGGCCGCCGGTGCGGATGCCGGTGAGCCAGGAGGCGACGGTGCGGGACTCGATGCCTGCTTCCGCCCTGAGATTCGCGGCGGCGACGGCGGCCGTGCTCGCTCCGGCGACGACGAGTCCGTGGGCCTCCCACGCCTGCCGAGCGGTGTCCATGATGGTGGTCTTGCCCGATCCGGCGCTTCCCACCACGGCGTCGATTCCGTGTCCATCGGTGAGCAGTCGCCCGAGGACCGCGCGCTGTTCGTCGGAGAAGGTGAAGGTGCCGCCCTGCTGTACCTCGACGGCGGACAGGGTCATCTCGACGGTGTCTCGGTCGACCACGGCGGTTTGGGTGTCGCGGCGCCTCGTGGCCTCGGAGACGATCCGTGCTTCTGCCGCGACGATGTCCGCCGTCGTGAATCGGTCGGCGTGGGTGAAGTGCTGGGCGCCCTTCGGGTTCAGTTGGACTGCGTAGCCGGCGTGGCGAAGGACGGCGTTGGTGAGCTCTTCGGCCTCCTCGGCGTCCGCGACCCCGTACGGCAGACCGTCGAGGACGGCGGCGATGGCAGCGGCGTGGGTGAATTCCTTGGAGTGGCTGGTCAGTCCGTTCACCGGGTCGAAGATCAGGGCGCACAGCTCGTCGAGGCCGGGGTTCTGGTCGGCCCGGGGCTGGGTCATGGCGCTGGCGGCGATGGCCTCGGGGTCGTCGCCTGCGGCGCGGCCTTCGGCCTGCCAGTAGGCACGCAACACGTCGTCGTCGGCTCCGGTGGCTTCCCCGTTCTTCGCGGCTTTGGAGGCGATGGAAGCGGCGGTGCGTTCGCGGGTCGTGGCGGTGCCGTAGTCGATGCCCAGCTTGGTCAGCAGGTCCCGAACCTGGCTGTCGCGCTTGCTGAACAGGCGGATGGTCGTCTCGGGGATCGCTGAGATTTCCCAGGCGCCGGTCCGCTCCTCGCGGCGGAAGGTGATGCCGAACGTGTCGGTCAGCTCGCGGCGGACGCGGGCGTTCATGAGGGACTGCGTGGCTCGGGTGTGGCGGTGGAGGTCTCGGCCTCCGCTGGCCATGGTGGACCACTTGCCGTCCGTCCCCCTGACCATGTTGGCGAGGGTGAAGTGCAGGTGGAAGTGCGGGTCTCCGTACGGGGCGCTGTCCACGGGACGGGCGGCGCGGTGGACCATCATCCAGCCGGAGAACCCGCTCGTCGCCAGCGTCTTGGCCTCGTCGCCGTCGCCGTGGTGGCCGCGCATGGCATAGGCCGTCCACCGCTCCAGCGCGCTGATGGATTCGCGGCCGGCGGATGTGTAGATGTCCTCGACCTGGGCGGCGACCTCGTCCGGCGCGTAGGCGAGGAACGCGGACTTCGACTTGGGGAGGTCCAGCGTGACGTCGGCGCCGTAGTTGCCCACCTGCACTCGGCCTTCGAGGAGTGCAGCCTTGATCTCCTCCGGGTCCCAGACGTCTTCGGGCGCGAGTCCTGCTGCTTTGGCCATCGCGATGGCTTCACGGACGTCCATAGGCAGGTCGCGAAGCCGCCGCTCCCCCTCCCGCGCGGTCTGGCCGTACCTGCTCTTCATGGAAGCAGCGGTGAACAGGTGGGCGGGCGCTTGGCCGGTCTCGGCCCCGCGCGCCTCGACGGCGCGCAGCAGTGCGCGCGCGTCGAGATGGCCGCCTGCCTCGGCGGTGAGGGCCTTCTCCACGATGTGGTCGCCGTACAGCTCGACCGCGTCGATGCCGACGGCACCGGCGAGCCTCAGCACGGTCGATACGGGGACTCGGTGTGATTCGCCGAAGCGCCGGAGCTGGCTCTCCAGCCTGCGATATGCGTCCTGCTTGCGCTTGGAGTCCAGGAGCGTCGAGGGGGCCACGCTGCGTTCAGCGGCGGCGCGGCGGATGGCGCGGGCCAGTGGAGCGGCCGGTAGCTTGGCGGCCGGCGCGATGGCCAGCTTGGGCTCGACGAGGGTCTGCCCGTTCCGCGGGTCCTCGCCGTGCATGAGGCGCCGGGCGGCGGGGAACTGCTCGGGGCCGAGGGTGCTTCCGGGAGAAATGCCGAACTCGGAGAGGCCGCCGCCGATCCACACCAGTGGGCGTTCGCTGGCGTCGAGGTGGTAGTCCACCTGCCCGTCTGCCGACTGGGCGGGAAGAGCCTGTTCGCCGTAGAACTCGCGGGCATCGAGCCCTGCGGCGGTGGCAACTTCGACGGCGTCGAATCCGGTGAACCGGGCCGTGCCCTTGCTGCGGATGAGTCCGCGGGCCCGGAAGAAGGCGCGCTTGGCCTCGCGGTTGGCAAGCAGGGAGGCGACGGGCGAACCAGTGGCTTCGGCCTTGGCCTCGATGGCGGCGACCAGCGGGGCCGCGTCGACAGAGGTGGACTTCCCGCAGCCGTGGCCGCCGGTAAGGCGGTACTCAACCTGCTCCTCGGACGGGCCGATCATGGTCACCCAGCCCATCGGCCCGCTCACCCCGTTCCTGTCCGGCCAGCTCCGGTCGTCTTGGCTGACTGTATCGTCACGAAGTGACGATACCTTGGTCCTCTGTCTTCAAGATCGGTTAGTAAGGGCAGTGCTCTGTGGTGGAACTTCGGGCGGGAAGTGCCTGCGGCCTCGCTGTTACCGGGCTGCTTCTGGCGGTGCCTACGGCGCGTGCCGACTTGATCGGCACGCCCCGACGAAGAACGCAGGCTCCTCCGGCAGGGGTAGATCGCTACGTGAGCCAGAACGGCGCGGATCCGGCCCGGGGATCGCGCCTCCCCTTAAAGGTTGGCAGCCACTCCGCCCGTGTCGTGGCCAGGGACCTCGCGGCCGTCACGGTACGTCAGCGTGCTGTTCTACGGTTCAGCCGCCCGCATACCGTTCACCCCACCGCGCATGTCGCAAGCCGCGCTTGGTGCCCAACCCCGGTGGCTTTGTTCACGAGAAACCGCAGCAGACACTCACGAGACCGAGAGACGTCTACTCGGTGGATAAATCGAACTGAACAGGTGTGGTGACCCGCCGTACGGGGAGGGCGAGCTATCATGCTGACCTGCATAAAGAGCTGATCCGTGAGCACCAGAAGGCGTAGGAACCGCGGGTTCCGGGGCCGCAGGTCCCCGCCCCTCCGCGCGGCTCACCAGCCGGACGGCGCGATCAGGCTAAGGGGGTAACCGACCGCTGCGGCTTCCATCGCCGACTTCGGCTGGACCGCCCCGAAGCTGGCGGGGCATTCTCTGTCCATGTCCACTTCATCCTCGGCACCCCCCGTCGTTTACGTCGACGAGTCCGCCAACTCGGGCCAGAACCTCCTCGACCCGCACCAGCCCGTCTTCACGTTGGCCGGGGTCCACCTCACTGACGACCTCGCAGCCTCTATCGTCGACGAGGTCCGTGGCCAGCTCCCGCGCAATCTTCGCGAGCCGAAGTACAGGTCGCTGGCGCGTTCCAGCGGCGGACGGAAGGCGCTGATGAACGCCTTCTCGCGTCTGCCCGAGGGGAGCGTGCGGACCTACATGGTCCACAAGCGATTCATGGTGATAACCAAGATGGTCGACATCATCGTGGAACCCATGGCGCACCAGGACGGCTACAACCTCTACGAGGGGAAACAGACCCTCGCCTTGGCGGACATGCTGCACCTGGCCGGACCCGCCGTGGGGGATGCAGACGCCTACGACCGGATGCTCCACGCGTTCGTGAACTGGGTTCGTCAGAAGGCCACCACGGCCGAACTGTACGCGGCCATAGCTGTCCTCAAGGCGTCCATGAAGGACCAGCAGTTCGCCGAGTGGC
The DNA here is from genome assembly GCF_012033735.1 of Streptomyces lonarensis. Lineage (GTDB taxonomy): Bacteria > Actinomycetota > Actinomycetes > Streptomycetales > Streptomycetaceae > Streptomyces > Streptomyces lonarensis. The sequence continues at coordinate 8,335 of NZ_JAAVJD010000001.1, read as the reverse complement.
TGGAGCTTCTTGAATACTGCCGACCCGTCGCTGACGAGACCACAGCGGAGATCGCATCCCAGGGGCATCAGGACGAGCTAGATCCGGCGATCCCAAGCCTGTACTGCCTCGCCACCACGTTTGGTCAGACCCTGGGCAGGTTCCGCCTGGTGCACGACGCATCGAAGGTGGTCGACCGCAACACCACTCTCCTGCACACCGCGCACTTCTTTCCCAATCCGGCACGGCCGGGCGAGTCCATAGCCCCCGTCATGGGCACCATTGAGTTCGCGGACAGCAAGGACCACCCGCAGCTCCAGGTGGCGGACTGGGCCGCTGGCGCAACGCGCCAGTGGGCGCTGCAGTTGATAGCTGGCAGCGAGGACCAGTGCTTGAGCGGCCTGGAGCAGATTGTCCGTCCCTGGCTCATCGACGGCATCTGGCCGCGTCCCGCAAACGCTTAGTCTCATGATGGCGCTGAGGGGTGCCTGCAGGGTCTGCACAGGTGCCCCTGAAGGCGGAACCGATGGCCCTCACACGAGCAGCTCGTCCCCCGAGTGCCCCTGAGGCGAAAGGCCACCTGCTGGTTCAACGCCCACAACTCGTGCGGCTGGACCAGACGTCGCCGTTCACGGTCGCCTTGCTGACGCGACCGAGTCATCCGTCTCGCGCGTCCTACCCCGCGAGCGGCGTTGATGTTGTTGGAACAGTGACGCCACTCTCTACCCCTCCGGAAGGGCCTCTGCCCACTGGCCGGTTGTGCCATGATGCGCATGCTTACGCATTACGAGCACGAGGCCGAGAGTGTACTGGCACTACTTCAACCTCGGTCTCGGCTCCCCACGGGTCGACGTGCCGTGGAGAGCCAACTACTTCACACACCAACCCCGGGGCGGATAGAGATCGGGAGGTCATAGCCGGTAGTTGCGGGTCGGCTCCGTGCGGATGTGAAACGTCGGCGCGTCCTCAGCTCATGGCCACTGTTGTCAGGTGGTCGGGCTGAGGCTGCCTTGCGCCGCTCCCGGCCTCCGCTAGTCGGAATGGGTTCAGACCCGCATGCCAACCTTCAGGACACGACTGCTGCTCGTCGTCATCGCCGTGCAGTTTTCCCTCGTGATCGCGCTCGCAGCGGCGTTCCTCCTCTACGCCGTCGACGGGAGCGCGCTCGTCGCTCTGGGCACCGGTGCCGGTGCCTTCGTGACCACGATGACCCTGGCGCTCGGGGTGTATGCGCTGCTTCTCCCGCGAGACGTGGAGCAGTGACGAGGAGGGGGGGGCCGTCGGCCCCCCCCTCCTCTCGCAGCTTCAGCTCGGCATCGCCCGCGGCGCAGTGGTCAGCTGGCTCGGATGGGCCAGTCCCCGAAGGGGATCGGTGGCTCGCCTCGGGCGATGCGCGTCGCTTCGTCCGTTCCGCACGGCGTGCAGATCCGAACGTCCCGGTCGAGGGTCAGCCGGGTGCGCGCCGGATGCTCACCAAGCGGGCCGCCGCAGCGGGGGCAGGGGGTGTCGGGCACGGGTTACTCCTCGGGGTGTTCGCGGGCGGACTTGAGGATGAGGTTCCAGGTCGGCCGGGAGTAGGTCTTCTCCGTCTGCCCTTGGAGCAGCGTGATCAACTCGGCGTTCTTGGCCCCGGGGTTCTCCGCGAGGGCCTGCCGGGCGAGCGTCAGCCGTTCGTCGCCCTGGTAGGGGTAGGCCAGTCCGCGGCGCCCCTTGGGGCGTCCGCCGGCGTGGCCGCGGCCTTTGCGCTCCGCGAGGTACTGCCACAGTCGCCAGCGCTTCCACTTGGGGCGGCGCCGGGTCGGGAGTTCGTCCCAGTCGTCCGGCTCGGGCCACCTGGCGGGCGGGTTCTTGACGTAGTGGGAGACGGTGGCGGAGTCGGAGAAGCCGCAGACCTTCGCGGCCTCGGCGGGGCCGACCATCTCTTCGGGGTCGCCGTCGAGCTTCGGTGGGTTGGTGGTGCTGGCCGCAGCGCGCTGTCGCTGAAGTTCGTGGTGCCACGTCGCCCATGCGTCGCCGTCCCAGTGCATGACGCCGTCGATGGTGTCAGCGACGGGTGGGTGGCCGTTGCGCTCCCGGTCGGTCCAGAGGTTCTGGAGGGTCGATTCGCTGATTCGGTGGACCTGGCGCAGGTCCGCGCGTGAGTAGAGCGCGCGGCCGGTCTTGCGGGGCACGGTCGTCTCCTGTTCTTCGTGGGCCGTGACCGTTCTGCGGGGTCACGGGGCGTCGTCCGGGTCTCGTATCGGCGTCCATGTGCGGCTGCCTGCCGGTTCGAGCCTGGTGAGTGTGGCTATGTCGGCCAGGGCGATGGCGGCGGCCCAGTCCTCCTGGCGGGGGTGGCCGGCGGGGAGGTTGAGGACGAGGTGCCGGCCGCTGGGCGGGAAATCCTCGACGATGACGAAGCTGTCGCTGGGGGCAGCGCCGATGCTGTTACCGGGCTTGAGCTGGGTGATGTCGCCGGGCTGGGGATGGTCGGGGTGTCGGTCGCATAGCATGGTGGAGTTCTTTCTGGTGAGAGAACGCGACGGCCAGCGCCTTGTTGCCCTTGTGCGCTGGCCGTCATTTGCTGCCTGGTGTGCTGCGTCGGGTTCGACGTTCGTGCCGGTCGGAGGTTGCCCTGGTCCGCTCGCGGCGGACTAATTAAACCACCTTTGCTTCGGGGTCCCGGCCGTCAGAAGAGCGAGTCCTGGTCGGTCGCCCGCTTGTCCCGGTGGGTGGGTGGCCGGTCGACGCGGAGTTCGTAGCGGGGGCTTCCCCTGTGTGGTGGGAGATGGGGTTCGCGGCGGTGTCGGGACCAGACCAGGATCGGGGCGCCTTGGTCCACCCAGCCGAGCGGGTACTGAGAGGTCAGCTGAGTCCAGCGGGTCAGGTTCCTCTGGGTCTGCCGTCTGTCTCTCGCGCGGGTGATCGGGGGCAACTCTCTCCAGCCGGGGAAGGCGTGGTCGTGGGCGTCCTCGATCGCGGAGTTGTCGCCGTCCCCGTGCCCACTGCCGGGGTAGACGGGGCCTTCCCAGGCGCAGGTGAGGCATCCGCCCCGGAACTGCTGCTCGTGTCCACGGGGCTTCGGCCGGCTGCGGGAGAGGAGAGTTGGGGCGTGGTGTGCCGGCGGTTCCAGCTCGTGGCCGAGGTCGCTGTACGCGCCGCCGGGGTGTCCGGGCTGGATGTGCCACCGGTGCGCTGAGCTCTCGGGACGGTGGCGCGTCCGCGCGTTGCGCACTCGCCAGTAGTACGTCTGCCGTGCTCGTGCTCCGGTCGGCTCGGCGTCGGTGGCGGTCACGGCGTCCTGCTCGTGGCGGCGAGGACTTCTCTGAGCGGGTCGGCGAGTACGGCCTGTTCGTCGGGGGCGTCGAGGAACCGCGGCCCGTACGCGCGGCGTACCGCGCGGCGGGCGTCCTGGTGGTGGTCGAGCTCCGGGTGGTATTGGGACCGGTCGAGTACGGCGTCGCCGTGCCGGGTGAGGACGTCGGCTATGAGGGCGCGGACGGCTACGGGGTCGAGGGCGGTGAGGTCGGTTTCTCCGGGGGCTGCGAGGAGTACGCGGATGAGCTCGGTGGCGCTGAGCCGGGGGTGGAGGGGGACGGTGAGCCGGTGGATGCCGTCTCGGCTGGGTGTGGCGGCTCCTCGGCGGCTCGGTGTTCGGGTGGGGGTGCGGTGGTCTGTCGTCTCGTCCATCGTGTGCGCCTTCGGTGGCTGGTGATGCGGTTGGGCGGCGGGGGTTAGAACAGTGCGTGTTCGGCGCGGGCGGCTGCGGCGCGGAACGCGTGGGCGGCGTCGGCGGCGGTGCGGCCGGGCTCGGCGCTCCAGCGGTCGATGGCGTCGCGGTGCAGGGACGTGGTTTCGAGGGGGTGTCCGGTGAGGGTTTCCGCGAGGATGGCGAACGCCTGGTTGCGGGCTCGGTCGATGCGGTTCCAGTCGTAGGTCCGGCCGGCGGTTCCGCGCCCGTGGCCGGCGGCGACTTCGATGGCGCCACGGGGCCAGCAGGGCAGTGTTGCCGTGCGGCCGGGGCCTGCGAACAGGCGAGGTCCCTGGTAGATGCCGACGTGTTCGATGTGGCGGGCGGCCCATTCCAGGATCGCGGCCGGGGTGTCGGGGATGACGATGCTTTCGGGGGTGTGCTTGTTCTGCATGGTGCTGTCCTTCGGGAGAGCGGGGCGGCGGCGCGGTGCCGCCGCCCCGGTCGGGCTCTTACTGGTAGGCGGGGATCAGTCGGCGGACTTCGTCCTCTCCGATGCACCCGCCCTTGTGGCGGCGTGGGCTCGGCGGCTGGCCGTTGCGGCCACGCAGGTGCGACCAGAACTTCGGGCCTTCCCACGGGCACAGCTCGCAGGAGAGGTACCAGTGGTTGTCGCTGCCGGGGAATCCGGTGAGGACGGCCCGCCAGTGGTGGGCGGCGAGTCCCCCGAAGGCGGTCTCGGCGCTCTCGGTGTTGCGGTCGTTGACCGGCATCCGGGGGTGGAGGAGGGGTACCGGGCCACAGAGCGGTGCGGGCGAGTCGGCGAGGACCTGGTGCAGGGGGACGGAGCCGATCTGACCGGCGGCGTACTGCTGGGCGAGGTGGGCGGCTGCCATCTCGGTACCGGGTGTCCCCTTGGGTGGGCGGCGGAGGTTGCGTTCGCCCTCGGTGGTGAGGACAAGCCAGTCGCGGTGCCACCGGTAGGCGCGGCCGATGACTTGGTTCTCGCCGATGATCACGGGGTACCGGCACTGGATGTCGGGAGCGCCGACGCGGTACGGCGGAACGGTGGTGCTGCCCTCGGTCGCGAGCGCGGTGAGCCTGCTCGCTTCGGTGTCGGGGGCAGTGGCAGGTCGTGCGAGGAGTCGCGTGGTCATGGTGGGGTCCTGTTCTGGTGAGGAGCGGCCCGCGCCGGGGCTCGGCCGCCGGAGCGGGCGGGGAGGTGGCTACTCGGCCTCGGCCGGGGGCGGCTGCTGCATCTCGTCTGCGCCCATGCGTCCCGACACGTCGTCGTAGGGGGCTGTCCAGGTCCAGTCGTGCTGGTTGCCGGTGGCGCGGACGATGTGCCGGCCGGTGCCGTTGTGGATGTGCGGGATGGTGAGCGACTTCGGGTTGACGCGCAGCACCTCGTACCAGGTGCCGCGGTAGAGGACGAAGTCGCCGCGGGAGAAGTCCGCCTTCGACCAGACCTTGACGCCCTGAGCCTCGGCATCCTTGATGGCCTGTTGCCAGTGCTCGATCTCTTCGGTCAGTTCCTCGTGGCGGATGGCCAGCTCGGGGTCGTCGGGGTTGCGGGAGTAGCCCTTGGCGCGCTCGCCGCGCTGCCACTTCTCGACCGCGCGGAGGTCGGCCCGCAGCTTGTCGAGGCGGCGGAGTGTGCGGCCGGGGCTCTTCTTGAACTGCTCGTAGTCGGCGGCGGCCTGCGCCCGGCCGCTCCAGTGGTCGGCGCGGTCGCGTTCGCCGATGCTCTTTCGCATCGCCCCGTCCATCCGCTCGTGGTCGCGGCGGGCTCGGCGCTCGGAGTTGTGTCCGATGAGGATGGGCTGGCCACCAGCGAACCGCTCGGATATGTCGTGGCTCTTCTTCCACGCTGCCTCGGAGTTCCGGGCGGCGGCCTCGGCGTAGTTGCCGAACCGTTCGGCCCTGGCTTGGGCCTTTTCCTCCCGGTCGTGCTCGGCGTCGGAGAACGATCGGCGGTCGGCGTTGTCGATGGTCAGCGTGACCTCGAAGCCTGCGTCGCGGAGTCGCTGCGCGAGGAGTTCGAGTGAGGGGGTGTACGTGGCGTGGTCGCGGCTGTGGGGGAGGTACCAGCAGTCGAGGTTTCGGCTCCAGCGGAAGGGCTGGCGCTGGGTGCGGCCATACTCGCGGAGCCGCAGGATCTCGGCCGATCCGTCGCCTCGGCTCGTGCCCTCGATCAGGGTTCCTTCTCGCCGGGTGTGGGTGATCTCGATAGTCACTGAGCTGGTCTTTCTGGTGAGAGTGTGTGGTCCGGCCGCAGGACGGACCGTGCGTTGGCAGCGGCGCTGCACCACCGGCGCGGGCCGTGAGGGACGAGCGGGTCGCGGGGCCGTCGCGCCTGCGCGACGGCAGGGGCTGCCGCGCCCCCGCGGGGCGCGTCCTTGTCGGTCCGGTGCCCGCCGGCGGTCGGCGGAGCCGTCTGCGGCGGAGTCGGCCGACGGCGGTGAACGCACCGGACCTGTCCTGCCGCCCCGAAGGGGTGTCCGCTTCGGCGTGGAGGCCAGCCGGTCCGGAGGTGTTGCCCTCCTCCGGACCGGTGGTCCTGGTGGTCAGTTGTGGCGGCGTGTGTGCCGCGCTGCCGAGTCGGCGTCGGCCAGTCCGGCCCGCTCGCGCCACGCCCGGCGGACGGCGTCACAGAGCGCGCCGCCGTCGTCGTAGGCGAACCGCCCCCGGCGCAGGCTGCGGACGATGTCGCGGAACGTGTCCTCGTGCATCGTGGTCAGCGTGTCGTCGATCGGTGTCAGCTCGTGGGGGAACATCGCCTGGAGGCTGCCGCCGGGCTCCGGGGCGCCCATGGTGAAGAACCAGACGACCGCCATAGTGGCCTCGTCGGCACACTCCGGTCCGCCGAACGGGCCGACGACGAGAGCGGGGCGGGTGTCGAGCTGGTGGGCACGGAACCACGGCGCGGCCAGTGCGAGCGTCGCCGTGGGGAAGTCCTGGACGGTGCGCTTGTGGGGCGTGGTGAGCATGTCGTTTCCCTGTCTGGTGAGAGGTTCCGTCGGAGCCGGTGGGCCCCGACGGGGTGTCGGTCGGAGGGTTGCCCTCCCCCTTGCGACATCATTAATTAAACCATGTTCCTGACTGGTCAGCAACCCCTTAGACCCAGTCAATTCCTTCCGCATGACTCGCGGCTCGATATGCGACGATCACCTCCTCTTCTATTTCCGCCCAGTGTTCGAGGACGTGAGGGGCGACCCTCCCGTCACTGGCCGAACGCCTTGCCCTGCGCCATTCGATAGCGATCTTGAGAGTGCGGAGTTGAGAGCGGGTGAGTTCCCACCGCCCAGAGTCGGGGAGTTGATCACCGTAGGTCATCTCCACAGCATTATTGATGTGCTCGGTACTTGACCACACATTTTGCGTGGCTTGAAGGGCAAGCGCGCGCTTGAGGGTGCAACGCAAATGCGGGGCCTGGACGGTCCATCGGGGCTGAATGACGAATACGTCGGCGCTCATCACATGGCCTTTCGGTTCTTGTGTGTGCGTGGGGGGCGGCGCGCCGCGAGAGCGCGCCGCCCATGGGACCGGCACCTAGAGGTCGCGCCCGTGGAAGCATTCGCCGTACTCTTCCTCGGGGGTTTGGACGTGCGGCAGGAATCGACTTACGGCGTAAACGACGGCGTCGGCGATGACACGGGGTGCATCGTTGAGAGCGATGTTCACCGTGTCTCCGTCGAGCCCGATGCGAACCTCTCCGGGCTCAAGATTCATGTAGATGTAGGCGTTTGATCCGTCGATTCGCGCTTGGGCGCCGGGGAGCCTGGAGGAGAGATCACGTGCGGTCTCTTCGACATTCCGCCGTATCTCACCTTGCTTGCGGTTGTGCTCCTTCACGCGGCTGTGCACGTCACGGTGCACCGGAATCAGGTCGGACTTGATGAGTTCCGCAATTTCCGCCACGCCGGTGTTCATGGCGACTCGGATACTGTCACGCTCGCCCCTGCGGAAAGGATAGTCAGTAGCGGGGAATGCGCCCCGGATGTGCAGGCGACCGGGGTCGTCGAACCGCTCGGAGAGGTGGAGCTGTCGGCCGTCGAGGTGCGTGAAGAGAGCGGCGTAATCCAGCTCCCGGGCGCCGTGGTACGCCTGCCGCGGTCGCCAGTTCCCGCCGAGCTGGACAGCGATCGGATGAGCCAGTTCGGCAACAGCAGAGGGGGTTTCCATCGTTGGTTCTCCTGGTGAGAGGGGGTTCCGCCGGGTCGTTCGCCCGGGGCCACCGGTCGGGGGTTGCCCTCCCCTTCCGGCATGCTTAATTAAACCATGTTCTAGGGGTTGGGTCAACCCTGATAGGCGCTCTGACCTGCCTTTTCACACACCACCGCCCCGCACCCGCCCCGCCGGGCCAAGCCCACAACACACCTGGGCGGGGTTCCCTCCTCGGTCGGACAGCTCCGCCGTACCAGGGTTCCGGGCTCGGTGTCCTGGCTCGCGCAGCGACCGCGAAGCGGCCCGGCCTGGACGCCGAGCCCGGGTTCCTGGTACGCCCCCCGGGTGACCGGCCGAGGAGGGAACCCCGCCCTCACCCCCACCACAACGCACCCGCACCCCACCAACCAGCCCCCTCCCCCTCCGAGAGAGGACCCGCCGGAGGCACACATCACTAACGCCGGCACCCCACCGGCGGATGGTTCGAGATGTCCGCCGGCCTGTGGCTACGGTGCGCGC
>NZ_JAAVJD010000019.1 GCF_012033735.1 Streptomyces lonarensis | reverse complement strand
TCAGCAGCGGGGCGCCGCTGTGGGTGACGGCCGCTCGCTGCTGCTCGTTGAGCCCGGTGAGCAGCTGCTCGGGGTCGATCACGGGCCGGGCGGGGTCTCGTGCGAGAGTGGCAGCGGACGAATCGCCCGAACCCGCGTGCGGACCTGCTCGGCACGCGGCCCCCACCCGCACCGGAGGACACAGATCATGGCTGAGCGCCACGTCACCATCGGCTGGCCCGAGGGCCTGCACGCCCGCCCCGCTTCGGTCTTCGTGCGCGCCGTCACCGCGTCCGGCGCCGCGGTGACCATCGCCAAGGGCGACAACCCGCCCGTGAACGCCGCCTCCATGCTGGCGGTGCTCGGCCTGGGGGCCGAGGCCGGTCAGGAAGTGGTGCTCGCCTCCGCCGACGAGGGTGCGGAGGTGGCCCTGGACCGGCTGGCGCGGCTGGTCTCCGAGGGCCTGGAGGAGCTGCCCGAGGCGGTGTGACCGCTTCGGCGCGCCTGCGGCGCCCACACCGGCGGCCGGCCCTCGCAACTTTGCGGTGGTCGGCCGTCGTCGTGCCGGGCGGCGCCCTGCGCCGGGGTCGGGACGGGGAGCCGCGGGCGGTGGGCGCGTTCCGTGACGACGCCGGCTCCCTCTCGGAGCGTCACGGGCGGCCCCTCACCCGCCGGCGGGCCGTCCCCGGAAAAGCCAGGCGGAAATCCCGGGTCGGTTCACGACCGAAGGGCTCTGCACCGTGCGCATGCGAGCGCGGGACCCCGGCCGGAATACCGGGAAAGCAGAAAGCGAATGCGGCGACAAATCCGCGGTTCTCCGCCACGGAAACAATAGGGCCGTCGCGTTACGAACGGCCGCGCGCCGTGTTGACGGGAGGTTTCCGGGGTGCCGGCGGCCGCCCCGCCCGCATCTCCGCCTCGAAGGCGCGGAGGTCCGCGCTGCCCGGCGCGCGGTCGAGCTGCGCGAGAACGACGGCGCGCGCCCGCTCCGCGTCACCGCGGGCGATCGCGTCCACCAGGGCGCCTCGCTCCTGCCAGCTCTCCTCGTCGCGCGCGGCCGGGTCCGGCGGGTGCAGCCAGCGGATCTTCCGCCGGTTCTGCACCAGCAGCGCCGCGAGCGGCGGGCTGCCGGTGGCCTGCGCGACCGTCTCGTGGAACCACTCCGCAAGGGACCGCAGGTCGCCGTCCTGCCCCTGCCCCGCGCGCTGCCGGCCCAGCCGCACCAGGCCGCGCATCACCTTCAGGTGGGCCTCGGTGCGTCGTTGTGCGGCGCGGGCGGCGCCCAGCGGCTCCAGCAGGGCGCGGATGTCCAGCAGATCGGCGGCCTCGCGCTCGTCGGGACGGGCGACACAGGCGCCGGCGTGCCTGCGCGAGACGACGAACCCCTCGGACTCCAGGGTCCGCAGCGCCTCGCGGACCGGTACGCGGGAGACGCCGTACCGCTGCGCGAGCTGCTCTTCCGCCAGTCTCGCTCCGCGGGGGAGCACACCCGCCACGATGTCGTCGCGAATCGCCGCACACACCGACTGCGCCGAAATTCGCATCACAACCCCCATGGCCGGGACGTCCCGGCGCAGGTTCCACCGCCGAGTCACCACCGAACTGTATGACATTCATTCGGGAATTCCGACCGGGCCTCCGGCCACCGCATTCTTTTCGGCCTTCGCCTCCGGAGAGCGGCGTCGCGTCGCACCGGCCCGGCAGGGGCGGGCCGCCGAGCGGTCGGAGGCGGTCGGAGGCGGGGGTCGGGCGCTACGCCGCGTAACCCCGGAACGGCTGGTTCCGGCCCGGGCGGTCCGCGGCGCGGCGCCTGCGGCAGCGGGTCAGGGCGGCGCACCGCGGTCAACGGGGGCGGCTGGAAGCACGCGGCACGCGGCGTCGCCCGGGAGGAAGAAGAGGGCCCGGGGGCGGCGTCGGTGCGCCGTCCCCGGGCCCCGGGGGGCGTATCGGTGCCTTCGCTGGTGACCGGCCCTCAGGCCGTCACCACCGTGACCTCGCCGATACCCAGCTCCTTCATCGGCCCGGCGATCTGGCCGGCGTCGCCGACCAGGACCGTGACCAGCCGGTCCGCGGGGAACGCGTTGACCGCGGCGGCAGTAGCCTCCACGGTCCCGGTCTCCGCGAGCCGCGCGTACAGCGTCGCCTGGAAGTCGTCCGGCAGCTGCTGGTCGACCTGGTCGGCGACGGTGGACGCCACCGCCGCCGCGGTCTCGAACCGCAGCGGCGCCACCCCGACCAGGTTGCGGACCGCGACATCCCTCTCGTCGTCGGTCAGCCCCGACTCCGCAAGGGTACGCAGTACCTGCCAGAGATCGGCCATCGCCGGGCCGGTGACGTCCGTGGCGACGGACCCGCTGATGGCGAGCATCGCCGCACCGTCGCCGGCCGCCGAGGACCGCAGCACCTGGGCGAGGGCCCTCATCCCGTAGGTGTAGCCCTTCTCCTCGCGCAGCACCCGGTCGATCCGGGAAGTGAGCGTACCGCCGAGGCAGTACACGCCCAACGTCTGGGCCGGCCAGACCGAGTCGTGGCGGTCCGGGCCGACCCGCCCGATCAGTACCTGGGTCTGCACCGACCCCGGACGGTCCACGATCACGACCCGGCCGGTGTCGTCGGCGACCACGGGCGGCAGCGGCGCCGAGGCCGCCGCCTCGCCCGTCCACCGGCCGAGCGTCGCGGCGAGCAGCGCGTCCAGGTCCGCACCGGCGAAGTCGCCGACCAGCACCACGGAGGCCCCGGTCGGGTGGACCCAGGCGGCGTAGTACTCCCGGACGGCGGGCGGGTCGATCCGGGCCACCGACTCGGCGGAGCCCTGACGCGGGCGCGAGAGCCGGGAGTCGGCAGGGAAGAGCTCCGCCGAGAGCGCCATCGCGGCGCGGCGGCCCGGGCTCGCCAGCTCGTGCGGGATCTCGTCGAGCCGGTTGCGGACCAGCCGCTCGACCTCCGCGTCGGCGAGCGCCGGCGACGACAGTGCCTCCGCCAGCAGGTCGAGGCCGCGCTCCAGCCGGGAGGCCGGGACCTCCAGCGAGACCCGGATCGAGTCGTGGTCCGCGTGCGCGTCCAGGTTGGCGCCGCAGCGCTCCAGTTCCGCGGCGAACTCCTCGGCCGGGTGGTTCTGCGTCCCCTCCCCCAGGGCGCGCGCCATCAGAGCGGCCACACCTTCCAGGTGCTCGGGCTCCGCCGTCAGCGGGACGGGCAGGCACACCTCGACGGCGATGACCTGCTGGCCGGGCCGGTCCACCCGCAGCACCCGCAGGCCGTTGGGCAGTTCGGAGCGCTCGGGCGCCGGGAAGGCCCACGGCACCGGCTCGCCGCCGACGGGGCGGGGGTGGAGGTCCATCGCGGGGGTGATGGCGTCGGTCACAGCTGCTCCTTCGCGTCGTCGCCGGCCTCGGTGCCGTCCTCGGCACCGGTGGGCTCGTACACCAGCGCGGCCCGGTTGTCGGACCGCAGTCGGGCCGCGGCGATCTGCCGCACCTCCTCGGCGGTGACGTCCAGCAGCCGGTCCACGGCGGTCAGTGCCAGCTTCGGGTCGCCGAAGAGCACCGCGTACCGGCAGAACTCGTCGGCCCGGCCGGCGGCGGTGGAGAGCCGGTCCAGCCACTCGCGCTCCAACTGCGCCTGGGCACGCTCCATCTCGCGCTCGGTGGGGCCGTCCTCGGCGAAGCGGCGGAGCTCCTCCGCGACGGCGGCCTCGATCGCGGGGATCTCCGCGTCGCCGGACGCCTTCACGTCCAGGAAGGCGAAGGAGGGTGCGCCCGCGAGCCGCATCATGCCGAACCCCGCGGTCACCGCGGTGCCGTCACGGCGGACCAGCCGGTTGTACAGGCGGGAGGACTCGCCCCCGCCGAGGACGGTGAGCGCCACGTCGGCGGCGTCCGCCTCGCGGGTGCCGTCGTGGGGCAGCCGGTAGGCGGCGATCAGCGCTCGGGAGGGGACGTCCTCCTCGACGACCTCGCGGAGGTCCGCGCCGATGACGTCGGGCAGCGAGCCGTCGCGCGGCGGCTGCTTGCCGTCGTGCGCGGGGATCGAGCCGAAGTACTTCTCGATCCAGGCCAGCGTCCGCTCGGTGTCGAGGTCGCCGACGACCGAGAGCACCGCGTTGCCCGGGGCGTAGTAGGTGCGGAAGAACGCGCGGGCGTCCTCCAGCGAGGCCGCGTCCAGGTCGGCCATGGAGCCGATCGGCGTGTGGTGGTACGGGTGGCCGTCGGGGTAGACCATGGCGGTCAGCCGCTCGAAGGCGGTGCCGTAGGGCACGTTGTCGTACCGCTGCCGCCGCTCGTTCTTCACCACGTCGCGCTGGTTCTCCATGGACTCGTCGTCCAGCGCGGTGAGCAGCGTGCCCATGCGGTCGGCCTCCAGCCAGAGCGCGAGCTCCAGCTCGTGGGCGGGCATGGTCTCGAAGTAGTTGGTGCGCTCGAAGCTGGTGGTGCCGTTCAGGGAACCGCCCGCGGACTGCACCAGCTCGAAGTGCCCGTTGCCCGGGACCTGCGCCGACCCCTGGAACATCAGGTGCTCGAAGAGGTGCGCGAGGCCGGTGCGCCCGGGGACCTCGTGGCGGGAACCGACGTCGTACCAGAGGCAGACTGCGGCGACCGGGGTCTGGTGGTCCTCGGAGAGGACGACCCGCAGACCGTTGGCGAGCCGGTGTTCGGTCACCGCCGGCGGAGCGGGGGCGTTCTCCCGCCCGTCCGCGGCGTGTTGGTCGGTGGCCGTGTGGCCCATAGGTGTGGGGTCCCTTCGTTCGGTCGGTCGATCCTCCTGGCTCGCTGTCACTGTATGCGTGCCGACGGCCGATGTGGGCCACGTCGCGGTACCCGTCGACCTGCGCGGAAGAACCGCGCAACCGGGTCCCGGCGCCCCGCTGTCCGCGCGGCGGTCCACAATGGTCCGCAGCACCGCGCCGGTCGACGGGCCGGCGGTGGTGCGCCCGCCCACCCATGCCCCCGAAGGAGCCGCGCCGCGATGGCCCGCCGCAGCACGAAGACCCCGCCAGCAGACGACTTCGACGAGCGCATCCTCGACATCGACGTCGTCGACGAGATGCAGGGCTCGTTCCTGGAGTACGCCTACTCGGTGATCTACTCGCGCGCGCTGCCCGACGCCCGCGACGGGCTGAAGCCGGTGCACCGACGCATCCTGTACCAGATGCACGACATGGGGTTGCGCCCGGAGCGCGCACACGTGAAGTGCGCGCGGGTGGTCGGCGAGGTGATGGGCAAGCTCCACCCGCACGGCGACGGTGCCATCTACGACGCACTCGTCCGGATGGCCCAGCCGTTCTCCATGCGGGTCCCGCTGGTCGACGGCCACGGCAACTTCGGCTCGCTCGGCAACGACGACCCGCCGGCCGCCATGCGGTACACCGAGTGCCGGTCCACCCCGGTGGCGGGGCTGATGGTCGCCTCCATCGACGAGGACACCGTCGACTTCGCGCCGAACTACGACGGCAGCGAGCAGGAACCGGTCACCCTGCCCGCCGCCTACCCGAACCTGCTGGTCAACGGCGCCTCCGGGATCGCGGTCGGCATGGCGACCAACATGCCGCCGCACAACCTCACCGAGGTGATCGCCGCCGCCAAGTACCTGATCAAGCACCCGGGGGCCGACCTGGCGACCCTGATGCGGTTCGTGCCGGGGCCCGACCTCCCGACCGGCGGGCAGATCGTCGGCCTCGACGGCATCCGCGACGCCTACACCAAGGGGCGCGGCACTTTCCGCATCCGCGCGACCGTCGCGGTGGAGCAGGTGACCCCGCGCCGCAAGGGCCTGGTGGTGACCGAACTCCCGTTCGCGGTGGGGCCGGAGAAGGTCGTCTCCAAGATCAAGGACCTCGTCAACGCCAAGAAGCTCCAGGGCATCGCCGACGTCAAGGACCTCACCGACCGGGCGCACGGCCTGCGGCTCGTCATCGAGGTGAAGAACGGCTTCCACCCCGAGGCAATCCTGGCGCAGCTGTACAAACTGACGCCGATGGAGGAGTCGTTCGGCGTCAACAACGTCGCCCTGGTCGACGGACAGCCGCTCACCCTCGGGCTCAAGGAGCTGCTCCAGGTCTATCTCGACCACCGGTTCGAGGTGGTACGCCGGCGGAGCGAGTTCCGCCGCACCCGCCGCCGGAACCGGCTGCACCTGGTCGAGGGGCTGCTCGTCGCGCTGCTCGACATCGACGAGGTCATCCGGATCATCCGCGCCAGCGACAACGCGGCCGCGGCGAAGGACGGGCTGATCGAGCGGTTCGGCCTCTCCGAGATCCAGACCCAGTACATCCTGGACACCCCGCTGCGACGGCTGACCCGGTTCGACCGGATCGAGCTGGAGAGCGAGCGGGACCAGCTGACCGCCGAGATCGCGGAACTGACGGGAATTCTGGAGTCCGACGCGGAACTGCGCAAGCTCGTCTCCTCCGAACTCACGGAGATCTCCCGCAAGTACGGCACCCCGCGGCGCAGCGTGCTGGCCGACGCGGAGGGCGCCGTGATCGCCGACGTGCCGCTGGAGGTGCCCGACGACCCCTGCCGCGTGCTGCTCTCCTCGACGGGGCTGGTGGCGCGCACCGTCGACCCCGGCGGCGCGCTCCGCGACGGCGGTCGGCGCGTCAAGCACGACGTGGTCGCCTCGGCCGTCCTCGCCACGGTCCGCGGCGAGGTCGGCGCCGTCACCTCCACCGGTCGGCTGCTGCGGCTGTCCGTGGTCGACCTGCCGCTGCTGCCGCCGGAGGGCTTCTCCGACCTGTCGGCCGGCGCCCCGCTGGCGGAGTTCCTCTCGCTGGCAGACGGGGAGCGGGTCGTCTGCCTGACCACCCTCTCGGAGTCCTCGCCCGGTCTCGCGCTCGGCACCGAACAGGGCGTCGTCAAGCGGGTGGTGCCCGACTACCCCCTCACCAAGGACGAGTTGGAGGTCATCACCCTCAAGGAGGGCGACCGCATCGTCGGCGGGGCCGAACTGCGCACCGGCGAGGAGGACCTCGTCTTCATCACCGACGAGGCGCAGCTGCTGCGCTACCAGGCCGGGCAGGTCCGGCCGCAGGGCCGGCCCGCCGCGGGCATGGCGGGCATCAAGCTCGCCGACGACGTGAAGGTGATCTCGTTCACCGTGGTGGACCCGGGCAGCGAGGCGGTGGTGGTGACGGTCGCGAACAGCGACGAGACCCTCGACGAGGGCGGCGGCGCCAAGATGACGCCGTTCGACCAGTTCCCGCGCAAGGGCCGGGCCACCGGCGGCGTGCGCTGCCAGCGGTTCCTGAAGGGCGAGAGCGGGTTGGAGTTCGCCTGGGCGGGATCGCTGCCGGCCCGGGCGGCCGGTCCCGGGGGCACGGCGGCCGAACTCCCCGCCGCCGACCCGCGCCGTGACGGCTCGGGCACGCCGCTGGCGAAGCCGATCGAGGTCATCGGCGGGGCTTCCTGACCGCCTCGGCACCGGTGCGGGCGGAGCCGCGGCGCTCCGCCCGCACCGCGGGTGCGCGGCCGGGGCTACCGCCCCCGGGCCTCGCCGACGGGCAGGCCCGGGTGGTGCGGGCCCTCCTCGAACTCGGGCGGGTCCTCGAACTCGGGTGCGTCTCCGAGCTCCGGCGGGTCCTCGAAATCCGGCGGGTCCTCGAAATCCGGAACGGCGACGCCGCCCGGTTCCGGGCCCGCGCCGGGCGGCGGTCCCCCGACGCCCGGCTCCCCCGCCGCCACGTGCGGTGCCGTTGTCCGCTCGGTGAAGCGGAGCACCCCGTACAACGCCGCCGGCCCCGTCTCGTCCGGGTCGGGGCCGACGCAGGCGGCAAGCTGGGCGCGCAAGGCGTCGGCGTCGATACCGCTCCCGATCAGCACCAGCCGTGTCGCCGCCGCCTCGTCCCGCCGCCACCGCTCGGGGTGGAAGCGGAGGAAGCCGCCGACTGCGTGGAGGTCCCACCGCCGGTCCTCGCCGCCCGCGCCCAGGTGCACCGCCCCCTTGATCCGGTAGAGACCGGGGGGACGGGTGTCCAGGAAGGCCGTCAACCGGCGCGGACTCAGCGGCTCGGCGGCGGTGAACTCCACGCTCTGGTAGGCGGCGTGCGGGTGAGCGGTGCGGTCGTCCGGGGCGAGGAGGTCCTCGAAGGAGAGCTGCCCGTCGTGGTGGCTGCGGGCACGGCCCGCCTCCCGGTCGAAGAACAGACCGGGGTCGACGCGCGCGTGCCGGGTGGTGACGACGGGGGCCGGCCCGGCCAGTTCCCGCACGAGGCGCAGGAGTCCGTCCCGCTCGGCCTCCGGGGTGCGGTCGGTCTTGTTGAGGACGACGAGGTCCGCGACGGCCAGGTGCCGGTCGAGCTCGGGGTGTCGGCGGCGGGTGTCGGCGAACTCGGCGCCGTCGACGACCTCCACCAGGCCGCCGTAGACGATCCGCCGGTCGGCGCTGGCGAGGATGGTGCGGATGAGGGTCTGCGGCTCCGCGAGCCCGCTCGCCTCGACGACCACCAGGTCGATGCGGGCGGCGGGATCGGCCAGCCGGGCGAGCGCGGTGTCCAGCTCCGCCGGGTCGACCGCGCAGCAGAGGCAGCCGTTGCCGAACGAGACCATGGCGTCGACCTGTCCCGCGACCGCCATCGCGTCGACCTCGATGGCGCCGAAGTCGTTGACGACGGCACCGATGCGGATGCCCTCGCGGTTGTGCAGCAGATGGTTGAGCAGGGTCGTCTTGCCGGCGCCGAGGAACCCGGCGAGCACCAGGACCGGGATGCGGCCCCCGGTGGTGGCCGCGGCCGGGCCACCGGGGTCGGCTGCCTCCCGGTCGTCCCCGGGGTGGTGGTGGGGGCCGTCCTGCGACACGTGGCGTCCTTCCTCGGCGGCGGCCCGGCCGGGGCGGCGGGCGGGAGCCAGCTTAGGCAACGCACGGGCATCGCGCGGCAGCCCGCCCACCGGCCGGCAGGGCGGGCCCCGCCGCCTCAGCGCACGGGCACCGGCTGCGGCGGAGTGGGGCCCGTGTAGCGCGCGGCCGGTCGGATGATCTTCCCGTCCTGCGCCTGCTCGAGGATGTTGGCACTCCAGCCGACCACCCGCGCCGTGGCGAAGGTGGGGGTGAACATCTCCCGCGGCAGCCCGCAGAGTTCCATGACGACGCCCGCGTAGAACTCGACGTTGGTGTGCAGGGCGCGTCCGGGCTTCAGCTCGGCGAGCACCGCCTCGACCCGCTGCTCCACGGCGACCGCCAGGTCGACGAGGTCGCCGCCGAACTCCTGCGCGATCTCCCGCAGCATCCGGGACCGGGGGTCCTCGGTGCGGTAGACGGGGTGGCCGAAACCCATGATGCGGCCGCCGGCGAGCACCTGCTCGCGCACCCAGGCGTCGGCGCGGGAGGGGTCCCCGATGGCGTCCAGGGTGTCCAGGGCGCGGCTGGGGGCCCCGCCGTGCAGCGGCCCCGAGAGGGCGCCCACGGCGCCGGTCAGGCAGGCGGCGAGGTCGGCGCCGGTGGAGGCGATGACCCGCGCGGTGAAGGTCGAGGCGTTGAAGCCGTGGTCGACGGTCGAGACGAGGTAGCTCTCCACCGCTCGCGCGTGGCGCGGGTCGGGCTCCCGCCCGGTCAGCATGTACAGGTAGTTCGCCGCGTGGGAGAGGTCACCGCGGGGCTCGACCGGCCCGAGGCCCTGCTGCAGCCGGTGGAGCGCGGTGAGCAGGGTCGGCACCACGGCGCAGAGGCGCAGCGCGTCCTCGGCGCGCTCCTGCGGGGAGAGGTCGTAGACCGGCCGCAGCCCGAGGGCCGCGCCGGTCACGGAGAGCGCGGAGCGCAGGCCGGCGAGCGGCCCGCCGCCCGTCGCGGCCAGCGCGGGCAGCACCTCCCGCACCGGGGGCGGGAGTTCGCGCGCGGCCGCGGTACGGCGGGTGAAGGCGGCGGCGTGGTCGGCGTCGGGGAGGTGGCCGTGGACCATCAGGTACCAGACGTCCTCGAAGCTCCGCTGCCGCGCGAGGTCGACGGCCGAGTACTGGCGGTAGTGGTAGAAGCCTTCGTTGCCGCGGACGTCGCCGATCGCCGTGTCCGTGACGACGACGCCGGCCAGCCCGCGGGGGACGTCGGTGTGTGCGGTGGTCATGGCTGCTCCCGGCGGTGAGGGGGTGGGGCCCGACACGTCGGCCGGGTCGAGGACACGGTCGACACGGACCGCCCTTGATCCGACTGTCAACCATTGATCTCTCTACTGTCAATATTGATTGAATCAGTGTTGAGAGGATGGCGTCATGACCGACGACGCGGGAACCGAGCGACTCACCACCCGGCAGGCGGCGGACCGCCTGGGGGTGAAGCCCGAGACCGTCTACGCCTACGTCAGTCGCGGGCTGCTCCGGCGGCACCGCTCCCCCAGCGGTCGCGGCAGCACCTTCGACGCGGCCGAGGTCGACCGGCTCTCGCAGCGGTCGGGCAGGCGCCCGGCGGCGACCGGCCCGGTGGCGGCCCCGCTGGCGACGGGCATCACCCTGATCGAGGGCGACCGGTGCTACTACCGCGGCGTGGACAGCTCCGCCCTCGCGGCGCGCCACGGCTACGAGGAGGTGGCGCAGTGGCTGTGGACCGGTGAGCCGGCGCCGGGGGTGCGGTTCACGGCGCCACCCGGGCAGATCGCCCACGCCCGCGCCGCCGTCGCCGCGCTGCCCGCCACGGGCACCGCCGAGGACCGCCTCCACGCCGCCACGGTCGCCGCGTCCGCGGGCGACCCGCTGCGCTCGGACCTGACACCGGCCACCGTGCACGCCACCGCCCGCGCCCTCGTCGCGACCCTGGTGGAGGCGCAGCCGGTGCTCGGCCCGCCCCCGGCGGCGGGAGCGCCGCTGGCAGCGCGGCTGTGGCCCCGGCTCACCGCCCGGCCGCCGTCCGAGGCCGGCCTGCGCGCGCTCGACGCGGCGCTGGTGCTGCTGCTCGACCACGACATGGCCGTCTCCACCCTCGCCGCGCGCGTCGCCGCGACCGCGCGCGCCCACCCGTACGCCGTGACCCTCGCCGGGCTCGGCGCCCTCGACGGGCCGCTGCACGGCGCGGCCGCGGCGCCGGCCCACCGCATGGTGCGGGAGGCGGTGGAACGCGACGGGGCCCCCGGAGCCGCGGACGGCGCTGCCGCGGTGGTCGGCGCCCGGCTGCGTGAGGGCTCCCGCGTCCCGGGCATCGGCCACCTGCTCTACACCGGCAGCGACCCCCGGGCCGAGACTCTCTTCGAACTGCTGGCCGCCGTACCGGAGGCCGCCGCGGCACTGGACGCGTCCCGGAGGATCGTGGCGGCCGCCGGCCGCCACCGCGCCGCGTTCGGCAACGTCGACCTCGCCCTGGCCACCCTCTCGGTGGGCTGCGGCATGCAGCCCGAGGCAGGGCAGGTCGTCTTCGCCGTCGCCCGCACCAGCGGCTGGGTGGCGCACGCGCTGGAGGAGTACGCCGAGCCCGCCATGCGGCTGCGTCCCACCGGCCACTACCGGGGCCCCCGGCCGCCGCGGCCCGTGCCCTGAGCCGGCGGGCCCCGGCGGGGGCGCCGCCGGGCCCCCCGGAGCGGGCGCGGCTAGGCTCGACGGTGTACCACCCCCGTACCGACAGGCGGCCCCCTCCGTGACGTTCTGCGCCGACGCCTCGCGCGACCAGGCCGAGTCCCTCGCCGGGACCGCCGCCACCGCCCGCACCTGGCTGCTGCTGGAACAACCGGGCCCCTGGGGCGCCAAGGCGCTCACCCAGAGCCGACTCGACCCCGCGCTGGGGCGGTTCCTGGAGTCGGCACCGGAGAGCGGCGTCCGGGCGGCGCTGATCCGCCGCCCCGGGCGGGACGCCCGCCTCGGCGGCGCGCGCCGTGTCCTCCTCGCCCACACGCCTCCCGGCCGGGCCTGGGTCCGCACCGCCCTGATCGACGACCCCGAGGAGCTGCGCGCCCTGGACCTGGCGGCGTTGGCCGCCGGAGACCACGGCGGCTTCGGTGAGCCTCACCCGGGCGGGCCGGTCGCGCTGGTCTGCACCAACGGCCGACGCGACCGGTGCTGCGCGATGCTGGGACGGCCGCTGGCCGCCGAGCTGGCCGCCGCGGGGCATGACGTCTGGGAGACCACCCACATCGGCGGCCACCGGTTCTCGCCGACCCTGCTGACCCTGCCCCACGGCTACGCCTGGGGCCGGATGTCGGCAGCGACCGCGCGACACGTCCTCGCGGAGCTGGGCGAGGGCCGCACCGTCGTCGACGGCTGCCGGGGGCGCAGCTGCTGGCCGCGCCCGGCGCAGGCCGCCGAGCTGGCCGTCCGACGGTACGGGGCCGACCCGCACGCCGACGCCCTGGAGGTCGTCGACGTGGTCGACACGGCCGGGGACGACACGGTCGGCACTGCCGGCGAACCGCGGCCCGGTCGGTGGCGGGTGACGGTCGCCCGGCTCGACGGCCGGCAGCACTGGGAGGCGACCGTGGCGGAGAAGGCCACCCTGCCCGCCTCCCCGGCGAGCTGCGGCGCCGCCGCTCTCCCCCAGTCGCGCATGGAAGTCCTCGCCGTCCGGCCGCTGCTGCCGGCGTCGGCCGACTGACCCGGCCGCGGGCCACGGGATGCCGACGAACCGGCGGGGGCCGGGCAGCCTCGGGCTGCCCGGCCCCCGCCGGCTGTGTGCGGTGCGCGCCGTGGTCAGGTGTCGATGCGCGAGCGGTCCAGCGTCGCGGCCGAGTTGGTGATGAACTCGCGTCGCGGCGCGACCTCGTTGCCCATCAGCAGGGCGAACGACTGCTCCGCCGCCTCCAGGTCGCTGATGTTGATGCGGCGCAGGGTCCGGTACCGCGGGTCCATGGTCGTCTCCGCGAGCTGGTCGGCGTCCATCTCCCCGAGGCCCTTGTACCGCTGCACGGACTCCTTGTAGCGGACGCCCTCCTGCTCCAGCCGCAGCAGGGTGTCGCGCAGCTCCCGGTCGGAGTAGGTGTAGACGTACTTGTCCTGCCCCTTGCGGGGATGCGTCAGCTCGATGCGGTGCAGCGGCGGGACCGCGGAGAAGACCCTGCCCTCCTCGACCATGGGGCGCATGTAGCGCTGGAACAACGTCAGCAGCAGGCAGCGGATGTGGGCGCCGTCGACGTCCGCGTCGGCGAGGAAGATCACCTTGCCGTAGCGCGCCTGGTCGATGTCGAAGGTCCGCCCGGAACCGGCCCCTATGACCTGGATGATCGCGCTGCACTCGGCGTTCTTCAGCATGTCGGAGACCGAGGACTTCTGGACGTTGAGGATCTTGCCCCGGATCGGCAGCAGCGCCTGGAACTCGGAGTTCCGGGCGAGCTTCGCGGTGCCCAGCGCGCTGTCGCCCTCGACGATGAACAGCTCGCTGCGCTCGACGTCGTCGCTACGGCAGTCCGCGAGCTTGGCGGGGAGTGCGGAGGACTCCAGCGCGGTCTTCCGGCGCTGCGCCTCCTTGTGCTGGCGGGCCGCGATCCGGGTCCGGGCGGCGGCGACCGCCTTCTCCAGCACCGTGCGGGCCTGCTGCTTGTCGTCCCGCTTGGTCGAGGTGAGGAACGCCTTGAGCTCCTTCGCCACGACCTGGCCGACGATCCGGGTGGCGGCCGAGGTGCCGAGCACCTCCTTGGTCTGGCCCTCGAACTGCGGTTCGGCGAGCCGGACCGTCACGACGGAGGTCAGCCCCTCCAGGGCGTCGTCCTTGACGACGTCGTCCTCGGCGACGCGCAGCAGCTTGGCGGAGCGCAGCACCTCGTTGACGGTGCGGGTGACCGCCCGCTCGAAGCCGGCGACGTGGGTGCCGCCCTTGGGGGTGGCGATGATGTTGACGAACGACTTGAGCGTGCTGTCGTAGCCGGTGCCCCACCGCATCGCCACATCCACCTCCAGCTCGCGGCGGACCTCGGTGGGGATCATGTGGCCGCGGTCGTCCAGGACCGGCACGGTCTCCTTGAAGGTGCCCGAGCCGCGCAGGCGGAGCACGTCGCTGATCGGCTTGTCCGGCGCGAGGAACTCGCAGAACTCGCTGATGCCGCCCTCGTAGTGGAAGGTCTCGGTCGTGACCCCGGCCCCGTCCTCCCCCGGCTGCCGCTCGTCGCGCACCACGATGGTCAGCCCCGGCACCAGGAAGGCGGTCTGCCGGGCGCGGCCGTACAGCGTGTCGAGGGAGAGCCGGGCGTCCCGCAAAAAGATCTGGCGGTCCGCCCAGTACCGGACCCGGGTGCCGGTGCGGCTCTTCGCGATCTTGCGGCCCGCGACCAGCCCGCCCGCCGGGTCGAAGGGCGCGTCGGGGCCCTGCTGGGTGAAGATGCCGGGGGTGCCCCGGCGGAAGCTGACGGAGTGGGTGCGGCCCCCGCGGTCCACCTCGACGTCGAGGCGGGCGGAGAGCGCGTTCACCACCGAGGCGCCGACGCCGTGCAGACCGCCGGAGGCGGCGTAGGAGCCGCCGCCGAACTTGCCGCCGGCGTGCAGCTTGGTCATGACGACCTCGACGCCCGAGAGCCCCGTCTTCGGCTCGACGTCGACGGGGATGCCGCGCCCGTTGTCGCGCACCTCCACCGAGCCGTCCTCGCGCAGCAGCACCTCGATGTGGTTGCAGTGGCCGCCCAGCGCCTCGTCGACGGAGTTGTCGATGATCTCCCAGAGGCAGTGCATGAGGCCGCGGCTGTCGGTGGAGCCGATGTACATGCCGGGGCGCTTCCGGACCGCCTCCAGCCCCTCCAGGACGAGCAGGTGCCGCGCGGTGTAGTTGCTCCCGGTGTCACCGCCGGTTAGCAGTGCGGTCGTCGGGGCGGATGTGTCGGCGGTCACGCAGTTCGCTCCTCGCTGAATTCTGCTGGGGTGGCGGGTTCGCCGCTCAGAGGGTACCGAGGCTTGGTAGCGCTGGTGAGCAGGCCACCCGAGAGCGCGATCAGGGTACCCCAGAGTGGTACAGGCGTTCGAAAACTCGATCGGGTGACGTGGACATCGCGTTCCCTTCGAGGCATGAACCATTTAGGCTCCGGGCACGTCCTTGTTCACGAGGACGATGCCGGCAGCGGCAAGTACGGCGCCGCCGGCATCAGCACCGCAGGACCGAAAGACCGGAAAGACCCTCTCACCGTGTTTCGACACGGCTGACACGGAGCACCCAACGCACATACGGCTCTTTCGCCGCCACCCGGCAGCGTTCAGCCGCTTCGGGAGGTATCAGTCGATGCGAGAAGTCCCCGAAGAAAAAGCCGCGAGCGGGAACGTTTTCGGCCTGGTTGGATGTTGACCCTGGTACGACAGCTCGTCGAGCTAGAGAAGAGGCGACGTGACTACTGTTCTGACACCCGCGACCCCGCTGACGGCCGCTGACCGCTGCGACCGCTGCGGCGCCCAGGCGTACCTGCGCGTCGTGCTCGTGAGCGGCGGGGAGCTGCTGTTCTGCGCCCACCACGGCCGTAAGTTCTCCCCCGAGCTCCAGAAGATCGCCGCGGAAATACAGGATGAGACGGAGAAGCTCACCGCGACTCCCGAGACCGCGAACGACGAGGAGCGCTGATCCGGCGGCCTGCCGCACCCACGGGGCCGACGCAACGCGTCCCGACCCACCCGACGGGCTGAGCATCAGGGCGGGCGGTGGCACCCCTCCCCGGGGTTGTCACCGCCCGCTTTGGCATGCCGGGAGGCCACCCGGCCGCCCCTCACGGCGGGGCGGGTGACGTCCGACACAGCCGCTCCCCCGCCACGCGCGGTCGGAATGCCCCGGTCACTCCCGTGCGGCTGCCTGCTGGTCCGCCAGAGCCTCGGCGACCAGCGACCCCCTCGTGTAGACCCCGGGCCGCTCCGGCAGCGCACAGCCGCTTCCCCACGAGACCAGCCCGACCAGCAGCCCGTCCGCCACCAGCGGCCCGCCACTGTCTCCCTGGCAGGCGTCTGCGCCGCCCTCGGCGAGGCCGGCGCAGACCATCACCGACCCCTCGAAGCGCGGACTCCCCGAGGGATAGGCGGCAGCGCAGTCGTCGTCCGAGACCATCAGCACGTCGGCACCGAGCAGGTAGCGGGAGTAGTCGCCCTCCCCGCTGGTGTCGCCCCAGCCGTAGACCTGGGCGTCGTTGCCCTCGCGGTACGCCTCGTGGCCCCGCGGCGCCGCACGGATCACGGAGGACTCCGGCAGGTCGGACTCCAGCGTGAGCAACGCCAGGTCGTGGGTCTGCCGGTTGTCGTCGTACTCCGGGTGAATCCAGGCCGAGGCGACTGCCACCTCCTCACCCACCGCGTCTCCCCCGCGCCCGAGGTCGCTGCGGCCGGCGATGACGGAGAGGTCGGCGGGCAGCTCCGCCTCCGCTTGGCCGCCCGCCCCCAGGCAGTGGGCGGCGGTGGCGACGGTACGGGGAGCGACCACCACGCCCCCGCAGAACTGGCCGGACCGATCCGGTCCGAACTGGTCACGGCTGCTGAGCGCGACCGTCCACGGATGGTCCTCGGCGCGGACGGGCTGGCCGCCCACGACCAGCTCGCCCGCCGATACGGGCGCCCCGGGCAGCAGGGTGAGGGGCAACGACAGCGCGGACGCGGCGAGTAGCAGTCTGGGCAGACGACGCATGCATTCTCCTGACCGAGCGGGTTTGTCTGATCACCCAGGGTCGTCCACTGCTCGGCGCGGCGCATCCCGGATACCCGATCGGGCGAACCACAGCACCGTCCCCGGTCCGCTCACCCGGGACGTCGGTGAGCTCTTCCCCGTCCGGCTCCACGGGCCCGGCGGGGCCACCCCGAACCCGCCACCGCGGTCCCGCCTGTCGCCCCGCCGACGGGCACCGTCACCCGTTCGACGCAGCCGGCCTCGGCGTTCCACCCATCTCACCCGGTCGGCGCACCGTACCCGCCACCATGCGACCCCCGACCCGGCGCTCGGCGGGCGAGCCGCAGCGGGCACGGCGAAGGCCGCCGCCCCGGAGTTCGGGGCGGCGGCCTTCGAATCGGACCGCCACGGGAGTGCGAGGACCCCGCCGCGCGGCGTCAGTCGAGGTAGTCGCGGAGCACCTGCGACCGCGAGGGGTGCCGCAGCTTCGACATGGTCTTGGACTCGATCTGCCGGATGCGCTCACGGGTCACCCCGTAGACCTTGCCGATCTCGTCGAGCGTCTTGGGCTGACCGTCGGTGAGGCCGAACCGCATCGAGACGACTCCGGCCTCCCGCTCGCTGAGCGTGTCGAGCACCGAGTGCAGCTGCTCCTGCAGCAGGGTGAAGCTCACCGCGTCGGCCGGGACCACGGCCTCGGAGTCCTCGATGAGGTCACCGAACTCGCTGTCGCCGTCCTCGCCGAGCGGCGTGTGCAGCGAGATCGGCTCGCGACCGTACTTCTGGACCTCGACGACCTTCTCGGGCGTCATGTCGAGTTCCTTGGCCAGCTCCTCCGGCGTCGGCTCACGGCCGAGGTCCTGGAGCATCTGACGCTGCACGCGGGCGAGCTTGTTGATGACCTCGACCATGTGCACCGGGATGCGGATGGTGCGCGCCTGGTCGGCCATGGCGCGGGTGATCGCCTGGCGGATCCACCACGTCGCGTACGTCGAGAACTTGTAGCCCTTGGTGTAGTCGAACTTCTCGACCGCGCGGATCAGACCGAGGTTGCCCTCCTGGATGAGGTCCAGGAACAGCATGCCCCGCCCGGTGTACCGCTTGGCGAGGGAGACCACCAGGCGGAGGTTGGCCTCCAGCAGGTGGTTCTTGGCGCGCCGGCCGTCCTCGGCGATGATCTCCAGCTCGCGCTTGAGCTTCGGCGCGATCTTGTCGGCGGTGGCGAGTTTGTCCTCCGCGAAGAGGCCGGCCTCGATGCGCTTGGCGAGCTCGACCTCCTGCTCGGCGTTGAGCAGCGGGACCTTGCCGATCTGCTTGAGGTAGTCCTTGACCGGGTCGGCGGTGGCACCGGCCGCCGCGACCTGCTGCGCGGGCGCGTCGTCCTCGTCCTCGTCCGACAGGACGAAGCCCTCGGCCTCCTTGCCCTCGCCCTCGACCTTGCCGTCGGCGCCCTTGCCGCGCGGCGGGACCTCGGCGAGCTCCGCCTCGTCCGGCAGGTCCACGTCGTCCGCGGTCCGCTTGGCCGCGGTCTTCTTGGCGGTGGCCTTCTTCGCTGTCGTCTTCTTGGCGGTGGCCTTCTTCGCCGTCGTCTTCTTGGCGGTGGCCTTCTTCGCAGCGGCGCGCTCGCCCTCGGCGCCGTCGCCCACGGAGGCGGTGGCAGTCTGGGGAGCGGAGACCGTCTTGGCGGCGACCGTCCTGGTGGTGGTCCGCTTCGACGCCGACTTGGCGGCGACGCTCTTGCGGGAGCGCTTCGGCGACTCGGCCGCGCTCACCATCAGCGTCACCCCTTCCTCGTCCAGGATCTGGTTGAGGCCGCGGAGGACGTTCTTCCACTGGGAGGGCGGGATCTGATCGGCTTCGAAAGCCCGGCGGATGTCGTCACCAGCGACCTGCCCTTCGGCCTTGCCCCGCTCGATGAGCGCCATCACAGAACCGGCTTCGGCGATCTCGGCAGGGATCGTACGGGGAGTGCTGGCCGACACGAACAACCTCTCGGAACTTTGGGAACGGCTTCGGCGCCGCCCGGGAGAGCGGCACCGCGACCGGCAGGCCGGACGGCCACCGGATTCGGTGAGCGGCTCGGGCGGCGGCGTCGGAGCGGCTCCGGCGCCGGTCGTCCCGGCTGCTACCTATGAGTCATCGCGCTGCTCCCCGAAGTGTTACGCCGCATTTCGCGTGTCCCGAGTCACACCGCTCTTCCGACTGTAGCGGGCGGGCGACGGGTGTGGCGGGGGGGGGGGGCGGCCCCCCCCCCCCCCCCCCCCCCCCCCCCCCCCCCCCCCCGCGGCGCTTCAGTGCTCACGCGGAGCGGGCACCACGTGCTCCTGGCCCGCCCCGGTGAAAGCCACCTCCGGGCTGGGTGCCAGCAGCTGCCGCACAGCGACCTCGGCGGCGGCCGGCTCGGCGGCGCCCACGGCGTCGACGATCCGCTGATGGTGGCCGACCGAGATCTCGGTCGGGTGCTCACAGGCGGCGGGCCCACCGCCGGAGACCTGGAGCGCGGCGCCCACGATGCCGGAGAGGTGCTCGAGCATCTTGTTGCCGGCGGCCTGGAGCAGCAGCGTGTGGAACTCCGCGTCGGCGCGGGAGAACGTCAGCCCGTCCCCCTGGGCGAGGGCGTGGTTCATGATGTCCACCATGTCGCCGAGGCGCTGCCGGACCTCCTCGTCGCTGTGCCCGGCCGCGAGGCGGGCCGCGAGCGGCTCGATCGTCCAGCGGAGCTCGCACAGCTCACGTCGCTGGTCCTCACGCTGCGGGCCGAAGGCGCGCCACTCGATGATGTCGGGGTCGAGCAGGTTCCAGTCCGCGACGGGGCGGACGCGGGTGCCCACGTTCGGCCGCGCACTCACCAGCCCCTTGGCCTCCAGCACGCGCAGCGACTCGCGCACCACGGTGCGGGAGACCTCGAAACGCTGGCCGATCTCCTCAGGAACGAGGGGCCGGTCGGCGCCGAGGTCGCCGGAGACGATCATCTGCCCCAACTGCTGGACCAGCTGACCGTGCAGCCCGCGCCCCCGGTTGCCCGGCGCCCGGCGCCCCATCCGCCCCATGTCCGAGTCGGCGCCGTCCCACGCGGGGGCGCTGGTGGTGCGTGCGGAGCCGGTGGACTCGGCGTAGGAGTAGCGGTCGAACTCACCCGAACCGGCGACGGAGGGGCGAGCGGCGTTCATCATGGTCTGCGCAAGGGTAGTCACGCATCCTTTGTCGGCGGTGCTCGCCGCTCGCTTGAGGTCTTTGGTGAAAAGCACACGAAAGGGTGATGTTCACCGACCGTATAATTGACGACTAATTACCCCAAAGCGGACAAATATTGCGTGGCGCGCGGTAGTTGCCCCCGCGAGGGGGCGGCGGCGCGGCGGGCGGGCCCGCGCCCGCCGCTCACCGGAGCGGAGCCTCGCGGCCACCCCCGCGGGGCCCGACCCGGGTGGGTCAGACCTCGGGGCGCAGCATCGGCGGGTTCAGCACGGTGGCGGCGCCGGCTCGGAAGAGCTGCGCCGGCCGGCCGCCCTGCCGCGTGGTCGTGCCCCCGGTGGGGACGAGGAAACCGGGGGTCCCCGTCACCTTGCGGTGGAAGTTCCGCGGGTCGAGCACGACACCCCAGACCGCCTCGTAGACGCGCCGCAGCTCGCCCACGGTGAACTCGGGCCCGCAGAAGGCCGCCGCCAGCGCGCTGTACTCCAGCTTGGCGCGCGCGCGTTCGACGCCGTCCGCGAGGATGCGGTCGTGGTCGAAGGCGAGCGGCTCGCGGCCGTCACGCTCGGCGGCGGCCACCCCGGCCCCGTCGAGGAGTTGGTCGACCCGCATCCACGAGGCGCCGCCGGCGTCGCCCCCGGCGACCGGGGCCGGGAGGTCCGGGGCGAGGACGAGGTGCGCGACGCTGACGACCCGCATCCGCGGATCGCGCCCCGGCTCGCCATAGGTGGCCAGCTGCTCGAGGTGGACGCCGGCGTCCCCGCTGTCGGGGCCGTACGCCTGCAGGCCCGTCTCCTCCGCCAGCTCACGCGCCGCCGCCGAGCCGAGGTCCTCGTCCTCCAGGACGAAGCCCCCGGGCAGCCCCCACCAGCCGCGGTACGGTTCCTCGCCCCGGCGGACGACCAGCGCGGAGAGCGCGTGGCGCCGCACGGTGAGCACGACCAGATCCACGGTGACAGCGAACGGCGGATAGTCTGACGGCTCGTAGGGCATGCGGTGATCATAGTTGTCCGCGGGGCGCTGTCAGGGCGTCGCGGGCGTTCCTCCCTCCCGCATGCAGCGCCGCAGCGGCTCGGGGTCCATGCCGTCGTTGACCGCGTGGTGCAGGAGTCGCGCGAAGGTGTAGTCGGGGTCCAGTTCGAGCGCGCGGCCGATCGCGACGCGGGCGGCGGCGTCCTCCCCCAGCGACCAGGCCGTCCACCCGGCCAGCGTCAGCGGAGCCGGTGCGTGCCCCTCGAACGCGCCCACGCACCGCCGGGCGAGGGCACGCCACAGCCTGGCCGCCTCCCGGCCCCGCTCGCCCTCCATCCATCGGGCGGCGCGGTCGCGGGTCACGCGGTCCTGCAGCCCGAGGACCAGTGCCGCCGCCTCGTGCGAGGTGAGCAGCGAGTCGTCACGGGCGTCCGCGGCCGGCTGGTCCGTGCCCCCGAGACCACCGCGGCGGTAACGGGTCAGGACCCGCTCGGCGACGGCCAGGGTCTCGGACCGGACCGCCTCCGCGGCGCCACCGCGTCCGAGCATGCGCGGGACCAGCGTCCGGGCCGTGACGTCGAAGGCGTGGAGCTGCCTGCCGGCGATCGGCTCGCCCAGCGGCCCGACCCGTCGCTCGAGCTCCTTCAGGGAGCCCTGGACCCGTACCCCCGCGTAGGCCGCGGCCGCGGCGATTGTCGGAGTTTCCCCTTCCCGGAGCGGGAAGCCGTCAGGCGGACAGCAGGCGCCCTGCGGGCAGCAGTAGGAGAAGTAGCGGCCGCCGCTGACGCACAGGGCCTCCAGGACGGGTACGTCGCGGGCGCCGCAGGTGGTGCGGACGAGCTGTGCCAGCGGACGCAGCCGTTCCATGACCTGGCCCGGGGTCTCATCGGCCCGGGGGTCCTGGCAGAGGTAGAGCACCATGGCGGTGGGCTGACCGGTGCGGGCGGCGCTGCCCTCCGAGAGGCAGGCCACCATCTCGCGGACGGTGTCGTCCCAGGAGTCCGGGGAGGCCGGCAGGGCGGTGCGGACGCGGCCTCCGACGCGATGGCGGGGTCCGTGGAGCGCGACGAGCACGATCGAGTCGTCCGGGTGGTAGCCGAGCAGGTAGGGCAGGGCGTCGGCGAGCTCCCCGGGGCCGCGCAGGGTCACCCGGGTGTCGTCGCCGGCGGCCGTGGCCTCGGCCCGGTGCGGGGGCAGGTCGCCGGGGCGGCCGGGGGTGAGAGCGGGGTCGGCGGATGCGGTCTCGACGGTGCTGGGCTCGGTGGCCTCGTTGCGATGCATGTCGTCACCGTGCCCGTTGTCGGCGGCGGGTGCGGAAAGTTGTCCACAGCCGGCGTATATGGTCATACCGATCCGACGAAACGCCCGGTTGTCCACAGGGGCGGTTGGCGTTCCCCCGTGCCGATCCGCTTGCATGGGTGCCATGGACGTTCCAGAGCCGGACCCCGCCGCCACCCCGCACCCCGGAGAGCTGCGCCAGGCAGCCGACGCCGTACTCGCCCGCCTGGTGGGCGCGCCCGGCGCCACCCTGCGGGAGGACCAGTGGCGGGCCGTCGAGGCGCTCGTCGCCGACCGCCGGCGAGCTCTGGTCGTCCAGCGCACCGGCTGGGGGAAGTCCGCCGTCTACTTCGTGGCCACCTCCCTCCTCCGGGCGCGGGGCGGTGGCCCCACCGTGATCGTGTCGCCGCTGCTGGCGCTCATGCGCAACCAGATCGCCGCCGCCCGACAGGCCGGGATCACCGCGCGCACGATCAACTCGGCCAACCCCGAGGAATGGGGAGCCGTCCAGCAGGAGGTCGCCGAGGGCCTCGTCGACGTCCTGCTGGTCAGCCCGGAACGACTCAACAACCCCGACTTCCGGGACAACGTCCTGCCCAGCCTGACCGCTGCCACCGGCCTCCTCGTCGTGGACGAGGCGCACTGCATCTCCGACTGGGGCCACGACTTCCGACCCGACTACCGGCGGCTGCGCACGATGCTGCGCGAGCTGCCCGCCGGGGTGCCGGTGCTCGCGACCACCGCCACCGCCAACGCACGGGTGACCGCCGACATCGCCGAGCAGCTGGGAACCCACGAGTCCGGCAGCGCGCTGGTGCTGCGGGGCACCCTGGACCGGGAGAGCCTGCGCCTCTCGGTGCTCGACCTCCCCGACGCCGCGCACCGCCTCGCCTGGCTGGACAACCACCTCGCCGACCTGCCGGGGTCCGGCATCGTCTACGCGCTGACCGTCGCCGCAGCCGAGGAGGTCACCTCCTACCTGCGCGAGCGCGGCCACGCCGTCCTCTCGTACACCGGGCGCACCGAGAACGCCGACCGCGAGTCGGCGGAGGCCGACCTGCTGGCCAACCGCGTCAAGGCCCTGGTCGCCACCTCGGCGCTCGGTATGGGGTTCGACAAACCGGACCTGGGGTTCGTCGTCCACCTCGGCTCGCCCTCCTCCCCCATCGCCTACTACCAGCAGATCGGCCGCGCGGGGCGTGGTGTGCAGCACGCGGAGGTCCTGCTGCTGCCGGGCCGCGAGGACGAGGCGATCTGGAGCTACTTCGCCTCCCTCGCCTTCCCGTCGGAGGAGCAGGTGCGCCGGACGCTGGGCGTGCTCGCGGATGCGGACCGGCCACTGTCGCTGCCCGCGCTGGAGCCGCTGGTGGAGCTGCGCCGGAACCGCCTGGAGATGATGCTCAAGGTGCTGGACGTCGACGGCGCCGTCCGTCGCGTCCGCGGCGGGTGGGAGTCGACCGGCGAGCCGTGGCACTACGACCAGGAGCGCTACGACTGGGTGGCCCGGCAACGCAAGGCCGAGCAGCAGGCCATGCGCGACTACGCCGCCGGTGCCGGCTGCCGCATGGAGTTCCTCAGGCGCCAGTTGGACGACACCGGTGCCGGCCCGTGCGGTCGGTGCGACCGGTGCAGCGGGCACGGCTTCTCCGCCGACGTCTCCGACCAGGCGCTCGACGCCGCCCGCCAGGACCTCGGACGTCCCGGGGTCACCGTCGAGCCCCGCAAGATGTGGCCGACGGGACTGGGCGCGGTCGGTCTCGAACTCAAGGGCAAGATCCCACCCGGTGAGCAGACCGCTCCCGGCCGCGCCCTCGGGCGACTCTCCGACATCGGCTGGGGCAACCG
The DNA here is from genome assembly GCF_012033735.1 of Streptomyces lonarensis. Lineage (GTDB taxonomy): Bacteria > Actinomycetota > Actinomycetes > Streptomycetales > Streptomycetaceae > Streptomyces > Streptomyces lonarensis. The sequence goes on along the minus strand of NZ_JAAVJD010000019.1, from coordinate 18,057 downwards.
GCTGCGGCCGTTGCTGGCGCCGCACGCGCCGGACCAGGAGGTGCCCGACGACGTGGCCCGCGCGGTGGTGACCGTACTCACCGACTGGGCGCGGGGGCCCGGCGGCTGGGCGTCGGGAGAGGGATCGGTGGCCCGACCGGTCGGCGTCGTCACCGTCGCCTCGCACACCCGGCCGCGGTTGGTGGGGTCGCTCGGTGCTCGCATCGCCGAGGTCGGACGGCTGCCGCTGCTCGGGACGGTGGAGGCCGCGCAGCGGCCCGGTCCGCGGAGCAACAGCGCGCAGCGGCTGCGCGGCCTGCACGACTCCCTGACCGCGGGCCCCGGCCTCACCAAGGCGCTGGCGGAGGCGGCCGGGCCGGTGCTGCTGGTGGACGACTTCACCGACACCGGCTGGACCCTCGCCGTCGCGGGACGCATTCTGCTGCGGGCGGGCGCGACGGCGGTCATGCCGCTGGTGCTGGCCGCCCAGAACTGACCGGGACCGTCGGGCGGTCGTACGCCTCGCCCGGCGGGGCGGCGCCGCCGGCGGGAAGCGCTGCCGCAGGCGAAGCGCGGTCAGAAGAAGCCGAGCTGCCCGCCGTCGTCGTCTGCCGGCTCCGGCGTGCGCCCGGCGCCGCGCGGCGCCGGCAGGCGGAGGTGGCGCCAGCGCGGCAGCGCGTCGAGATACGCCCAGCTCATGCGGTGGTGCTCGGTCGGACCGTGCTCCTCCAGCGCCTGCCGGTGGACGGGCGCCGGGTACCCGGCGTTGCCCTCGAAGCCGAACTCCGGGTGGTGGGCGCCCAGCTCGGCGAGGTGCGCGTCGCGGTGGACCTTGGCGATCACCGACGCCGCCGCCACCGCCACGCACGACTGGTCCCCCTTGATCACCGTCCGCACCTGCCAGGGCCGGCCGAGGTAGTCGTGCTTGCCGTCGAGGATCACGGCGTCGGGACGCTGCGGCAGCGCCTCCAGGGCGCGAACCGCCGCGAGGCGGAGTGCGGCCGTCATCCCGAGGGTGTCGATCTCCTGCGGCGAGGCGTGGCCGAGCCCGAACGCGGTCACCCAGTCGGCCAGTTCCGCCGCGAGGGCGGTGCGCCGGTTGACGGTGAGCAGCTTGGAGTCGGTCAGCCCCTCGGGGGCGCGGCGCAGGCCGGTGACGGCGGCGCAGACGGTGACCGGGCCGGCCCAGGCACCGCGGCCGACCTCGTCCACCCCCGCGACCGTGCGGGCGCCGGTGGTGGCGCGCAGGGATCGTTCGACCGTGTGCGTGGGCGGTTCGTATGGCATGGCGTCCCCACCCTACGCGCGGGCCCGGGCCGCTCCCAGCCGGGCGGCCCGTGACGTCACCGCCGCCCGCGCACGCGGCGCCCCGGTGGCGTCAGACGGTCCAGCGCGGCTCGACGTCGATGACGTCACCCGCGATGCCCTCGATGTCGGCGCCGATCTGGGCGCGCAGCGCCAGCCGTTCGATGCGGTCCCGCCGGTACTTGGCCCGTTCGGCCGCGCTGTCCCACATGGAGAGGACGAGGAACTCCCGGACGCGTTCCGCGGCGGCGAACACACCGCGGAGCATGCCGGGCGAGCCGGCCATCGCGGGGTTCCAGACCTTGGCCTGCATGTGGGCGAAGTGCTCGCCGCGGTCCTCACGCACGAGGCAGTGCGCGACCCGCAGTACGTCGGTGTCGTCGAACCGGGGCTCGAAGCCCAGCTTCACGTCGAAGCGGTACTCGAAGAGCCGGACCTCGGCGTCCCGGAAGCTTCCGCCCTGCGAGGCCGCCAGGCGGTCGTGCGAGCGCGCCATGAACGAGTCGTAGAGCGCGCGACTCTCCCAGAACCCGAAGAGGTGCGCGGTGTCCGGGGCGCCACGGCCCCAACCGCCCCCCTGGCTGCGGAATCCGGGCTCACCGGGCAGCCCGGCCCACTTGCGCTGACCGCGCTCGAACCGGTCCCGGTCCACCACCGAGCACCTCATCCACCTGACCAGCACCGCGCCATCCTATGACCGCCGGGGTCCGCCCGGTACTGGCCGTCCGGAGCCCCGGCCCCCGTCCGGGCGGCCGGGCGCCTGCCGGTGCGGGGCGGCCGCAGCAGCTGCGGGACGGGGCACGGACCCGCCGGACGACTCGCCGCGGCGGGCGGACCTGTCCGGGTCCACCCGCCGCAACCGTGCCGCGAGGTGCCGCGTCGATCAGCTGCAGCCGCTGGTGGAGCCGCAGCCCTCGCAGAGGTAGCAGCTTCCCGCCCGCCGCATCTTGGTGCCGCAGGAGAAGCACAGCGGAGCATCGGCACTCAGACCGAGTCGGATCTCCGCCAGCTCCGTCGAGTTGTGTGCCGCCTGCGGCGCGGCAGCCGGCTCCGCCGCCGGTCGGGCCGCGGCGTTCGGCCGGCCGGGCGCCGTCGGTGCGGACTGGGAGAGGGACTCCACGTCGACCTCCTCCACGCCCGGCTCGTACGAACCGGTGTCGAGGTGGCGCTGCCGCTCCTCCGCCGAGTGGATGCCCAGGGCGGAGCGCGTCTCGAAGGGCAGGAAGTCCAGCGCGAGACGGCGGAAGATGTAGTCGACGATCGACTGGGCCATCCGCACGTCGGGGTCGTCCGTCATACCGGCCGGCTCGAACCGCATGTTGGTGAACTTCGAGACGTAGGTCTCCAGCGGCACCCCGTACTGCAACCCGACCGAGACCGCGATGGAGAAGGCGTCCATCATCCCCGCGAGGGTCGAGCCCTGCTTGGACATCTTCAGGAAGACCTCGCCCAGACCGTCGTCCGGGTAGGAGTTCGCGGTCATGTAGCCCTCGGCGCCACCCACGGTGAAGGAGGTGGTGATACCCGGGCGGCCCTTGGGCAGCCGCCGCCGGATCGGCCGGTACTCGATGACCTTCTCGGGGGCCGGGGCCGCCGTGCCGGCGTCGGTCGTGGCGCCGTCCTTCTGCTTGGCGGAGAGCGGCTGTCCGACCTTGCTGTTCTCGACGTAGACGGCCAGCGCCTTGACGCCCAGCTCCCAGCCCTTGACGTAGATCTCCTCCACGTCGTCCACGGTCGAGGAGGCCGGCATGTTGACGGTCTTCGAGATGGCGCCGGAGAGGAACGGCTGCGCCGCGGCCATCATCCGCACGTGCCCCATCGGCGAGATGGAGCGCTCGCCCATGGCGCAGTCGAACACCTCGTAGTGCTCCGGCTTGAGGCCGGGCGCGTCGACCACGTTGCCGTGGTCGGCGATGTGGGCGACGATCGCCTCGACCTGCTCGTCCTGGTATCCCAGCCGCTTCAGCGCCTTGGGGACGGTGTTGTTGACGATCTGCATCGAGCCGCCGCCGACCAGCTTCTTGAACTTGACCAGGGCGAGGTCGGGTTCGACGCCGGTGGTGTCGCAGTCCATCATCAGCCCGATGGTGCCGGTCGGCGCCAGCACGCTGGCCTGCGCGTTGCGGAAACCGTGCTCCTCGCCCAGCCGGAGGACGTCGGCCCACGCCTCGGTGGCGGCCGCCCAGACCGGGGTGTCGAGGTCGTCGCCCCGCTGCGCGATGCCGTTGGCGTCGGCGTGCTGCGCCATGACCCGCCGGTGCGCCTCACTGTTGCGGTCGTAGCCGTCGTAGGGGCCGACGACGCCGGCGAGCTCGGCCGAGCGCCGGTACGCGGTGCCGGTCATCAGCGAGGTGATGGAGCCGGCCAGCGCGCGCCCGCCGTCGGAGTCGTAGGCGTGGCCGGTCGCCATCAGCAGCGCGCCCAGGTTGGCGTAGCCGATGCCGAGCTGGCGGAAGGCGCGGGTGTTCTCGGCGATCTTCTCGGTCGGGAAGTCGGCGAAGCAGATGGAGATGTCCATCGCGGTGATGATCAGCTCGGTGACCTGCGCGAACCGCTCCGCGTCGAAGGACTGGCGGCCCTGGTCGTCGTCGCGGAGGAACTTCAGCAGGTTGATCGAGGCAAGGTTGCAGGAGGTGTCGTCGAGGTGCATGTACTCGCTGCACGGGTTCGACGCCGAGATGCGGCCGGACTCCGGGCAGGTGTGCCACCGGTTGATGGTGTCGTCGTACTGGATGCCGGGGTCGGCGCAGACGTGGGCGGCCTCCGCCATGCGGCGCAGCAGGCCGCGGGCGTCGACCTCCTCGATGACCTCGCCCGTCATCCGGGCGCGCAGCCCGAACCGGCCGCCGTCCCGCGCGGCACGCATGAACGTGTCGTTGACCCGGACGGAATTGTTGGCGTTCTGGTACTGCACGGAGGTGATGTCGTCCCCGCCGAGGTCCATGTCGAACCCGGCGTCGCGCAGCGCGCGGATCTTCTCCTCCTCCTTCACCTTGGTGTCGATGAAGGCCTCGATGTCGGGGTGGTCGACGTCCAGGACGACCATCTTCGCGGCCCGGCGGGTCGCACCGCCGGACTTGATCGTCCCGGCGGAGGCGTCGGCGCCGCGCATGAAGGAGACCGGGCCGGAGGCGTTGCCACCGGAGGAGAGCAGTTCGCGCGAGGAGCGGATGCGCGAGAGGTTGAGTCCCGCCCCTGAGCCGCCCTTGAAGATCATCCCCTCCTCCTTGTACCAGTCGAGGATCGACTCCATGGAGTCGTCGACGGAGAGGATGAAGCAGGCGCTGACCTGCTGGGGCTGGCGGGTGCCGACGTTGAACCAGACCGGCGAGTTGAACGCGAAGATCTGGTGGAGCACGGCGTACGCGAGCTCGTGCTCGAAGACCTCCGCGTCCTCGGCGGTGGCGAAGTAGCCGTGCTGCTCGCCCGCCGCGCGGTAGGTGGTGACGACGCGGTCGATCAGCTGCCGCAGGCTGGTCTCCCGCTGCGGGGTGCCGACAGCGCCGCGGAAGTACTTGCTGGTGACGATGTTGACGGCGTTGACCGACCAGAAGTCGGGGAACTCCACCCCGCGCTGCTCGAAGTTGACGCTGCCGTCGCGCCAGTTGGTCATCACGACGTCCCGGCGCTGCCAGGTGACCTCGTCGTAGGGGTGCACGCCGGGGGTGGTGTGGACGCGTTCGATCCGCAGGCCCTTGCCCGACCTGGCCTTCTTGCCGCCCTTGGTACGGGAACCCCGTGCCGGACCGCTCGTCGTCTCTGTCATGCCGCCTCCCAATCGGGCGTGGAACGCCCCGATGTGCCCCGTGCGCCGCGTGGGACGGGCGGGGCACCGCTCTGTTCTGTCAGCGCGCCGCGGCCAAGGGGCCGGAGCGCGGTGGTGTGGTGCCGGACCCGGGTCCGGCTCAGTCGGCCCGCGTCGCGCGGTCGCATTCGGCATCGGCCGGCTCCGGGGCCGCGTCGCGGGTGGACCGCAGTTCCGCGACCGCTGCCTCGAAGTCCTCCAGGCTGTCGAACGCCCGGTAGACGGAGGCGAACCGCAGATAGGCGACCAGGTCGAGTTCCCGCAGCGGGCCCAGTATCGCCAGCCCGACGTCGTGGGCGGAGAGCTCGGCGCTCCCCGTCGCGCGCAGCGCCTCCTCGACGCGCTGCCCCAGGAGCGCGAGCGCGTCCTCGGTGACCGGACGGCCCTGGCAGGCCTTGCGGACCCCGGCGATGACCTTGTCGCGGCTGAAGGGCTCGGTGACCCCGCTGCGCTTGATGACCATCAGCGCCGCGGTCTCCAGGGTCGTGAAGCGCCGGGAGCAGTGCGGGCACTGCCGGCGGCGGCGGATGGTGGTGCCGTCGTCAGCCGTGCGACTGTCCACGACCCGGCTGTCGCTGTGCCGGCAGAAGGGACAGTGCATGGGTCCGGTCTCCTCGGTTCGGAGCGGCCGTTTCGCTGCCGACCGGTGCCGGCCGCGGGGCCGCCGCGCTCGTTCCCAGCATAGGCGATCGACCGGGGCACCGAACCCCGGGGACCACTAATTGTGGGTGACGCCTCCTTGCTCGACCACTAGATCTTGGGTCGAGCCACCGAATCGGGCTCCCGGCGAGCCGGGGCGGAGTGGGAGGGGCCGTGCCGAGCATAAGGGAGTCGGCCCCGCCGGGCGCGCGGGCCTCGCCGGGGCGTGCCGCAGCAGGACCCATACACCGACCGGCATGATCAAATGAGCAGATCAATGGAATATCACTCGAACGTGTGTTTGGCGCAACCTTTCGATAGCAACTACCGTTGTCTGGCCAGGGAGTAACAGTCGAGAGGGGCGAGATGACCACCGCAGCAGAAGACACGATCACGGCTCCGCTGGCCCGCGGCGGCGGCGGACACGCGGGCGACCCGCCCGCGGCGCGTTCGATGCCGGGGCGACCTCCCGGCATCCGGGCGGACAGCTCGGGGCTCACCGACCGGCAGCGCCGCGTGATCGAGGTCATCCGCGACTCCGTCCAGCGGCGCGGGTACCCGCCGTCGATGCGCGAGATCGGTCAGGCCGTCGGCCTCTCCTCGACCTCCTCCGTCGCGCACCAGCTGATGGCGCTGGAGCGCAAGGGCTTCCTGCGACGCGACCCGCACCGGCCCCGCGCCTACGAGGTGCGCGGTGCCGAGACGCCGACGCCGCAGCCGGCCGACGCCGGCGGCAAGCCCGCGGCCTCCTACGTCCCGCTGGTGGGCCGGATCGCCGCCGGTGGTCCGATCCTGGCCGAGGAGTCCGTCGAGGACGTCTTCCCGCTGCCGAGGCAGCTCGTCGGCGACGGCGAGCTCTTCGTCCTGAAGGTCGTGGGCGACTCCATGATCGAGGCCGCCATCTGCGACGGCGACTGGGTCACCGTCCGCCGGCAGCCGGTCGCCGAGAACGGTGACATCGTCGCCGCCATGCTGGACGGCGAGGCGACCGTGAAGCGCTTCAAGCGGGAGGACGGCCAGATCTGGCTGCTGCCCCACAACTCCGCCTACCAGCCGATCCCGGGCGGCGACGCCACCATCCTCGGCAAGGTCGTCGCCGTCATGCGCCGCATCTGAACGCCGGCCCGCGCTGCGGGCGCGCCCGGGCCGAACGGCCCGGCGCCCGCCTCCGCCGACCCCGCTGCGGCAGCCGCGGGGTGTCTCAGCTGCCGCCTCCGCCGGGGGTGTTGATGGCGGCCAGCGAGCGCCGCACCACCGCGCCGTCGGCCGTGAACCAGAAGTCCGGCATCGAGGCGCGCAGGAAGCTGCCGTACCGAGCGGTCGCCACCCGGGGGTCGAGCACGGCGACGACGCCCCGGTCCCCCGTGGCCCGCACCAGCCGCCCGGCCCCCTGCGCCATCAACAGCGCCGCGTGTGTGGCCGCCACGGCCATGAAGCCGTTGCCGCCCGCCTTCTCCACGGCACGCTGCCGCGCGCTCATCAGCGGATCGTCCGGCCGGGGGAACGGCACCCGGTCCATCACCACGAGCTGGCAGGCGGGACCGGGCACGTCCACCCCCTGCCAGAGCGAGAGCGTGCCGAACAGGCAGGTGGCCTCGTCGTCGGCGAAGGCACGGATGAGTTCGCCGAGCGTCTCCTCGCCCTGCAGCAGGACGGGGACGTCCAAACGGCCGCGCATCGCCTCGGCGGCGGCGCGGGCGCCCCGCATCGAGGAGAACAGCCCCAGGGTGCGGCCGCCGGCCGCCTCGATGAGCTCGGCCAGCTCGTCCAGCATGTCGGTGCGGTCGCCCTCCCGCCCGGGGGGCGACAGCGTGCGCGCGACGTAGAGGATGCCCTGCTTGCGGTAGTCGAACGGCGACCCCACGTCCAGCCCGCGCCAGCGCGGCAGTTCGGCGACACCCTCGGCGCCCTGCTCCGGCGCGCCCCCTTCCGGCAGCACCGCCTCGCGACGCAGCCCCACCGAGGCGGCCACACCGTGGAAGTCTCCGCCGAGCTTCAACGTGGCCGAGGTGAGGACGACCGAGCGTTCCGCGAAGAGCTTCTCGCCCAGTTGTTGCGAGACGTTGAGCGGAGCGACCCGGAGCGACGCCCCGTAGCGGTCGTGGCGCTCGTACCAGACGACGTCGTACTCGGAGCCGGCGAGGACGCGTTCGGCCACGTCGTGCACGGTCTCGATGGAAGCGCGGGCCTGGCGGCGCACGGCGTCCTCGTCCTGCGTCCCGGCGTCGCGCGACCCTCCCAGCTCCGTGATCGCGCTGCGCGCGGCGTCCCGCAGCAGGGCCAGGGCGTGGCCGAGTTCCTCCGGGACCTCCTCCAGCCGGCCGGGGAGCGCCAGCTCCATGATGCGTTCGAACTCCTCCCCCGCGGCCATGAGCTGGTCCGCCGCCTTCTCGTCGATCAGCTTCGACGAGCGCCGCACGGCCCGGGAGACGCCGCCCGGGGCGAGCTCGCCGGTGGCGACGCCGGTCACCCGCGAGACGAGTTCGTGCGCCTCGTCGACGATCAGGACCTCGTGCTCGGGCAGCACCGGCGCGCCCTCGAGAGCGTCGATGGCCAGCAGCGCGTGGTTGGTGACGATGACGTCGCTCAGCTTGGCGCGCTCACGCGCCGCCTCGGCGAAGCAGTCGGGGCCGTACGCGCAGCGGGTCGCGCCCAGGCATTCGCGGGAGGAGACGGAGACCTGCGACCACGCCTTGTCGGAGACGCCCGGGGTGAGGGCGTCGCGGTCCCCGGTCTCGGTCTCGTCGGCCCAGTCCCGCATGCGCAGCAGGTCCTTGCCGAGCTTGCTCGACGGACCGGAACCGGCCTCCGCCGCGGCCTCCAGCGGGTCGAAGAGGGCGTCGCCGTCGTCGGAGGGGACGCCTTCGTGCAGCCGGTGCAGACAGAGGTAGTTGGAGCGCCCCTTCAGCGTCGCGAACTCCGGGCGGCGGCGCAGCAGCGGGTGGAGCGCTTCGGTCAGCCGCGGGAGGTCCCGCTCGACCAGCTGGCGTTGGAGCGCCAGCGTCGCGGTGGCGACCACGACACGCTCGCCCTGCGCCAGCGCCGGCACCAGGTAGCCGAGCGACTTCCCGGTGCCGGTGCCGGCCTGGGCCAGCAGATGGGTGCCGTCCGCGATGGCCTCGGCGACGGCACCTGCCATCGCGGTCTGCCCGGGACGTTCGGTGCCGCCGACGGCCCCGACGGCGGCGTTCAGCAGGTCGGAGAGGCTGGGATCGCCCGATGGTGCGCTCATAGGGCAGCCACCCTAGCCGCTGCCACCGACACTCCCCGGCCGTCCGCCACCGCCCTCGGCCGTGCCCGCGGCGCTCAGCCGTGCAGCGGGTTGGGGATGGTGCCGTGGACCGCCGCGTGCGGCCGCTCGGACCGGTCGCGGTACCCGTCGAGGTGGAGGCGGTTGCGGTTCAGGCAGAGCCGGTCGATTCGCGCGGTGAGCATGTCGAACGTGTCGTAGCGCTCCTTGAGTTCGGGGAACCGTTGTTGGTAGCGGAGGATCTCCGCGCGAACCTGTGACCAGAACTCGTCCTCCCTCACCCCGAGATGCTCCTCGCACAGTGGAGCAAGGTAGCGGTAGACGCCGACGAAGAGCCCGGAGTGGATGAACTGGGTGAGGAACGCCGGGGGTTCGGTCAGCAGCACCGCCCGGACGTCCTCGGGCATGTGGTCGAGCTCCGGAAGGGCCTCGGCGCTGATGTTGACGTCGTCGACGAAGTCCTTCACCGCCAGCCGCACGGGCACGTCGTCGGCGTCGAAGACCACGATGGTGTTCTCGCCGTGCGGGGAGAAGACGGTGCCGTAGCGGTAGAGGAAGTGCAGCAGCGGCGGGAGCAGGGCCGCCTGCAGCCGCGCGAGCCACTCCTGGGGCTGCAGCCCGGAGCGGCGGACCAGCTCACCGGTGAGCGGGTCGCCGTGGGCGTCGGTCGACAGCAGCGACGCCAGCGTCCGGGCGCGCTCCCCCGGCTGCAGGTACGGGGCGACCGGCTCGCGCCAGATCGCGCCGAGCAGTTCGCGGTACTGGTAGGGCACACCGGGCAGCGCGTCGTACAGCGGGTGGCGCACCGCGACGGAGGCGGTCTCGCCCAGGAGCACCGGCCGGGTCTCCTCGGCGAGGAAGGGGTCCTCGTCCCGCAGGCGGTGCATCCAGGCGGTGACCGCCGGTGCCGCGAGGGTGCGCTCGGTGGGCAGCCCGCGCCAGACCAGCGTGTTGAGGATCGACAGCGGCAGTTTGACGCTGCGGCCGGTGGGCCGGTCCGCGTTGACGAAGGTGCGGATGGACTGCTGCGCCAGCCGCCGGACACCGTCACTCGGCAGCGGGATGAGCAGCCCCTCGGCTATCTGGCCGGCGAAGAGGGGGGCGATCGTGTTGTCCCACTGCCAGGGGTGGACCGGCAGCCAGAGGTAGTCCCGGGGGTCGGCGCCCGTGGCGCGCACCGTGTCGGCGAACAGCTCCCTGGTCGCCTCCGGCAGTTCGTCGGCGTAGAGCCGGGCGGGGTCGTCGAGCGCGGCCACCCCCCGGTAGGTGGCGAGGTCGCGGTGGACCGCGAGCCACGGCAGCCGGTGGGCGCGGCGGGACTCCGGGGCCCAGTGCGCGGCGTCGGTGGCGGAGAAGCCGACGCGGCCCTTGTTGGCGATCAGCCAGGGGTGGCCGCTCTGGTGGCCCTCCAGCTCACCGTAGCCGAGCTCCGCGAGTTCACCGACGGTGGCGGCGCCGGCTGCCAGCGACGCGTCGGCGCTGAGGGTGGCGGTGAGTTCACGGATGAGGTGCCCGGTGGTGTCGCCGGTCAGGCCGAGGAGGGTGTCGTGCGTGCGGGCCACGAAGGCGAGGGGGTCGGCCTCGGGGCCCAGGGAATCCGGGTCGACCGACCAGTGCCCGTAGGCGCCGCGGCGGGCGCGGAACCGGTAGGGCGGCCCACTGTCGGGGACCGCCAGCTCGTAGCGGTCCTCCCCCAGGGCGACGGGGTGCAGCACCTCCTCGTAGGAGAGCTCGCCGATCATCTTGGCGAGGAGGTGGCGGGCCGCGTTGCGCCACTGGACGGCGGTGGGCGCCGGGGCACCGGGCGCGGCATCGGGCGCGGCGGGGGCGGGAGCGGAGGGGACGGGATCGGGGGGCACGGGCGCTCCTTCGGAGAGGGTGACGGGGACGTCGGGCGGCCGGTGGCGACACGTCCGGCGCGGCCCCGCCGACGAGCGGACGGCGGGGCGCGCGGGGTGCGGGCTTCGGTGCGGTGCGGGCGGGCGCGGGTCAGCTGTCGCGGTCCCGCACCACCAGCGCCGCTCGCTTGTCGGGGAGTTCGCTCTCCTGGAGAGTACGGAATCCGGCGCGGTGGAATGCGGCGATCGAGCGGACGTTCCGAATATCGGGCTCCGCAACGAGACGACCGCACCGCGGACGGTGTTCCAGGACGAGTTCGGCGACCGCGCGCAGCAGCGCCGTGCCCGTGCCGCGCCCCCGGTCGGCCGCGGCGCCGAGGAGCAGGTGGACGCCGGTGTCGTGCGGACGGGCGGGGTAGTGGCGGGCGAGGGGGTCGAGGTCCGCGCGGTAGATCTCCCAGTAGCTCATGGGCCGTCCGTCGAGCGTGCCCAGACACGGCACGCTGCGCCCGTCGCCGTCGAGTTGCGCGCGCAGATGCTCGGCGGTGCGCTCCGCCGGCCCGTCGAGCTCCCAGAACTCGGCGGTGACCGGGTCGTTCATCCACCGGACGAGCAGCGCCAGGTCACGCTCCAACACCACCGGCAGCAGGCGGAACTCGCCGTGCGGCGTGGCCGCCGGGCCCCAGCGGTGGACGGCGTCCAGTAGTTCCGAGCCGGCGGGCTCGGGGGCCGGCATCGGCAGGCCGGGCGCCCGCCCGGGGGTGGGCGGGAGCTCCACCGTGTCGTCCTCGGCGCGGCCGGCCGGCCGCCCTTCCGCCGGTACCGGCCCGGTGCCGCCGGGTGGCGCGGGGACGGTCACCGGGTCACCACCGGGTTGGGGAGGGTGACGTACACCGACTGGCCGTCGACCGGGCCCTCCAGCTCGTCCATGCCGTGGAGCCGGGTCAGGAGGTTGGCCTTGCAGCGCAGCACGTCGCGCCCGCCCAGCGCCGCCGCGAAACCGGAGGCCGAGGTGGCACCGTCACCCCGCGCCGGATCGGTCAGGAAGTCGCGGAGGGTGTCCAGCAGCGGCCGCTCGGGCGCGATGGACTGGCTGCCGAAGGCGCCCACCAGTCCGAGGACGTTGTTGATGCCGAGGTAGTAGAGGAACCGTTCGTCGGCGACCTCGTCCGGGACGAAGGTGTCCGACAGGGAGCCGATGCCCAGGAGTTGACCGGAAAGCGCCCGTCGGTGGCTCTCCCGGAAGTAGTAGCCCTGGTTGTCGCGGTACCAACCGCCGTCCGGCAGGCCCTGGGCGTCGAGCCGCACCACGGTGTTCTGCTGGTGCGCCTCCAGTGCGATGCCTCCGACGGCGTCGAGCCACAGCGCCGGGCGGACCACCGTCTCCAGGTAGCGCCCGAACCACTCCACGGCGACGTCGGTGCGGGACCGGCCGGTGGCGAGCGCCCGGTCGGCGACGATGCGGGCGAGCCGGGAGGTGAGACGGCCGGGCTCGGTGTCGGGCCAGGGCCTCGGGGCGGTGAGCGCGGCGACGCACTGGGCATCGGTGGCGGGCCCGAACGGGTTGTCGCGGATCACGAGGTCGAGCCCGGGCACCGGAACGCCGTCCGGGTCGTCGACCGCCGCCCAGGCCGGGTCGCGCAGCACGTCGAACCCGGCGCCCGCCGGCTGCGCGGCGCGCCAGCGTGCGCCGACCCCGGTCTCCAGCAGCCGGTGCACCTCGACCCCCCGGTGCAGTTCCTTGCGGAGGTTCTCCCGGCGGGAGTTGGTGATGCGCAGCCCGAGGGACAACTTCAACATCACCGGCGAGCCCTCGCGGTGCACGGTGCGCACCGAGGAGGTGGGCGACCAGGGCGCTCCCAGCGGACCGAGGTCGTGCAGCAGCCCCGCGCGCAGCAGCCGCGCCACCCCGGGGCGCCGCACGACGTCCCGCGCCTGCCACGGATGGAGGGCCAGCGGCAGGGTGTCGGGCGGGAGCGGGAGGGCGGCGCCGGCGGCGTGCGCGAGGAGTTCCCCGGCGCCGATCGGGGTGCCGGCCGGGGCGGTGAGCGCGCTGTCGCTCGCATACGCCGAGCGGTGGACGGCGAACCAGTGGAGCGGGAGCGCGCCGCGCAGCTCCGGGGAGCTGTCCGCGGCTTCGTGGCCGGTGAGCCCCTCACGGCTCTTCGGCGTCGGGTGCAGGGGGTGGCCCAGCAGCAGGCTCTGCTCGCCGTCGAGGAAGGGAACCGTCCCGGGCGGCGCCTCGGGGGCTGCCCGGCGCGCGGCGAGGAACTCGCCGACGCGGCGGGTGGAGTCGGCCACCCGGCCGAGCAGCTCGGTGTGCACCACGGCGGGCGGACGGCCACCGGCGTGGTCGGTGCCCTCGCGCACCAGCAGCGCGGCGAGGGTGACGGCGTCCACGGGCGCCGCGCCCGCGGGGGCACCGGTGAGCACGGGCGGGCCGAACCGGTGGTGCCCGGTGGGGGACCAGTAGCGCACGGCCACCGAGAGGGTGGTGCCGCTGGCGGGCAGGGGCACCGTCAGCCGACGCGCGCCGGGGCGCCCGCCGCGGGGCTCGTGGGCCGCGTCGGGGTCGGGGACCAGGCCGGTCTCGCGGACCCAGCAGCGCAGCAGGTTCTCCGTCGCGGCACTGTCCGCGACGCGGTCCGCCTCGGGGTGCTCCAGGGGGTCGGGGCCGTCGGGGTCGGTGGCCGGCGGCGCGGTCGGCGCGGGCGCGACCGGACCGCGCCCTGCGGTCGGCGGCGCGGTCGTGGTGGCGGAGGCGGTTTCCGCGGTGGGAACGACGCCGGAGGGTGCCGGGGCCTCGGGAACGGCCCTGGGGGTGGGTCCCGGCTCGGGGCGTGGGTTCATGGGTGTGCGGCACGGCCGCCGCGCCGGCCCGGGGGCAGAAGTCGGCGGGGCAGTCCGCGCCTCCCTCCTTCGTCGACTGGTGGCGTGTGCGCGGACGCAACTGGCCCGTACCCGGCGGGGGACGGTTCAGCCGGGCAAACGACGCTCCCGGCGTCCGAACACGGCCCTCGTCGAAGTTCTTTTCCTGGTGCCGCGGGGGGAAACGGGAACCGGGGACCCGGCTGTGGCCGTCCCCTGGGAGACCGGCATAGTGGGGACATCCCACAGCCGCTGGACCTGCCGCCCGTCGCCAGGTCCTCCACACGTACACCTCAGGGGGAGTTGGCTCATGTCATCGATTCGCAGGGGACCGGGGCGCCGCAGGGCGGCCGGGGCCGCGATCGCCGCGGTGACCGTGCTCGCGCTGACCGCCTCGGCGTGCGGGCCGGGCGACGACTCGAGCGATCAGGGCAAGAACCCGACGGAGGACGCCGCAGGCGAGGGCGCCGGAGGGGGCGACCGGCTCGGCGAGCTGATCGACCGGCTGCCGATCGAGGTCGACGTCGAGCAGTGGAAGGACGGGGCCTGGGCCGACTGGGACTCCGAGAACTGGCTCCGCGAGGCCGGCGAGTACATCGGCATCATCATCGAGGACTTCTGGGACCGCGAGCGCATGGAGGAGGCGGGCGGCCAGGAGAACTCGGTGGACGAGAACGACATCGAGGAGGAGGAGTCCGCCCCCGAGACGGGCGACCCCGCCGAGGACCGCGGCGTCACCGACCCGTTCCCCGCGCCGTACCAGGCCGACCGCGCCGCGACCCCCTACAGCCAGAACAACCCGGGCGTCGGGAAGCTGTTCTTCGAGACCCCCGAGGGCACCGGGGTCTGCTCGGCCGCTGTCGTGCAGGACCCGGACAACCTGGGAGCCTCGAACCTCGTTGCCACCGCCGGTCACTGCGTCCACGCCGGCGTGGAGGGCGGCTGGTTCCGTCAGGTCATGTTCGTGCCCGCCTACAACGACGGCGGTCAGGACTTCGTCGACCAGCCCGCGGAGAACCCGTTCGAGCAGGTCGCGCCGTTCGGTCTGTGGTGGGCCGCCGATGTGGCGACCACCAACTACTGGATCGAGAACGGCACCATGGACGGCGGCAACGGCGCTCACCAGGACTTCGCCGTGCTGCGGGTCGAGCAGGAGGAGGGCGACGGCAGCTCCCTGGAGGAGCAGACCGGCGTCGCCTACGAGATCGACTTCGACGCCCCGGCCGTCGCCGGCCTCGGCACCCTGCAGAACTACGGCTACCCGCAGTCCGAGCCGTTCGACGGCGAGGTCATGCACAGCTGCACCGGCGACCCGACGCGGCTGTCGCTGGACGCCGCCGAGCCCGTGATGTACGTGCTGGGCTGCACCATGACCGCGGGCTCCTCCGGCGGGCCGTGGCTTACGGCCGACGGCGGCGAGCCCCGGCTGGTCTCCGTCAACTCCATCGGCCCGGTGACGAGCACCTGGCTGGCCGGGCCGCGGCTGGACGCCTCGGCCGAGGAGGTCTTCGACGTCATCCGCCAGGGCTGACGCCGGGGGCGCACCTCCCAGCGGCGACGGGACGGGCCCGCGACCACCACGTCGGCACGTGGCAGGTCGCGGGCCCGTCCCGTGTGTTGTCCCCTTGGACCGCCCGGACGTCGAGCCGCTGCGTACCGCCACCGGCAACGGCGCTTCGGGCGGTCAGACGCGGGCCGGGGCGGTCAGACGCGGGCGACCGAGAGCGGGCTGCGCTCGGTGCCCTCCGTCGGGGCGGAGGGGTCGGCGCCCAGCTCCACCACCTTGTTGCCCGCGTCGACGTGCACCACGCGGGGGCGCAGCGAGCGCGCCTCCGCGTCGTCGACCTGGGCGTAGCTGATGAGGATCACGAGGTGGCCGGGTTCGACCAGGTGCGCGGCGGCGCCGTTGATGCCGATGACACCGGTGCCCCGCTCCCCCTCGATGACGTAGGTCTCCAGGCGGCTGCCGTTGTCGATGTCGACGATGTGGACGAGTTCCCCCGGCAGCAGGTCCGCGGCGTCCATCAGGTCGGCGTCCACCGTCACCGAGCCCACGTAGTGCAGATCCGCATGGGTCACCGTCGCGCGGTGGATCTTGGACTTGAACATCGTGCGCATCATCGAGGTACTCCTACACCTAGGCTCCCTGCCTGCTCCTTGCAGGTCAGGGGCGATCCGGTCACCCGGCGAGGGCCGGCTCACCCGGGGACGCGCCCCGGGCACCACCCGCGTGGGAACCGCTTGCCGACGTCGTCGGCGCGGGTCCGCCGTGGCCGGGGCCTACTCCCCCGGCCACGGCGGGCCCGTCTCGACGTCGGTGCAAGCCTACGCAAGCGCACCGGGACGCGGCCGTGACCGCCGTCACTCGGGTCCGGACCGGCGCCGGCCGGTGTCAGGGGCACGGCCGCCGGCGGCAGTTGCCGGGGCTGGGAACGGCCCGGGAGGGCGGACCGCGCCGTTCCGCCCCGCCGGCGTCCGGTGGCTCACCGGACGGACGGGGCGGTACCGACAGGGACGGGGGTGCGCCGTGCGTCGCACGGTGCACCCCCGTCTCGCCGGGTGGGTCGGGTCGCCGTCAGACCGGGACGCCCGCCGCGGAGCGGAGCTCCGCGGCCAACTCCTCGTGGACACGGGCCCACAGGCGGGTGCCCTCGCCGGTGTGCTCCTCCTCCAGCACCTCACCCTCGCTGTGCGCGCGGGAGACGAGCGCGCCGGAGGTGTACGGCACCACCAGGTCCAGCTCCACCGCCGGGCGCGGCAGTTCGTCGTCGATCCGGGCCAGCAGTTCCTCGATGCCCGCGCCGCTGTGGGCGGAGATCACCATGGAACGGCGCTCGGCGCGGACCAGCCGCTGGAGGACGAGGGGGTCGGCGGCGTCCGCCTTGTTGATGACCACGATCTCCGGCACCGACTGGGCGCCGACATCCCGGATGACCTCCCGCACGGCGGCGAGCTGCTCCTCCGGCGCCGGGTGCGAGCCGTCCACCACGTGCAGGATCAGGTCGGAGTCGCCGACCTCCTCCATGGTGGAGCGGAAAGCCTCGACGAGGTGGTGCGGCAGGTGCCGCACGAACCCGACGGTGTCGGCCAGCGTGTACTGGCGTCCGCTGGGCGTCTCCGCCCGGCGGACGGTGGGGTCCAGGGTCGCGAACAGCGCGTTCTCGACCAGGACGCCCGCGCCGGTCAACCGGTTGAGCAGCGAGGACTTGCCGGCGTTGGTGTACCCGGCGATGGCCACCGACGGCACCTTGTTGCGGCGCCGCTCCTGCCGCTTGACGTCCCGGCCGGTCTTCATCTCGGCGATCTCGCGGCGGAGCTTGGCCATCTTCTCGCGGATGCGCCGGCGGTCGGTCTCGATCTTGGTCTCACCGGGGCCGCGGGTCGCCATGCCGCCGCCGGAGGAACCGGAGCCGCCGCCGCCCATCTGCCGGGAGAGCGACTGACCCCAGCCGCGGAGCCGCGGCATCATGTACTGCATCTGCGCGAGCGCCACCTGCGCCTTGCCCTCACGGGACTTGGCGTGCTGCGCGAAGATGTCGAGGATCAGGGCGGTGCGGTCCACCACCTTGACCTTGACGACGTCCTCCAGGTGGATGAGCTGGCCGGGGCTCAGCTCACCGTCGCAGACGACCGTGTCGGCGGCGTGCTCCGCCACGATGTCGCGGAGCTCCTGCGCCTTGCCGGACCCGATGTAGGTCGCGGCGTCCGGCTTGTCGCGGCGCTGGGTCACACCGGCGAGGACCATCGCGCCGGCCGTCTCGGCGAGCGCCGCCAGCTCCGCGAGGGAGTTGTCGGCGTCCGCGGCCGTACCGGAGGTCCACACGCCGACGAGGACGACGCGCTCCAGCCGGAGCTGCCGGTACTCGACCTCGGTGACGTCCTCCAGCTCGGTGGACAGTCCCGCGACGCGGCGCAGCGCGGCGCGCTCCTCGCGGTCGAACTGGTCGCCGTCGCGTTCGGCGGTCAGTGCGCTCCAGGAGACGTCCTCCTCCATCAGGGCGTCGGCCCGGCGGTCCGTGGTGCGGGGCTGGTTCTCCTGAGGGGCTGAAGAGTGGGTCAACGGGGTCCTTTCGTCCGGTCGAGCCACGCCCCGTCGGCCCTGGCGGGCCGACGTGCGGGGGCGCGGTCTCAGTGACAACGCGTGGCCGGTCGGTGGGATTCCCCGGGCGGCCTCGGATTCCATGGTGGCACGGCGCCGATCGCCCGTCACCCGGTTTCCCCCATGGCGGACGGGCGAACGCCGGGGTCCCGCGCCGCGCGGCGACGCGTGGCCGGCAGTGCTGCCGTCCCGGGGTCGGGCGGTCGCGATCGCCCGCCGCCACCCTGGGTCACCGTGGCGGCGACTGGCACCCGCGCGCCGCGCCCCGCGGCGA
>NZ_JAAVJD010000199.1 GCF_012033735.1 Streptomyces lonarensis | reverse complement strand
CCCCCGTACCCCCCACGGTACGGCGGGCGGGCCGTGCCGGGGGCGGGCCGTGCCACGGGCGGGCCGGCGGCCGGCCGTGGATGCCACCTCCCAGCGGCGCGGTGCGGGCCGGCCGGTCCCGCGCGGCCTAGAGTCGCCACATGTCCGAGCTGCGCCTGCTCAGCTACAACGTCCGTTCGCTGCGCGACGACACCGCCGCCCTGGCACGGGTGATCCGCGCGACCGCCCCCGACGTGGTCTGCCTCCAGGAGGCACCGCGGTTCGTCCGTTGGCGGCACCGCACCGCCGTGCTCGGCCGGGCGACCGGCCTCCACCTCGTCGCCGGCGGTGCCCCCGCCCAAGGCGTCGCGGTCCTCACCACGCTGCGGCCGTTGGTGGAGCACGCCGTCGACCTGCCGCTGCCGCCGACCCCCGGGCTGCACCGCCGGGCGGTGGCGCTGGCGGTACTGCGGCTCGGGCGGGCCCGCGTCGCCGTAGCCGCCTGCCACCTCGGCCTGGCGGCCGCCGAACGCCGCCGCCACGCCCGCCTGCTGGGGGAGCGGCTGCCCGAACTGGCCCGGGGCGCGCCGCTCGTGCTCGCCGGGGACCTCAACGAGCGCCCGGGCGGCCCCGCCAGGATCGTGCTCGGCCGGACGCTGCGCGACGGCTTCGACGAGGCACCGATCGACGGGCGGCTCACCTTCCCCGCCGCCGCGCCCGACCGCTCCATCGACGCGGTGCTCGCGGGGCCCGGGGTGGAGTTCCTGCGCTGCGGCGTCCCGTCGCCGGGGGCGGGCGGCCCGACCGGGGCCGACCTGCGGGCGGCCAGCGACCACCTGCCGGTGCTCGCCGTGCTGCGGGTCGGGGAAC
The DNA here is from genome assembly GCF_012033735.1 of Streptomyces lonarensis. Lineage (GTDB taxonomy): Bacteria > Actinomycetota > Actinomycetes > Streptomycetales > Streptomycetaceae > Streptomyces > Streptomyces lonarensis. The sequence goes on along the minus strand of NZ_JAAVJD010000199.1, from coordinate 8,932 downwards.
CGGTGAACGGCACGCCCTGAACGGCACGCTTGTGGCGGACCCGCGGTCGGCGGCGCGGGGCCGGCCACTGCCGCCCGCGCGCCGCCGACCGTCGGTCAGACGACGGCGCCGCTGCCCGGATCGGTCCACTCGTCGTCCGGGTCGTCCCGCATCCCGAGCACCAGGGTGGCCATGCCGCCGAGGAACCCGCCGACCCCGGCCGTGGTGAGCCACCACGTCAGGTCCACCCCGAGCACCGCACAGCCCACCAGCAGTACCGGACCGCCGATCACGCCGAGCCACGCGAACCGGGTGATCATGTCGGTCTCGGGCAGCGGGGGCGGCTCCGGCGGAACGAAGCGGCCCTCGCCCTCTTCCTCCTCCGGCGCCCAGTCGCGGGGCCCGGGCCCCTCCCACTGGCCGTGGGCGTCCAGCCGGTTGACCTCACCGGGCAGCGCCGTGCCGGCCCCTGCCCCGGCCCCTGCCCCGGCCGCCGCCCCGTCGCCGGCCGCTGCCGTGCGCGCGTCACCGTCGCCCGGCTCGCCGTCGCCGGGGCCGTCGGCGCCGCGGTCGGCGTCCGAGCCCACCGGACCGTCGTCACCGCCGGTGACCCGGTCGCCGCTGCTTCCGTGGCCGCCGGAGCCGCCCGCGCCGTGGTCCGGCACCGCGTCCGGGTGCCACACCCCGGGAACGGGACCGTCCCGGTCGTCCTCGGACCGGGCGTCGTCCGCTCGGTCGTCCTGTCGAGCGTCCTCCCCGTCCTCCCGCCGGGCGGTCTCCTCCGGCGGCTCGGTCGTGTCCCCGGGCGCCCGGGGGGTCTCGCCGTAACCGGCCACGATCTGCGCCCAGGCCGCTTCCTCGTCGAGCGGATCGCGGCCGTCGCCGCGCTCCTTGTCACGTTCCGTCACGTACGGCCTTCCCGTGTCGTCAGCCGGCTGATGAACGCATCGGTCTCCTGGTGGATGCGCTCCGCGTCATGGTCCAACGTCGCGACGTGGTAGCTGTCTTCCAGCACGATCTCGGTGACGTCGGTGGACGACACCGCGCCCAGCACCACGGCGGAGTCCGAGGGCGGCACCACGTGGTCCACCCGGCTGTGCAGCACCAGCAGCGGCTGGGTCACCTGGGGCAGGTCCCCGCGCAGCAGCCGTGTGAGCTGCCGCATCGCGTTGGCGGCGTGCAGCGGGACCCGGTCGTACCCGCCCTCGGCGACCCCGCCGCGGGCGATGTCGTCGACGATGCCCCGGGTGGTGGGCACCAGGTGGCGCAGGGCCGGCAGCGCCCAGCCCTTCACCCGGGGGAAGGTGACGGCGGGGTTGACGACCACCACCCCGGCGACGGCGTCGCCGTGCCGGGCGGCGAGTCGCAGCGCGAGCGCCCCGCCCATGGAGAGCCCGACGACGAAGACCTCCTCGCAGCGGTCCCGCAGCAGTCTCAGCTCGCGGTCCACGCTGCCGTACCAGTCCTGCCAGCCGGTGCGCTGGAGTTCCTGCCAGCGGGTGCCGTGGCCGGGCAGCAGCGGCAGCGAGACGGTGTGCCCGCGCGCCGCGAGGTGCTCGGCCCAGGGCCGCAGCGAGGCCGGGCTCCCGGTGAACCCGTGGCAGAGCAGGATGCCGGTGGCCGAGCCCTCGCGGGAGAAGGGTTCGGTGCCGGGGACGAGCGGCATGGGGCGGCTCCGATCGGTGGCCTGGGCGGTGCCCGTGCGGCGGGGTGTGCCGCCCGCTCCGAGCGGCACGGCACCGCCGGACGCACCGGCGGACGGTGGTGCCCGGGGTCCCGCTGCGGGTACCCGGTGATGCGCGGTGCGGTGCCCCCTCACCCTAGAACGTTCGCGCCCTCTTCGGCAGAGAGGCCGCCCACGCGTCCACCCCCGGGCCCCGGCAGTCCGACTGCCGTACGGACGCCGACGCCGGGCCGAAAGCCCAGTAAGGTCGTGCCCGGAAGAACACAGGAGGTTTCCGGGGTGTTGTACGGCACGATGAAGATGTCCGTGGGGGCGGGGCTCAAGGTCGCCTTCCGCCCCTGGGTGGAGGGCAGGGAGCACGTCCCCTCGGAGGGGCCGGCGATCCTGGCGAGCAACCACCTCTCCTTCTCCGACTCGTTCTTCCTCCCGGCGGTGCTCGACCGGAAGGTCACCTTCATCGCCAAGGCGGAGTACTTCACCACCCCCGGGGTCAAGGGGAGGTTGACGGCCGCCTTCTTCAAGGGGGTCGGTCAGCTGCCCGTCGACCGCTCCGGGGCGCGCGGTGCCGGTGAGGCGGCGATCGCCAGCGGCATCCAGGTGCTGGAGGGCGGCGAGCTGTTCGGGATCTACCCCGAGGGCACCCGTTCGCCCGACGGCCGGCTGTACCGCGGCAAGCCCGGCGGGCTCGCGCGCGTCGCCCTGGCCACCGGAGCGCCCGTGATCCCGGTCGCCATGATCAACACCGAGAAGATCCAGCCGCCCGGCAAGGTGATGCCCAAGCTGCTGCGGCCCGGCATCCGGTTCGGCAAGCCGCTCGACTTCTCGCGGTACCAGGGCATGGAGGGCGACCGGTTCATCCTCCGCTCCATCACCGACGAGGTCATGTACGCCATCATGAAGCTCTCCGGCCAGGAGTACGTGGACATCTACGCCACCGCCGCCAAGCGCCAGATTGAGGAGGCCGCCAAGGCCCAGGCCGAGGTGGAGCGGGCGGAGAAGGCCGAGCGCCGCTCCTGGGAGCGGGCGGAGCAGGACCGGCTGGAGGAGCAGCGCGCCGAGCGCAAGCGGGAGACGCCGCCGGCCTGACCGGTGGCGAGGACGCGCCGGGGAGGCGCGGGGCGGGGAGGGTGGCGGTGCCCGAGCAGCGGGAGGAAGCCGCGATGTCCGTGGAGCGTCCGCTGTGGCGGGCGCTGACGGGCTACCGGGCGATCACCACGGCCTACGCCGTCGGACTGCTGGTCCTGGCGTGGGGCGACTACACCGACAGCGGCCGCCCCGGCGTGGCGGTCGGCTACATCGCCGTGCTGGTGGTCTGGACCGCGCTGACCATCCGGCGGACGCTCGGTGCGGACCGCTGCACCCCGGCGTTCCTCGCCGGGGATCTCACCGTCGCCGTGGCGGGCATCCTGCTCAGCCCGGTCGCCGACCCGGCCGACGCGGTCACCCCGACGCTGCCCTCCGTCTGGGTCGCCGGTTCGGTGCTGGCCTTCGCCGTCAAGGCGGGCTGGCGCTGGGCCGCGGTGGCGTCGGCGGTCGTCGGCGCCGCCAACCTCGCGACCGCCGGCTTCGGCCGCGCCACGGTGCACAACGTGCTGCTGGTGTGGCTCGCCTCCATCGCCATCGGCTACGTGGTGGAGGTGGCGCGGGCCAGCGAGCGCACCCTCGCCCGCGCGCTGCGGATCGAGGCCGCCACCCGGGAGCGGGAGCGGCTGGCGCGCGACATCCACGACGGGGTGCTGCAGGTGCTCACCATGGTCCGGCGCCGGGCGGACGCCGAGGACCCGGCCGCCGTCGAACTGGGACGGCTCGCGGAGGAGCAGGAACAGGCGCTGCGCCGGCTGATCCACGGCGGCCCCCCGCCCGGCGCGGACGCGCTCCCCGCCCCCCGCTGCGCACCGAACCCCGCGGCGCCCGGCCACCGGGCTGTGGAGGAGGGGGCGGACGAGGGCGAGACGGACCTGCGCGCGCTGCTGGCCCGCCGGGAGGCCGCGCGGGTCACCTTCTCCGCCCCCGCCGGCCGGGTGCCGCTGCCGGCCGGCACGGCCCGTGAGCTGGACGCGGCCGTCGGCGCGGCCCTGGACAACGTGTGGCACCACGCGGGCGGACCGGACGGCAGCGGTGGCCGCGCCTGGATACTGCTGGAGGACGAACCCGGGGAGGTCGTGGTGACCGTGCGCGACGACGGTCCCGGTATCGCCCCCGGCAGGCTCGCCGCCGCGGAGGCCGAGGGCAGGATGGGGGTCTCGCTGTCGATCCGCGGCCGGCTGCGGGAGATCGGGGGCACCGCGACCTGGGAGTCGGTCGCGGGCCAGGGGACGGAGGTCGAACTGAAGGTGCCGAAGCGATGAGTGGGATCAGCGCGGCCGGCGGGACGCCGCAGGCCGACGAGGGCGGGGTTGCACAGGCCCTGCGGGTGATGGTCGTCGACGACCACCCGATGTGGCGCGACGCCGTGGCACGCGACCTGGCCGCCGCCGGGCTCGACGTGGTCGCCACCGCCGGCGACGGCCCGCAGGCCGTCCGCCGCGCGCTGGCGGCCCGCCCGGAGGTCCTGGTCCTGGACCTGAACCTGCCGGGGCTGCCCGGGGCGGAGGTCTGCCGCCGCCTGGCGGGCGCGGCGGGCGCCGCCGCGCCGAAGGTGCTCGTGCTCTCCGCCAGCGGGGAGCAGGAGGACGTCCTGGAGGCGGTGAAGGCCGGTGCCACCGGCTACCTGGTGAAGTCCGCCGATGCCGGGGAACTGCTGGACGCGGTGCGGCGCACCGCCGCCGGCGAACCCGTCTTCACGCCGGGGCTGGCCGGACTGGTGCTGGGGGAGTACCGGCGGCTGGCGTCCGGTGGGACCCGTCCGGGGCCGGAGGCCGCCGCGGACGCCGTGCCCCAGCTGACCGATCGGGAAACCGAGGTGCTGCGGCTGGTGGCCAAGGGGCTCACCTACCGCCAGATCGCCGAACGGCTGGTGATCTCCCACCGGACGGTCCAGAACCACGTGCAGAACACCCTCGGCAAGCTCCAGCTCCACAACCGCGTGGAGCTGGTGCGGTTCGCCATCGAGCGGGGTCTGACGGACGACTGAGGCCGGGCGGTCCCGCGTCCGCGCGCTCGCGCCCTGGCCCGGAGCGTGTGGGGCCCCGTGCCGGGCCCGCGCCGCCGCCGGTCACGGCCGGCTGCTGCGTCGTCGGAGACGCCCGCGGACGAGCCGGTACGAGGGCCCTCCGCCGTGCGGCTGACCGCGTCCGACGCCGTGAGCTGATCCGGCGCGGGTCTCACGCACGCTCTCAGCTCAGCGGGCGGGCACCCCGCCCCGGCGGGCCGCCGCGGTGAGCAGCTCGTCGAGGATGCGGGGCCCGTCGAGGGTCAGCACCGACTCGGGGTGGAACTGCACCCCCGCGACGCCGGGGCCGCGCAGCGCGAGCACCCCCGTGCCGTCCGTGTCCCGGGCCACCGTGACGCCGTGAGCGGCGAGTTCGGCGGCGGTCTCGTCGTCGCAGCGGGCGGTGAACGAGTTGTAGAACCCCACGGTCTCCCGCCGGCCGAACAGCTCCACCTCCCGCTGCACACCCTGTGCCGGTGCGGGCAGCCGCTCCACGGCGAGCCCCAGGGCGGTGGCGAGCAGCTGGTGCCCCAGGCAGACCCCCACCACGCCGCCGCCGTGGTGGGCGAGCAGCCCGGTGGCGAGCCGGCGCAGCGCGCCGATGCGCCGGTCGTCGGGGTCGGCGGGGTCGCCCGGCCCCGGGCCGAGGACCACCGGCCCGCGGTGGTCCTGCGGCAGCCCGTCGGTGAGCCGCCCGACCGGGACCACCCGCACCGCGCGCCCCGTGGCGCGCAGCACGTGCGCCAGCATCGCGGTGAAGGCGTCCTCCGCGTCGACCACCAGCACCTCCGTCCCCGCCCCCGTGGCCGTCGCGGTCTCCGTCACGCGGTCGTGCCGGTGCGGGGTCCGCCCGGGCCCGTCGGGCAGCAGCGGGTGCCGGGGCCGCAGCCGCAGCCAGAACGGCGCGAGCGCGGCGCGGCGGGCGTCCAGCGCCGCGCGCTCCTCCTCGGTCAGCAGCCCCAGCGCCGACAGCGGCTCGGCCGGCCGGTCTCCGGCGGCGCGCAGCACGCGGAGGCAGAGGTCCAGCAGCAGTTGCACCGTTCCGGCGTCGAAGAGGTCGGCGCTGTACTGGAGCCAGAGGTGGAGCCCGGCGGGGCGCTCGTCGTCGGCCCGCTCGTCCACGGCGACCAGCGCCAGGTCGAACTGGGCCGAGTTCAGACCCGCCGGCTCCAGCACGGCGCGGAGCCCGCCGAGCGGGAGGGCGGCGCCGGTGTCGCGCTGCACCGCCACCGTCACCTGGAAGAACGGGTGGCAGGCGAGCGAGCGCGCCGGGCTGAGGTGCTCGACCAGCAGGTCGAAGGGCAGCTCGCTGTGGGCGTAGGCGCCGAGGTTGCCGTCGCGGACCCGTTCCACCAGCGTCGTGAGGTCGGGGTCGCCCGAGAGGTCGGTGCGCAGCGTCAGGGTGTTGACGAAGAAGCCGACCAGGTCGTGCAGCGCCTCGTCGGCGCGGCCGGCGACCGGGGTGCCGAGGGGGATCTGCGGGCCGGCGCCGGCCAGGTGCAGCGCGGCCGCGAACGCCGCCTGCACGCCCATCAGCAGCGAGGCGCCGTGGTCGGAGCAGAGGGCGAGCAGCCGGTCGTGCGCCTCGGCGTCCAGCGCGGCGCCGAGGGTGGCGCCGTGGTGCGTCGGTTCCAGCGGCCGCGGCCGGTCCAGCGGCAGTTCCACCACCGGTGGCAGCCCGTCGAGTTCGGACCGCCAGAACGCGATCTCGCGCCCGGCGACCGAGTCCGGCCGCTCCGGGTCGCCCAGCGCCTCCTGCTGCCACAGCGAGAAGTCGGCGTACTGCACCGGCAGCGGTTCCCACTGCGGGACGCCGCCGTCGCTCCGCGCCCGGTAGGCGGTGTCCAGGTCCCGCATCAGCGGCGGCAGCGACCAGCCGTCGGTGGCGACGTGGTGCATCAGCAGCACCAGCGTGGCGCCCCCGGCGTCGGGCACGAACAGGCGGGCGCGCAGCGGGAGCTCCGCCGCCAGGTCGAAGCCCTGCGCGGTGAACTGCTCGACCAGGCCGTCCCGTTCCGCGGTGCCGCACTCCCGCACGGTGAGCAGCCGGTCCGGGGTGGCGGCCACGTGCTGGTAGGCCTCGCCGTCGGGGGCCGGGAAGACGGTCCGCAGCGACTCGTGGCGCTCCACGACGTCCAGCAGTGCCTCCTCCAGCGCGACCGCGTCCGGCACACCGTCGAAGGCGAGGACCACCGGCACGTTGTAGGCGGGCGACGGCCCCTCCAGCCGGTTCATGAACCACAGGCGCTGCTGCGCGAAGGAGAGCGGCACCCGGTCCTCCGCCGGCAGCACCTCCTCGTCGAACCGCACCAGCCCCTCGGTGTCGCGGCGTGCCGCCGGTGCCGCGGCCGCTGCGGCCCGCCCGGCGCGCGCGGGCAGCTGCGCGAGGCGGCGACGGTCGATCTTGCCGGAGGAGGTGTGGGGGAGCTCCCCGACGAACGCGACGAGCCCCGGGACGGCGGCGCGGGGCAGCTCCGCCGCCGCCCGGTCCCGCAGCTCCTCCTCCGTGACGGGCGCCGCGTCCCCCTCGGGGCCGGTCACCACGAAGGCGACCAGCTGGGTGGCGCCGCCCGAGGTCTGCTGCGGCACCACCGCGGCCTCCCGCACGGCGGGGTGGCCGCTGAGCACCGACTCCACCGCACCCGGGTCGACGCGGTGGCCGTTGATCTTCAACTCGCCGTCGACGCGCCCCAGATAGCCGAGCAGGCCGTCCTCCCGCAGGACCACGCGGTCACCGGTGCGGTAGGCGCGCTCGCCGGCCAGCGAGGTGAACCGCGCGGCGGTCAGCTCCTCCCGCCCCAGGTAGCCCTCGGCGAGACCGGCACCGAGCAGCCAGAGCTCCCCGTCCACCACAGCGGCGCGGACGCCCGCCAGCGGCAGCCCGATCGGGACGGCGCCGCCGGTGTGACCGGTCAGCTCGGCGACGGTGGCGACGACGGTCGCCTCGGTCGGGCCATAGGTGTTGAAGAGCCGGACCTCCGGGCCGACCAGCGCGTTCCACTGGGCGACGCGCTCGGGGAGAGCGGCCTCACCGCCGATGACCACCGTCCGGATCGCCTCCGGGAGCCGCACCTCACCACCGGTGAGGCAGTACGTCAGCTCGTGCCAGTAGGCGGTGGGCAGCGCCAGCACGGTGACCCCGCGCTCCGCGCAGCCGCCGAGCAGCTCCGCGGCGTCCAGCTGCTCCTCCTCGCGCAGCACCAGCGTGGCGCCCGCGGTGAGCGTCACGAACAACTCCTCGACGCTGGCGTCGAAGTGGAGGGGGGCGAACTGCAGCACCTTGTCCCGCGCGGTGACGCCGTAGCGCTCGGCGGCGCCCGCGGCGAACTGCGCCAGCGCGGGGCCGCCGACGACGACGCCGTTGGGGGTGCTGGTCGAGCCGGAGGTATAGACGACGTAGGCGGCGCTCGGCGCCACCCCCGGCCCGGGCAGCACCACGGCGCCGGCCTCCGCGACGGCGGCGACCGACGGGGCCTGCGCGCCGCAGACGTCGCCGAGGATGGCGGCGGTGCGGGCCTCGGGTGCGGTCGGGTCCAGCGGGAGGTAGGCGGCGCCGGAGCGCAGCACGGCCAGCAGCGTCACCACGGTCTCCACCGAGCGGGGGCGGCAGACCGCCACCAGCCGGCCGGGGGCGGCGCCCGCCGCCGTCAGCTCCTCGGCGCGCAGCGCCACGGCCAGCGCCAACTCCCCGTAGCTGAGGGTGGTTCCGCCGTGCTCCACCGCCGGGTGCGACGGGTCAGCGAGGGTCCGCGCCACGATCTGCTCCAGGACGGAGGCGACGACGGGGGCAGGCCCGCCGTCCACCACCGCGGACGGCACGGGGCCGCCGGCGGTTCTCTCCGGGGCGGGCACGGTCACCGGCTGGCCGGTTGCGGTCATATCACGTCCTCCAGACGGACAGGGGCGGTGGCGGTTCCGGCGCCGGGCGGCAGCACCGTCGGTTCGGGGGCGGTGCGGGGGCGGTGCGGGGGCGGTGCGGGGGCGGTGCGGGTTAGGGGGTCGGGGGCGGCGCGGGTGGCGCTGCGGCCCCGACGACAACGCTAGGGAGCGGTGCCCCCGACGGTGGGCAGAGCGACCGGCAGCTTCACCGGCACCCGGACGGGCACCCCCACGGCAGCGGCCGCGCCCGGGCCGGGCGGCGCCGGGACACGGCGACGCCGCCGCACCGTCGTGGCGAC
>NZ_JAAVJD010000198.1 GCF_012033735.1 Streptomyces lonarensis | reverse complement strand
CCCGCACGCCGGTGAGGAAGGGCGGGCCCGCGAGGTCGCCGGCGATCATCAGCACACCGGGGTTGATCAGCGACACCACCGTCGCCAGCACCTCGCCGACCCGGCGGCGGGGCCGGGTTCGGGGGCGTTGCCGCGGTCGTTCACCGCACCCTCCCGCCGGCCGTGAGGTGCTCGGAGTACAGGCCGACGACGTCGACCTCGATGCCCGGCGTCTGCATCCCGGCGAGGTCGCGGACCCGGACCTCGACCCGGTTGCGGACCGCACGGCAGCGGGCGCCGATGTCGGTGGGGTAGTCGAGTTCGACGCCGACGCGGATGTCCGCGACCTCGCCGCTGCCCGGCGTGGCCGAGCCGCGCAGCGAGACGTGGGCCTCCGGGTAGCGGCTGCCGCCCGCCCGTGGGGCGGGGGCCGCGGCGGGGTGCGCCGCGGTCTCCCTGAGTGCCTCGCGGGCGGCCTGGGCGGCCAGTTTGGCGACGACGCGTTCGGCGATGCGGGTGGCGCCGCGCTCGGCCGGGGGCACCGGCGCGGCGGCGACCTCAGAGGCGTCGTTCATTGTCGCGGTTGCGCTCCCCCGGCCGGAAGAAGTCCCCCGGCTGTAGATCTCCCTCGGCGAACCGGCCGGCGACGAAGCCGACGGCGCCGAGCGCGGCGACCAGCAGGAAGGCACCGAACCCGCCGAAATAGCCGGCGAACCCGAGTGCCATGCCCGCGATCATGCCCACGACGGCCATGCTCATCTTCCGCTCCTTCACTCACCGGTCCTGACGGTCCGGGGTTTGTCCCTGGTGGTGCGAGGGCGCACGGCTCACTGGAGCGGCGGGCGGCTCTCGTCCTCCGCCTCGTCCTCCAGGTCCTCGGGGAGCTTCACGTCGCCGACGTTGATGTTGACCTCGACGACCTCCAGCCCCGTCATGCGTTCGACGGCGGAGACGACGTTCTCGCGCACGGTGCGGGCCACCTCGGCGATCGAGACGCCGTACTCGACGACGATGTCGAGGTCGAGCGCGGTCTGCACCTCGCCGACCTCGGCCTTGACGCCGCGGGTGGCGGACTTGGTGCCGCCGGGGACGCGGTCGCGGACGGCGCCGAAGGTGCGGGCGAGTCCGGTGCCCATGGCGTGGACGCCCACGACGTCCCGCGCGGCGAGGCCGGCGATCTTGGCGACGACGCCGTCGGCGATGGTGGTCTTCCCACGGGTGGCGGGGTCACCGGTGCCGCGTCGGTTCGCCAGCGGCTTGGCGGAGTTCGATCGATCGTCCTTCGCCAGGTCGGTCGTCGTCGTCTCGGTCACTGCGCCTCCTCGTTCCGGTCCGGGTCGCTCCGGCGAGCCGGACCCGCTGGTCGTGTCAGGTTAGACCGGCGGCGCCCGACTCTCGCCCGGGCCGCGCCGAGCGGGTGAACCGGTGTCCCCGACACGGGGTCTCCAGCATTGCTGTACCCAGACTCCGGGACCTTGCACGGAACTGGTCCCGCCAAAACGGAATCTGTCGTTCCGCCAGCGGCGCGCCGACCACCGCGCCGCTCCCGGCCTCGGGTTTCCACGGGGCGGCACGGACACGATCGGCCCGCGCCGAGGCGCGGGCCGATCGGGGTCTCGGTGGGGCGGCTGAAGGATCGGGGGGGGCGTCAGTCGTCCTCGCCCAGCAGGTCGCGGAGCCTGCGGGCCTGGGCGGCGCGCTCGGCGCCGCGCTGGGTGTCGTAGTCGGCGTCGACGGCGGACCGCAGCAGGGCCTTGGTCTCCACGACGGCGTCCCGGGGTGGGGCCAGCAGCGCCGCCACCAGGTCGGCCGTGGCCGACTCCAGCTCGGCGGCGGGGACGACGAGGTTGGCGAGGCCCGTGCGCTCGGCCTCGGCCGCCCGCACCGACCGCCCGGTGGCGCACATCTCCAGCGCGCGGGCGTAGCCGACCAGCGAGACGAGCGGCGAGGTTCCGCCCAGATCGGGGACGAGTCCCAGCGAGGTCTCCCGCATCGCGAACTCGACGTCGTCGGCGCAGACCCGCAGGTCGCAGGCGAGTGCCAGCTGGAACCCGGCGCCGATGGCATGGCCGCGGACAGCGGCGACCGAGATGATGTCGTTCCTCCGCCACCAGGCGAAAGCCTCCTGGAACCCGGCGATCACGTCGTCCAGCGCGGCGTCGTCCAGCCGCGCCAGTTCGGCGAAGGACGGCTCGCCCGGGAACCCCTCGGGGGTGAACGCACGCCGGTCGAGCCCGGCGGAGAAGGACGGGCCCTCGGCAGCCAGCACCACCACCCGGACGGAGCCCGGCAGGGCTCGCCCCGCAGCCGCCAGCGCCCGCCAGGTGGCGAACGTCTGGGCGTTGCGCTTCTCGGCGCGGTGCAGGGTGACCGTGGCGACGGCGCCGTCCACGGTGACCCGTACCCCGTCCTGGTCCAGCAGTGTCATCGACCCCTCCGAACGTTACTCACGGGTAGTCATCGCCCGGGCAGAGTAACGGTCGGACAGGGCCGCGCTCAACGGTGTCAGGACGCGGCGGACTTCTTGCCTCGCGTGGCTCCCCCGCGTCCGCGCAGGTTCACCTCCGATTCTCGGAGCATCCGGTGGACGAATCCGTAGGACCGGCCCGTCTCCTCGGCCAGCGCCCGGATACTCGCGCCTGATTCGTATTTCCGCTTGAGGTCTGCCGCGAGCTCTTCGCGCGCGGCGCCGGTCACCCGGCTTCCTTTTTTCAGAGTCTCGGCCACCCGTGCCTCCTCAAGGAAGTGCGCTCTGGAACTCTCATGATCACCCCTAACCGGCTTCCTGGCCACCCATTCGGCGAGGTCGCTGTGAGCCACAGCGATCGGCGGGCGGCACGACGGCCCCGGGAACGGCCGGCCCACCGGGGTGGTGGCGCTCCGGGCGGAGTGGCGTCGTGCCAGGTCAGCGCGGGGCGGCCCGGTCGGGCGCCGGGGGCTGCCCGGGTGGGCCGCTCGGGGCGGCGGAGGGGGAACGGTGACCGGCGCACACCAAAACCTCACCCGCACGACGGACGCCGGTTCGGCCCGGCCGGACGCGAGTGACGGGCTCGGGTCGGGTCAGGTCCGGGCGGGCCGGGTCAGGCGAGCGTGACCAGGTCGGCGTAGTCGGCGCTCCAGAGGTCCTCGACACCGTCCGGCAGCAGGATGATCCGCTCCGGCTCCAGCGCGTCGACCGCGCCCTCGTCGTGGGTGACGAGGACGACGGCGCCGCTGAAGCTGCGCAGCGCGCCGAGGATCTCCTCGCGGCTGGCCGGGTCGAGGTTGTTGGTCGGTTCGTCCAGCAGCAGGACGTTGGCCGAGGAGACGACCAGGGTGGCGAGCGCCAGCCGGGTCTTCTCCCCGCCGGAGAGCACCCCGGCGGGCTTGTCGACGTCGTCGCCGGAGAACAGGAACGAGCCGAGGGTCTTGCGGACGTCCACCAGGTCCATGTCGGGCGAGGCGGAGCGCATGTTCTCCAGGACGGTGCGGTCCGGGTCGAGCGTCTCGTGCTCCTGCGCGTAGTACCCCAGCTTGAGGCCGTGGCCCGGGGTGACGCTGCCGGTGTCGGCGGGCTCCACCCCGGCGAGCAGCCGCAGCAGGGTCGTCTTCCCCGCGCCGTTGAGGCCGAGGATCACGACGCGGGAACCGCGGTCGATCGCGAGGTCGACGTCGGTGAAGATCTCCAGAGACCCGTAGGACTTCGACAGCCCCTCGGCGGTCAGCGGGGTCTTCCCGCACGGCGCGGGGTCGGGGAACCGCAGCTTGGCGACCTTGTCGGAGCGGCGCTGCTCCTCCAGCCCGGCCAGCAGCCGGTCGGCCCGCTTCGCCATGTTCTGCGCGGCGGTGGCCTTGGTCGCCTTGGCCCGCATCTTGTCGGCCTGCGAGTGCAGGGCCGCCGCCTTCTTCTCGGCGTTGGCGCGCTCCCGGCGGCGGCGGCGCTCGTCCGCCTCGCGCTGGGTGAGGTACTGCTTCCACCCCATGTTGTAGACGTCGATGCGGGAGCGGTTGGCGTCCAGGTAGAAGACCTTGTTGACGACGGTCTCGACGAGGTCGATGTCGTGGGAGATCACGATGAGGCCGCCGCGGAAGGTCCGCAGGAAGTCCCGGAGCCAGACCACGGAGTCGGCGTCCAGGTGGTTGGTCGGCTCGTCGAGCAGCAGGGTGTCGGCGTCGGAGAAGAGGATGCGGGCCAGCTCGACGCGGCGCCGCTGACCGCCGGAGAGGGTGTGGAGCGGCTGGCCGAGGACCCGGTCGGGCAGCCCGAGGCTGGCGGCGATCGTGGCGGCCTCCGCCTCGGCCGCGTAGCCGCCCTTGGTGAGGAACTCGGTCTCCAGGCGCTCGTACTTGCGCATGGCCTTCTCGCGGGTGGCGCCCTTGCCGTTGGCCATGCGGTCCTCGTTCTCCCGCATCCGCGTGATCACGGTGTCGAGGCCGCGGGCGGAGAGGATGCGGTCGCGGGCGAGGCAGTCGAGGTCACCGGTGCGGGGGTCCTGCGGCAGGTAGCCGACCTCGCCGCTGCGGGTGATGCTGCCGCCGGCGGGGGTCCCCTCACCGGCGAGGCACTTGGTGAGGGTGGTCTTGCCGGCTCCGTTGCGGCCGACCAGGCCGACGCGGTCGCCCGCGGCGACGCGAAAGGAGGCGGACTCGATGAGGACGCGGGCGCCGGCGCGCAGTTCCACGGCGTTGGCGGAAATCATGGACAGAACTCCAGGCAGGGGGAACGGGCGGGGTGTCGGGGTCGGCGGCCGACCCTTGCGGGGGCCGCGGGCGTCCGGCCCGCTAATGCACGAGGAACAGCGTGTCCATGGCGCCAGTCTACGGGCCCGCGGCAACTGGTTTCGGCGGGTGCCGGAGCACGCCCCGGGCCGCGGCCGGCGGGCGGGCGTCCGGGCCGACGGGCGCCCGGGCGCGGCCGCGTCCCGGACCGCCGACACGGCGGCGGTCCGGGACGCGAACGGCGTCAGGCCTCGCCGGTGTGGACCTGGAACGCCGCGCGACGGACCTTGCGGGCGACCACCGGGTCGGGCAGGGCGGCGGCCAGGGCCACCAGCACCTGGACGGTCCGGGGGTGGCCGGTCGCCCGGATCTCCGCGAGCAGCCGGGGGACCGAGTCGTGGCCGGCGGTCTCCAGGTGCTCCACCAGCAACCGTCCCTCGCCGTGGTCGGTGAGGGCGGCGGCGGTGTCGACCCAGAGCCAGGTGGCCTCCTCCCGGGAGAGGACGTCGGAGGCGTCGGCCGCCAGGTCCTCGGGGTCGGCGCCGTCGTGCTCGGCCAGCCACAGCAGCGCGTAGGGGCGCAGCACCGTCTCGGCCGCCGCCTCCCGGACCGCGGGTTCGGCGGGGCCGCCCACCACGCGCAGGGCCTCGAAGGCGAGCGCGCGGATCAGGGCGTCCTCGCCGCGTGCCGCGGTCAGCAGCTCGGTCACGGCGGGAGCGGTGGTGCGGGCGGCGAGCCAAGCCCGGTACTCGTCCCGGGCCGGGCCGGGGGTGAGGCGGATGCAGCCGCGCAGCATGTCCTCCGCGTTCTGCTCGATGTTGCCGCCGGCCGGGCTCTGGGCGGCGACGCAGATCTGTTCCAGCTTGACCCACACCGCCCAGTTGCCGAGGGGGGTGAGCACGGCCTGCCCCACCTCGCCCGGGTCCTGGCAGCGGGTGAGCGCGCCGACGCCGGCGAACCCGTCGAGCGCCCAGCCGAGGAGTTCGGTGAGCTCCGCCGCGGTGGGGGCGGCCCCGCCCGGGGTCGCGCGCTGCCCGCCACCGTTCGCCTCGGCGGTGGCGGCGGCCCGCTCCTCGCGGAGTTCGTCGATCCGCTTGGTGAGCAGCTCCAGCAGGACGGGTTCGGTGACCGGCCCCGCCGAGAGGTGCATCACCGAGAGGAACTGCGGTGCCGCGACGACGACTTCACCGACCAGCGCCGGGTCGGCGTCGGGCGGCGCCGGGTGGGCGAGCGACCAGGCGTCGAAGAGCGCGACCCAGCCCCGGAGCACGGCGGAGTCGTCGCGGTCCCAGGCCCGCAGTCGCCAGCCGGCGCGGACGGTCTCGCGGTGGAGCTCGACCAGGCCCGCCAACCGGGCGCGGTCCCAGTGGGTCTGTAGCTGGTCCGGCGGCATCCGCAGGTCCGCGGCTGCGCGTTCGGGGCCGGGCGCGGTGGCGCCGTCGGCGTCGGAGGCGGCGGTCAGGGGGGAGCGGCCGACGGCCACGGCCCAGCGCGCGGCACGTACCGCGCCGCCGAGGGCGGCGCGCGCCTGACGTGCCAGTCGCTCCTGCGACTTGAGCGCGGCAGGTGGCCGGGGAACGGGCCGGGAGCGCCCGGCGGCCACGGAACGGCGAGCCGTCGCGATGGCCGGCCGGGGGACGGAACGCAGTCTGGTGTCTCGCGGGGTACGGGACGTCACGGAAACAGTGTTCCTGGTGCCCCCCGATTCCCCAAACCGCACCCCCCGTTCACGATGACCGCCGAGGTCACCGGGTGTGCTCGGCGGTCGTCGTGGGCGGGGGTGCGGCGGCTCGGAGCCGGGGATCAGAGCAGCGGGGTGACGAAGCGGCGCAGTTCCTCCTCGTAGGAGGCGGGGTCGGCGTTCCAGACGGCGGCGTGTCCGGCGCGGCGCGCCACGTAGGTGGAGACGGCCTCGGGGTGGCGTGCCGCCAGCGCCCGCGACGGCTCCCAGGGGGCGATCCGGTCGTCCGGCCCGTGGGCGATCAGGGTGGGCAGGGGGGCGCCGGAGGTGCGCCGGGGCAGGTCGGGGGCGGCGTCGTGGCCGGCCGCGCCCTCCGCGGCGGCGACGGCCAGCGGCAGCAGCGGGCGGCGGACGCCGCGCTCGGCGGCCAGTGCGCGCACGGTCGTGGCGCGGTGCAGGACCGGCGAGTCGAGGACCAGGCCGGCGATGCGGCCGTGCAGCGGGGAGCGTGCCGCGGTGTAGAGCGCCATGGTGGCGCCCACCGACCAGCCGAGGAGCAGCACGCGGCGCGCGCCGTACGCGGCGGCGTGGCGCAGGGCGGCGTCGGCGTCGCGCCACTCGGTGGCGCCCAGGCGGCTGAGCCGGTCGGGCGCGGTGCGGGTGCCGGGGTCGCCCCGGTAGGCGGGGACGAGGACGGGCAGGCCCAGTTCGGTGAGGAACGGCAGCAGGTTCAGCGCGTAGGAGCGGGTGCTGCCCAGGCCGTGGAGGGCGATGACCCACAGGTCGCGGGCGCCGGGGACGAACCAGGCGGGGAGCGGGCCGAGTTCGGAGGGGACGGCGGTGTCGGCGAAGTCGATGCCGAGCGCGGTGCGCGGGTCGCCGGTGTGGAGCTGGGGGGTGAGGGTGAGGCGGGTCCCGGGGGCGGGCGGGCCGCCGACGGTGCGCAGCAGGCGGCGCCGCGGGGTGCCGTCGGTACCGGTGTCGGGTTCGGGCGGCCCCAGCTCGGCGCGGCCGCTCGCCCAGGTCACGGCGTAGCGGCCGGGTGGCACCGGGTCGGGGGTGCGAGTGAAAGTGATGTGGCGGTCGTCGGCGGCGAGCACGGTGAGGCCGCCGCCGCGGAATCCGGCCGGGACGGCGTCGCGGGCGGGCGGCCGCAGGGCGGTCCGGCCGCCGCGGCGCCCGGCGACGGCTATCGCCGCCGCCGAGCCGAGGAGGGTGGTGGCGGTCGTCGCCGCCGCGGTGCGTGCGCGCATGCCCTCCACCATGACGGGGTGGCGGCGCCGAGGCGAGTGGGCGCGCGCGGGAGGGTGAGGTTCTTGGCCACCGGGCGGCGGGGCGGGGGCGCGCGGGCTGCGGTGCGGTGCGGTCCGGGGCGGTCCGGGGTGTCAGTCCTCGTCCGCGGGGGCGCCCTGCCCGTAGCCGCCGAGGCGGGCGGTGGCCTCGGCGAGCTGGTCGGGGCTCAGCAGCGCGGGGCGGGCGCCGGGGACGGCGGCGGCGGTGAGCCACAGGCGGCAGAGCCACTCCAGCTGGGCGGTGCGGTCGTACGCCTGGTCCAGGGCCTGTTCGGCGGGGCCGGTGCCGTAGGTCACGGCGCCGTGGTTGCGCAGCAGGCACCCGCTGCGGTCGCGCAGGGCCCGGAGGGTGTGGTCGGCCAGTTCGGGGCTGCCGTAGAGGGCGTAGGGGGCGACCCGGACGGTGCCGCCGAGGAGGCCGCCGACGTAGTGGGCGGCCGGCACCTCGTCGTGGAGGAGGGAGAGCGCGGTGGCGTGGAGGGCGTGGGTGTGGACGACGGCGGTCGCCGGTGTCCCGCGGTGCACGGCGAGGTGCAGCGGGAGTTCGCTGGTGGGGGTGAGCGTGCCGTGGACCCGGGTGCCGTCGGGATGGACGGCGAGGAGGTCCGCGGCACCGAGCCGGTCGTAGGGCACCCCGGTGGGGGTGATCAGGATGAGGTCGCCGACGCGGACGGAGAGGTTGCCCGAGGTGCCGACGACGAGGCCGTCGACGACCGTGCGGCGGGCGGTCGCGAGGAGGTGGTTCCAGGCGGCCCGGACGGGCGGCGGTGGGGGTGCGGGCCGGTCGGTGGGCGCGGGGGGCCGGTGGGCGGTCATGGGCGGACCGTAGCGGAGACCGGCCGGGCCGGGTCGGTCAGTCGCGGCCGGCGTTGCGGCGGCGGAGGAACATCAGACCGCCTCCGGCGGCGACCAGGGCGGCGGCGCAGGCGGCGATGATCGGCGTGCGGGAGTCACCGCCGGTCTCGGCGAGGTCGGGTGTCTTCGTCTCGACCTCCTCCTCGCCCCCGGTCTGCGGGGTCTTGCCGGGCTCCTCGGGCTCCGGCTCGGGCTCCGGCTCGGGGGCGGCCACGGGGCTCTCGCAGCCGGCGGCGGCGAGGGTGACGCTCCCCTCGACCTCGGCGACGTTGAGGTTGAGGGGGTTGACCGCGACGTCGAGCTGCAGGGCGGTGGCGGCGGCGGTGGTGTCGGTCGTCTCCTCGGCGGCGAGCGCCAGCTCGACGGTCCCGACCCCGGGGATGTCGACGGAGGTGGTGCCGCCGAGGGTCACCGCGACCTCCGTGCCCAGCACGTCGACGGTGGCGGGCAGTTCGGCGAGCGCCTCGGGCTGCTCCCCGGCGGTGCAGGTGGCACGGGCGGTGACCGACTCGACCGAGATGATCGAGGTGCCGGGGAGCCCCGGGACGTGGACGGCGGCGTTGACGAGCTTCACCTCGCCGACGGCGGTCTCGTCGTCGACCGTGGCGGTCGCGGAGGCGACGTCGGCGCGCAGGAGGTGGAACGGCCGGCCCTGGTCGACGCCGTCCAGCGTGGCGGTGAGCGCGGTCTTCTCCGCGGACTCCTGGCCGCCCTCGGGTGCGCCGACCTCGTTGAGGGTGAGGTCCAGTGGCAGCTCGACGGCCTTGTTCAGCAGGGAGACCTGCAGTCCGGAACGGAGCACCACGGCGCTCGCCTTGCCCGTCTCGCCGGTCTCCTCGGCCCCGGTGGCGACCGCGGGCGCGGCGCTGCTGAGGAGGAGGGCGGTGGCGATCAGGGTCGCCGCCCGGCGAGGGCCGGGACGGCGGAAGGCAGAGTTGTACACGGGTCGAACCCCCACAGAAGTACGGTGAACGCCGCCGTCGCACGCCGGTGGGACACCGGCGCGGAGAGCGGCTGGGACGTCGCCATCCTTGACGCCCGTACGGGTGACGGGAGGGTTTCCTCGCTGCCTTCACCCGTAACGGGCACCGCTCGGCACGGCGTGCGATTTCGTAAGCGCCGAGCCGATTCGACCCGGACGGATGTGCGTACCGGGTCACCCGTGTGCGGCAGCGCCGCCGCCGTACCCGGGGCGCGCGGCGCTGCTCCGTGCCGGTAACGGGCGCCGGGCGGGCGCCTCCCCGTTCGGGGGACCCGCTCCCCCGGGCGGCGCGACGGCGGAGCGACCGCGCGCCGCCGGGG